>NZ_JBITPM010000038.1:0-136408 GCF_050467905.1 Pseudalkalibacillus sp. NRS-1564 | reverse complement strand
GCTATTTATGTCCCAGCCTCGTATAAACGTATCCCTCTAAGCTCTCCTCAACTCAACTATCCTATTCTCTGCTCTCTCAACTCGTAATACCTAATCGTGCCTCTGCTCTAAAACTTATTTCTATCCTAGTATGATGAATCTCATTTGTCAACTCGCAAGATCTGGACGAAGTGACACAGCTTTCCCTAAGTAAATGTGATTAATTTCATCCTGGTCAATTGTTGTATTCACCGTCATTAACAGTCGAATACACATCGGTAACGCTCCTTGAACAGGGATTTCTGATGAGCAAAGCAACGGAACGTTAGACCACCCTTTAAATGCTCGAACTGCTTCTGCAGGGAATACAGCATCTAAATCCCCAGTCATCGTAAACTGAATGGACGCCACCATAGCAGGATCTATTTTATTATGTTCGATTAGTTGTTCTAGTAATGTCGTCGTTGCATGAATAATTTCATCTTTTTCATTAAGGTTAACTGTCGTTGCTCCTCTAATCCCGCGAATCAATGTGCTCCACTCCCTTCCATACTAGCTCGAAGCAGTTCAAGGGCAGATTCATCGTCTATCATCACCTTAACAGGCTGACCGATCTTCTTTAATAAAACAAATTGTAATGTTTTGTTTTCCGCTTTTTTGTCTTTCTTCATCCGGCCAACTAATTGGTGAATACTAAGCTCATTCGGAACTACAGTAGGAAGACCGATATCTTGAAACCATTTCGTTATTTCATCCATACGAAACGTTGTTTGAAAATATTCCTCACTTAATTTGAGGGCATAGATCATTCCGATAGCAACCGCTTCTCCGTGTGTCATTTTTCCATATCCAAGCTCTGATTCAATCGCGTGACCTAGTGTATGACCAAAATTCAAGTAAGCTCTGATTCCTTGTTCGCGCTCATCTTCCTTCACAATTGCGCCTTTGACACTAATACCCTTCTTGATAATGAATTGAAGCTCTTCATCTGTGTATTCCTGAACTTTCTTTCCTCTATCCATTAGCCATTGTAAAAACGATTCATCATGTATGAGCGCATGCTTGATCACTTCACTAAATCCTGAACGCCATTCACGATCTGGAAGGGTTCTTAGACACTCCGTATCAAAAATAACGGCTGACGGCTGATGAAAGGCACCAATTAAATTCTTACCTACTTCATGGTTAATTCCTGTTTTCCCACCAACGCTTGAGTCATGAGCTAGTAACGTAGTTGGAATCTGAATAAATTCAATTCCTCTCATGTATGTAGCGGCAGCAAAGCCGGCTAGATCACCTACTACCCCACCACCAAGAGCGATGATGCAGGCTTTTCGATCCAACTCAGCTTTAAGTAATGCCGTCATTACCTCATGGTACATAGCGAAAGATTTCGATTCTTCTCCAGAAGGAACAACGAAAGTCCGGATATTCTCATGTCCTTGAATTGAAGATAAATATTTTGCTTCAACTGCTTCATCTGTAATAATGAAAAAACTTGAATAAGAAGCGTAATCAATCAGATCTCTCCATTTGTTTCGAATCCCAGTTCCAATATGAACAGAATAACATCCCCCATTTGTATCAATCGTTATACTGTCCATCCTTAAAACTCCCGGCTATATGTCCTGAAGCGTTCAAGCGCATCTGCAATTTCTTCAATACGATCATGACCAAACTTATCAAGAATTGAACACGCTACTTCCCATGCGACAACATTCTCAGCAACAACGCTTGCGGCTGGAACCGCACAGCTATCAGATCGTTCTATACTCGCTTGGAATGGCTCTTTTGAATCGATATCTACACTTTGCAGTGGTTTGTATAATGTTGGAATAGGTTTCATAACCCCTTTCACAACGATAGGCATACCGGTTGTCATACCACCTTCAAAACCACCAAGGCGATTAGTTTTACGTGTGTATCCCTCTTCCTCAGACCATTGAATTTCATCATGGACTTCACTTCCAGGAATTTTTGCTGCATCAAAACCTATTCCAAATTCAACACCTTTGAATGCATTAATACTCATAACAGCTCCAGCAATTTTCGAATCAAGCTTTCGATCATAGTGAACATGACTTCCAAGACCTACAGGCAATCCTTCTACGATAACTTCGACGATTCCACCAATTGAGTCGCCATTTTTCTTTGCATCATCAATTGCTTCCATCATTTTCTGACCAGCTACTTCATCAAGACTTCGAACAGGCGATTCTTCTGAAACACGCTGAATTTCTTCAAGAGACATACCACCATCGTATTGACTCTCAATTCCTCCAATCATGCGCACGTGCCCAGCCACCTTAATACCAAGTGTCTTAAGTAGTTTTTTAGCTACAGCTCCAGCAGCAACTCTTACTGTTGTTTCTCTAGCAGATGATCGTTCTAACACGTTTCTCATATCTCGATGATTGTATTTAATAGCGCCGTTTAAATCTGCATGACCAGGTCGCGGACGTGAGATTTGACGCTTCATGTTTTCTTCTTGTTCTTTTGTTAATGGTTCAGCACCCATGTAATTTTTCCAATGTGTCCAGTCTTTATTTTCTACGACAAGTGCAACTGGAGCACCAGTTGATTTCGCGTGACGAACACCACTTAGAATTTGAACCTGATCCTTCTCAATTTGCATACGGCGACCTCTCCCGTATCCAAGTTGGCGCCTCGCAAGTTCTGTATTAATATCTTCTGCTACTAGCTCAAGACCAGAAGGAAGTCCTTCAAGTATTGTCGTTAGCTGTGGTCCGTGTGATTCTCCTGCTGTTAAGTATCTCATCTCTATCTCCTCCATTTTGCTTTGGCGCTTTTACGTACTACTATATCACACCATCTAAAATTCGTGTAATTATTTTTAACTTTTTCAATAATGGTTGGGCATATCCTAACATAATTTAACTAAAAAAACACAATTTTTTTATTCTTCCTCTCTGTTAAGACCCCCTATTTACTACTACTGTTAACCACGTTATGTTTATGGTTAAAAGCGATACTTGATTGCCTCATGAGCCATATTTCGTTACAGTTGACGGTATAGTTTAACTTAAGGAAGTGTACAGATGGAAATTACAAACCTAACCGCTCAATCCATGGCCAAAAAAATAATGACAAAAGAACTTTCACCTGTTGAAGTAGTGCAAAGTCATCTTGAACGAATAAAACAATTAAATCCTAAATTCAACTTATTTATCACTATTTTCGAAGAAGAAGCTTTAAAAGAAGCAAAAGGAGCTGAGGAAGAGCTGATGAAAAGTGGTGTGCGTGGTCCTTTACACGGAATCCCAATCGCCCTTAAAGACCTCACCCCCGTAACTGGTCGCCTTACTACCTTTGGCTCTCCAATCTTTAAAGATCACATCGCCCAATCAGAACCAACGATAGTTAAAAGGATTCGTGATGCTGGTGCAATCATCATTGGAAAAACGAACACTCCTGAATTTGGACATAAAGGTACGACAGATAACCTTTTAGCTGGGCCAGCAAAAAATCCGTGGGATTCATCTAGAACGGCCGGTGGCTCTAGTGGTGGATCTGCTGCTGCAGTAGCAAGCAAATGCGTTCCGTTGGCAGAGGGAAGTGACGGTGGCGGATCGATTCGAATTCCTTCGAGTCTTAATGGCATTATCGGCCTCAAACCAACATTTGGCCGCATTCCATTCGATAGTTCACCGATCAATCGCTTCGGAACCACACAGCCTTTTGTACATTATGGTCCAATGGCGAGATCTACCGAAGACGCGGCATTACTTCTATCGGTTATGGAAGGTTACGAACCAAATGACCCTTACTCTGTTCCAGTACCAGAAAGTAACCTACAACAAGAAATGCAGCTGGGAGTGAAAGGAAAGAAATTTGCCTATACAGAGGATTTCGGGTTATACCCGTATGACCCAATGATTCTAGGCCCAATTGAAGAAGCTATTTCCATATTACGTGATCAAGGGGCTATAGTAGAAAAAATTCCCTTCCAATTTGAGATGAAATTAGAAGAATTAATTTCTTTCTTTAATAAAATGTGGTTTGCGGGGTTAGCGTCTGCTTACGGATCCCTTTACGACCGTTTCCCATCTCAATTTAGCTCATCTGTCTCTGACATGATTGAAGCAGGCAGAAAGCTCAGTGCAGTAGAATTGAGAGAAACTGAAATGAAGAGAACACAAGTGTGGAACATCATCCAAAAAGAACTTAATCGTTTTGATGCCATACTCTCTCCTGTAGTTGGGGTAACCGCTTTTTCACACCAGATCGAAGGACCGGATCGTATTAACGGAAAAGCATCCGCCCCTATCTCTGACTGGATGATGACACAGCTTTATAATTGTACCGGGCACCCGGCTATATCAATACCCGTTGGTTTAGCACATTCCGGCTTACCAGTAGGTCTTCAAGCGGCATCTAAGAAATTTAACGATAGTTTATTGCTTCGAATTGCCCATACTATTGAAATCGAAAAAGGTTTCCAATTTCCAAACTTATAACTCAAGATTTCATGTAATAAAAGAATCCGGACTAGTTGTCCGGATTCTTTTATATAAGCGCTTTCATTTTGTTGTAAAAAATCAAACCCACTTTGAGATCGTTTTCGCATACTCATTTAGTTCATTTTCATTAAAAAATAAAGCGATTTCTCTTTCAGCACTTTCTGGAGAATCTGAACCGTGAATGACATTCATACTTACTTGCACTCCATGGTCACCACGTATCGTTCCTGGACTTGCATCTTTCGGATTGGTTGCCCCCATCATTGTACGTGCTGTTGAGATGACGTTCTCACCTTCCCAAACCATCGCAAAGACAGGACCTGATGTAATGAAATCTACTAGTTCGCCGAAGAATGGACGCTCTTTATGTTCGCCATAGTGAGTTTCTGCAAGGTCTTTTGAAACCGTCATCAATTTTGCTCCCACTAAATTAAAGCCTTTATTCTCGAAGCGTGATACAATCCCACCAATTAAATTACGTTGAACCCCGTCAGGTTTTACCATTAGAAATGTTTTCTCCACAAAAATCTCCTCACTTTCAACACTTTATATGTATAGGGCAGAAAGCATTTTTCTGCCCTTCAAAATTCTATCAAATATTCGCAAAAATAACAACATTTCCTTTTTAATGTTTCCGTTTGCCTATATATTCTGCGATTTGTCTAAGTGAGGTTCTAGCAGAATGCGAAGGTAATTGATCCAATTCATGAAACGCCTTTTGAAGATAGCGATCACTAATGTCCCGTGCGTGCTCAATACCTCCAGAAGACTTTACAATGCTTATGACTTGATTGACTTGCTCCTGAGAAGCATAGAGTTCTTCTGAGAACACATTCATGATTTCTTCCTTGTTACCTTGATTCATGGCATAAAGCACCGGTAACGTAATATTCCCCTGTAATAAATCGCCACCAGCGGGCTTTCCAAGCTGCTTAACCGTTCCTGTGTAGTCCAAAATATCATCCGTGATTTGATAGGACATTCCTACGTAATAACCGAACTTTTTAAGATGAAGCTGTTCTGCTTTCGAAGCACCTGCTGCTACCGCACCAAGTTCACAAGAGGTAGCAATAAGTAGAGCGGTTTTCCGCTTGATTCTCCGAAAATAATCTCGTACATTTTGATTCCAGTTAAATTGATCACGAATTTGTTCAATTTCACCTATGCTCATCTCAAGAATCGCAGTAGATAAAATGGTATTGGCAGCTGGTTCTTTCAATTCTGTAACGAGCTCAATCGCTCGTGCAAAAATATAGTCACCAGTATACATCGCCACACGATTATCCCATTTGGCTTTAATCGTTTTAGCCCCTCTTCTCATTTCTGCATCATCGATCACATCGTCATGTACGAGAGAAGCCATATGAATAAGTTCAAGTGCCACTGCCACATTCTTCATAAGTGGCAAATTATAATCCCCGAATTTACCTGAGAGCAAAACGAAAACAGGACGGATTCGTTTCCCTCCAGCTTTTAATAGGTGGTTAGAAGCATCCCGGAGAACAGGATGGTGAGCATCTACCGTTTGCTCCAGTTCGGATTCAATAAAAGATAAATCTTTTTTTAAAGAAGCGTATATCGTTTTTAATTTCATGAGATCCACCTTACTGATTTTCACAAAATATCTGTTCTCTTTTTATGGTTTGATTGGCTTAAATCCTCTATGCATCGCTGCAACGCCACCTGAGTATGGCTTTATGTCTACACGGCTAAATCCATTTTGAAAGAAAAGATGCTTTAATTCATCGCGTCCAGGGAATGTGCTTGCTGATTCCTGTAACCATGAATACTCTTCGTAACTCTTCGCAAAAACTTTACCTAGCACCGGCATTACGTGTTTAAAGTAACCATAATATACCTGTCTGAATACTGGAATCGTTGGTTGACTTGTCTCTAGACAAACCACCTGACCACCCGGTTTTACTACCCGAAACATTTCTTTAATAACTTGATTGTAATCCGGTACATTACGGAGTCCAAAGCCAATTGTCACATAGTCAAAGGAATTATCTTCAAAAGGGAGATTCATCGCATTTCCATGAAGAAGTGTAACATTATCTTTTTTCTTTTCCTTGACTTTCACTTGACCTACTTCAAGCATATTTTCGCTAAAATCAAGTCCAATTGCCGTTCCGCTTTTACCGACGGCATCTGCCATAGCCAGTGTCCAGTCTGCAGTACCACAGCAAACGTCTAAAGCTGTTGTTCCCTTCTGAACGTCCATCAGTCGCATTGTATCTTTACGCCATGCTTTATGACGTTGAAAACTAATCACAGAATTCATGACATCATATCGCTTTGATATGGTTTGAAATACGTCGTGAACGCGTTCTTCTTTAGATGAAGCCATTCTTTATCCCTCTTCCGCCATTTTCTTTTCCTGTATGCCCAGTAAACCCCAATTATATTCAAATCGCTTCTGAAACAGATGATGAAGCTCTGAATGGTTATGAAGTAGCTGATCCATCTCTTTCTTCGCATGTGAAATATAAGAGTCCAGTACAATTTTCACTTTAGAAACTTGATTGGTTGTAAGCTTCGCATCTTTAACCGATAGAAGCGTAGCAGCAATCTTATAAAGGACATCGGACCCAGATTGAATGAGCCCCTTCTTACGTTCAACTAGAAGACGGTTCATATAAAAATAGTGAGTTCCAAAATTGCTCCAGTTATTTAAACCATAATGTTCAGCAACTTTCCGAACTAATATAGACTCAATCGTCTTTATGTTATCAAAGACAGATTCAATTGATGTATAGTCCGTTTGATAAAAAGCCATCTTTGCCTCATTTATTTCCTGAATGGCCTCTGAAAGAGTACGAATCAGACCATTATCTCCCCACTTAGAAAGAATATGATAATACATGCTACTAAAATAGTCACCAGCAAGCACCGTTAGCTGACGATTTTTTCGTTCACTTTCGTTCTCAATATTATCGAGTGAGATTAATTCATGCGTATCAAGTGCAATCTGCACAAGCATGATGGACAGGAGCGTATCCTGCTTTCTTTTATGTTCGAGCTTCGCTTGTTCTAATATGCCATAGAACACATATAGCTTCTCTTCATCAATAACTGGAAAATCAATAAATCGAAGCAAATATGAATGGGATAGGCGAGACTGAAGCATGTCTCGAACTCCTGCTATTTTTTTATGTGTACTTTCTTTCGGATTTGTCATATCCCATACCCCTTACATGTCTTCCAATTAGAAAAGTGAGCCAGCCGCGTCTTTTTGCGAAAGCTTACGTTTTCCATATACTTTATTTTGTCGGTTTTTTCATTGTTAAAGTATAAATTATGTATTCATTCCTAGTATAGCACAATAACCCTCTAGCTAAAACGAACGGCTAAGGTTTTGAAATGAAAGAAAAGCAGGTTATAATGTCCTGCTTTACTCTTCCGTACTTATTTCACCATGTTCTGTTTGAATGACAGCTTTTCCTCTCACCTTAACCGCAGATGTATGCTCCGTGAATTGGGCAATCATAACTTCGCCTTTATCTAGTTTCTCTGAATGATGAAATCTTGTATCAGATCCACGCGTCAACCCAATAACGTTCACACCATTTTCAAGTGCTTTAATTACAAAAAAATCGTTGCTATCACTCTTCATATCGATCACTCCGCTTAAAAGGATTAGCCCTTGATCAAACCAAGTACTTCAGATCGTGCAGCAGCGTCATTTTCAAACACGCCTCTTACTGCTGATGTAACGGTTGATGAACCAGGCTTCTTAACGCCTCTCATAGTCATACACATGTGTTCTGCCTCAACTACGACCATAACACCATGTGGATCTAATGTATCTACCATCGAATTTGCTATCGTAGATGTAATTCGCTCTTGAAGCTGTGGACGTTTCGTTACAGATTCAACAGCTCTTGCTAGCTTACTAAGTCCTGTTACCTTCCCGCCTTTTGGAATATAGGCAACATGCGCTTTTCCGAAGAAAGGAACAAGATGGTGCTCGCAAGTTGAGTAAAAAGGTATATCTTTAACTAGAACAAGCTCCTCGTGGTCTTCTCCAAAAATAGTCTGAAAATGCTCTTTTGGATCTTGATGCAGCCCCTGAAAGATTTCTTCGTACATTCTTGCTACACGTTTTGGAGTATCCAACAATCCTTCACGCTCAGGATCTTCACCGATCGCTTCAAGGATCATTTTCACTGCTTCTTGTATTTTTTCATGATTAACTTCGTACATTGTTCTTACTCCTCCATTCAGGGCCTTTATTACCTATCAAGATTCTAGCACATGGAGAAAAAGTTAGCAAAAAAGAAGAGCCGCAGAATGTGCGACTCTTCTTGGCCCTATGTATTTCTTACTTCACTGCATCCTTAAGGGCTTTACCAGGTTTAAATGCAGGAACCTTACTTGCAGCGATTTCGATTTCTTCGCCAGTTTGAGGGTTACGCCCTTTACGAGCAGAACGCTCACGGACTTCAAAGTTACCAAAACCAATTAGTTGAACTTTGTCACCCTCTTGCAAGGATTGCATAATGTTATCAAAAACTGAGTCAACAGCTTTTGTCGCTTCTTTTTTAGAAAGCTCTGCAGATTCTGCAACAGCATTGATTAGATCTGTCTTGTTCATTCTGTTCACCTCCTCTCAAGAGAGATGGATAAATACATTCATTTACTTAATGACCAATATTTATACGTTGCAATGCACGTTTAGTACGTTTGCAAGCCCTATATTATACGAAGATGCGAAAGAATTCAATACGTTTAGCTCGATTTCAACGATTTTTCAATGTTTTTTACCTATTATCTGCTAAATGAGCGTTTTGTAAACGCTCTAAAGGTGACTTTTCTATTGTCTGTTAATTCAAGCAATTCAACACTTTAGATGGACAAATGTTAGATATACTCAAGAGTTGCTAACTCAGCATAACAACTCACTAAAATAGATAATACCCCTTTTCTCGGTTTTTCTAAACCACTTAACGTAAAAAACCGACTCCAGGTATTGGAGTCGGTTTTGTTATAATATAATCGCAATTAAACCGCCGGATCCTTCGTTAATAATGCGTTCGAGCGTTTCTTTTAATTTATAACGAGCATTTTCAGGCATTAAACCAAGTTTTGCCTGAATCCCCTCTCTCACGATAGAATTCAGGGAACGACCGAAAATATCTGAATTCCATATTGAAAGCGGATCTTCTTCAAAATCTTGCATTAAATAACGAACAAGCTCTTCGCTCTGCTTTTCCGTTCCAATGATAGGTGCGAACTCCGATTCTACGTCTACTTTAATCATATGAATAGATGGGGCAACTGCTTTCAACCTGACACCAAACCTTGACCCTTGACGAATGATTTCAGGCTCATCGAGGCTCATATCTTCAATCGCTGGCGCTGCAATACCATAGCCAGTTTGTTTAACCATCCGAAGAGCGTCTGAGACGTGATCATACTCAGCTTTTGCAAATGCAAACTCCTGCATAAGTTGGAGGAGATGATCCTTTCCTCGAATTTCAACACCAACAACCTCTTTTAGAATTTGATCGTATAGATCTTCTGGAGCATAAAGATCAATTTCCGCTATTCCTTGCCCCATTTCAATTCCTGCTAAACGAGCATCCTGAATAAATTCAAATTCCTCAAACTGACCTACGACACGATCAACATCCCTTAGACGCTTAATATCTTTCACAGTCTCTCTAACGGATTCTTCATAACTCTGTCGCAACCAATGATCTTGGTGGAGAACCATTACCCAACTTGGTAAGTTCACATTAACTTCTAGAACTGGAAATTCGTAAAGCACTTCTCTCATGACATTGTTAATATCATGCTCCGTCATAGTCTCTACGCTAAGAGAAATAACAGGAATATCATATTTATTACAAAGGTCTCCTCTTAATGCCTCCGTTTGTGGATGGTGTGGGTGGGCAGAATTGACAATCATAATAAATGGCTTACCTACTTCTTTTAATTCCTCCACGACTCTTTCCTCAGATTCAAGGTAGTCGTGTCTTGGGATCTCCCCAATGGATCCATCAGTCGTTATCACGACGCCAAGCGTGGAATGTTCTTGAATTACTTTTCTTGTACCAATTTCAGCTGCTTCTTGAAACGGTATCGGCTCTTCATACCATGGTGTATTGATCATTCTTGGCCCATCTTCATCTTCGTATCCCTTAGCACCAGGCACTGCATATCCGACGCAATCGACAAGTCTAACATTAACATCAAGACCATCTTCCACATGAATTTGAACGGCGTGATTTGGTACAAATTTAGGCTCAGTCGTCATAATGGTACGGCCAGCAGAACTTTGGGGTAGTTCATCCAGTGCCCTCGTTCGATCAGAATCACTTTCCATATTGGGCAGGACGATTAGTTCCATGAACTTTTTAATAAATGTTGATTTCCCTGTTCGAACAGAACCTACGACTCCAAGGTATATATCTCCCCCTGTACGCTCTGCGATATCTTTGAAGATATCTACTCTCTCCACGTGATCGCCTCCTGAATTCCGCCTCATTGGACGAAATGATTCACTCCAGACCGCAGACTTTCTTGAACACTACCATTCTATGATGTTGTCCAATAAATATGACAGTTCACAGTAAAAGGATTTGATGCTTTAAGTAAACTTTTCGTCCTCTATTGAATAAGCCCATAAAAAAGTCCCTCCTCTTTTTAATAGTTGTATTGCTAAAGAGGAGGGAAAATACCTATTTCACTAAAAAAACAGCTTTATCATTTTCAATTGTATACGCAACAGAAGCAACAGGAACATAAAACGAATTGTCTGCTAACAAATCTCGGATATCATCGCCCTTTTCATAGCTGTGATCTGGATTACTTTCGATTGCCTTCGTAAGGTCGCTAGAGTAATTAATATGTACATCACCTTTTTCATCTAAGAAAAATGGAAGTTGTTCATTTGTAAATGGACTTTTAACAGTCGGCTCTTCATCCATCCCCATCGCATCATAATCGATGGAATACCGGTCTTTTGCAAGAACATCTTTGAATGGTGGATAGTTCTTTTTCCTTCTATAATCATTAATACGTAGCTGAAGATCTTTTACTTTTTCAATAGTGACTAAATCAATTAATCTTACTGTAGGCTCTTCTTCTACATGGATAAGTACATATTGAAATACCCCACCACTTTCAAATGAATTCCCAGGTGCTTGCTGTAAGAAAGCGGGCACTAATTTCTTGAAGTCAACTGGATACTTCTGATAGATTGGTGTTTCCTGATCTCTTGTTTTGATAGGAAGAATGGACTTATTTTCTTGGAATTGCTCTACTGCTGTTTGAACAGATTGAATTTGGTCTGTATAAGGAATTTGATTCTCGTTTTTTTGACTCTCTGGATACAGGCATCCTGACAGTAGAGTAACAAGGCATGTCCATAATACAGCTTTAGTAGCTAAACGTTTCATTACACTCATTCCTTAGTTAGAAATTTACTCATTTAGTTAGTAGGTCCAGTAAACACGACGAGAAGCATGAGCACCCCCGCAACGAACATACACATATATGCAAAGGTTGACACAAGCACTCGGAAAATACCTTTAAGCTTCGTGCGACTTAACATGATCGCCATAACCGCTATAAACATTAGTCCTAGTGCCGAAAGTGCTACCCACATCTTAATTAACGCTGGTGACATTTTAATCCCCCTAATATGACAAATCTAGTTTGCACTGCCCACCATTATATCAAATCTTTACTGCATTTACCTCTAAAGGTTTCAACAATTTAATGGTTCTACTTAATTAAAGCTCTTCAAAACATTCCAGCGTACTTCATTTAAAAGGTAACGCTTCCATAAATGACAAATAAAAAGCTGAAGAAAGGGGCTTTTCTTCAGCTTTGACTATTCTAATTTCTTAAAGAAGTATGCTTCTGCACATTGATGGTTCATTATTAGTATATGGTCTTACATCGAAGGCGGTATCGTTGATTAGCCTAAGTTTCTACTAATTTCTTTATTTTTGACTGAAAATTTTTGCAATAGCAGACAAATCGAACGGCATATTCTTATTTACGATTGCCTTTACGATTCGATCTTCTTTTTCTTTTGTGACATTTACGTTAGCAACGCGTGCAACATTCGCAATTAATTTACGCACTGTTTTCTCATCAGTAAAATCTGCTCCCTGAACGGAATTAGCTAACTTAAAAATGTCTTCCTTTTTCACATTGGTTTTCTTTTCTATGTTATCGAACAGATCGCTCACGCAGTTTCCTCCTTACCATTAACGTTCAACATAGTGTATGCAAGGAGGAATACTTCGTGCTTCGCCTATTTAGAGTTCTTTTGGATTCAATTCAAAACGGTCCGCAAGCAATGACGTTAGATCTTCTGTTTCATGAGTTCGAAGCCTACCCATCAGTTGATCTACACCATCTTTCGCATCTTTGTTATTAAATAGCACTTCAAATAACACAGATGTTATAGGCATTTCTACGTTCTGTTTTTGTGCAAGATAATAAGCAGCCTTCGTAGTCCGAACACCTTCTACTACCATCCCCATATTTTCGAGAACCTCATCTAGATTATTTCCTTTTCCGAGAAGATTTCCGGCTCTCCAGTTACGACTATGTACACTTGTACACGTAACTACAAGGTCACCTATACCTGTCAATCCCATAAAGGTAAGTGGATTTGCACCCATAGCTGCACCAAGGCGAGCAATTTCAGCTAAGCCTCTTGTGATGAGGGCAGCTTTCGCATTATCACCATAGCCGAGGCCATCAGATAAACCTGCCCCTAGAGCAATGATATTCTTTAATGCACCACCAAGCTCAACACCAATGATGTCATGATTGGTATATACTCTAAAATTCGAGTTAATGAAAAGATCCTGAACATACTCAGCTTGAGTCATTGATTTAGAAGAGGCCGTTACTGTCGTCGGGTGACGAAGACTCACTTCTTCTGCATGACTCGGCCCAGATAAAACGACAACCGATTTTCTTAAATCCTCTGGGATTTCTTCTTCAATCACCTCTGAAATACGCTTGGATGTTTCTGGTTCAATTCCCTTACTAGCATGAATGAGCGTAACCGGTGTTGATAGGTATGTCTTAAGTTCAGGAAGAACCTCTCTAAGCGCTTTAGTTGGTGTAACCAGTAAGATAGCTTCAGCCTCTTTCACGCTCTCTTCAAAGGAACTGGTAGCCCTAATCCCCTCAGGTAATTCTATACCAGGAAGGTACTTCTCATTCGTATGCTTCTCATTCACTTCATTTGCAAGATCTGTTCTTCTTGCCCATAATGTCACATCATGTTGATTATCTGCTAGTACAATTGCAAGGGCTGTCCCCCAGCTCCCTGCACCTACAACTGATATTTTCGCCATTGAACTTCCTCCTTACTGCTCGACCTTTTGACCGAGCTTGCTTTCAGTACCAGAGAACAGTCGCTTTACATTTGTTCGATGTCTCCAGACAGAAAGAATCGCTAGAATCGTCCCTAACAAAATATATGAAGCTGGATTCCCTCCAAGTAAGAAAATAAACGCTGGAGTTAATACTACAAAAATCAATGAACCAAGAGAAACAAATCTCGTTACTACAATAGCAATAATAGCGATGATACCAGCATAAAGTGCTGGAAAAAACGCAATTGTTGCGAATACTCCTATCGTAGTAGCAACGCCTTTCCCTCCGCGAAATCCAAAAAAGATTGGCCAGTTATGACCTAAGATAGCACAAATTCCCGCAAGGAAAGGAACGATTGGTTCACTAGTGAACCAATACCCTAACCAGACGGCAAGTATGCCTTTTATTACATCAAGTGCAAGAACAGCAATCGCTGGGCCAGTCCCTAGCACTCGAAGTGTATTTGTCGCTCCTGCATTGCCACTTCCGTGATCTCTAATATCTATTTTCTTCACGACTTTTGCAATTAAATAACTAAAACTAATTGATCCTAGCAAGTAAGCAGCAATGCAAATCAGGATCGCGATCATCTCATTTCCCCCTTTGTATTAGCAAGGTTCCCCCGAATGAAACAAGCTTAATTATTCGCTTTTTCTACGTGCAAGAATTCGTAAAGGAGTCCCCTGGAAACCAAATGTTTCACGAATACGATTCTCTAAAAAGCGTTTGTAAGAGAAATGAAGCAGTTCCGGATCATTAACAAATAATACGATGGTAGGCGGCTTAACAGCCACTTGCGTCGCATAGTTAATTTTCAAGCGCTTCCCATTGTCTGTTGGTGTTGGATTCATTGCAACGGAATCCATAATTAATTCATTCAAAACATTCGTTTTCACACGAAGGGCATGGTTATCAGCTACAGTGTTAACAACTGGTAACAATGTATGAAGACGTTGCTTTGTTTTGGCAGATAAGAACACAATCGGTGCATAGCTAAGGAATAAGAAATGATCACGAATTTTTTGTTCAAATTCTCTCATCGTCTTATCGTTTTTCTCAACTGCGTCCCATTTGTTTACGACAATAACAATGGCTTTACCAGCTTCATGAGCATACCCCGCCACTTTTTTGTCTTGCTCGATAATGCCTTCTTCTCCATCAATCACAACTAAAACGACGTCAGATCGTTCAATCCCACGCATTGCACGAAGAACGCTGTACTTCTCAGTCGTTTCATAAATTTTTCCACGCTTTCTCATGCCAGCAGTATCAATAATGACATAATCCTGTTCATCACGAGTAAACATGGAGTCAATAGCATCGCGAGTTGTACCAGCAATATCACTTACAATCACTCGCTCTTCTCCTAAAATCGTATTAACAAGCGATGATTTTCCAACATTCGGACGACCAATTAATGAGAATTTAATCGTTCCTTCGTCATATTCTTCTTCTGCTACTTCAGGGAATGATTTAAAGACTTCATCTAAAAGATCACCTAATCCAAGACCATGTGAACCTGAAATACCAAATGGAGTTCCAAATCCTAAAGCATAGAAATCATAAATCAACGTTTGCTGTTCAGGATTATCTACTTTATTTACAGCTAATACAACAGGTTTATTGGAACGATAAAGAATTTTTGCAACCTCTTCATCCGCATTCGAGATGCCATCTCTTCCGTTAACCATGAAAATAATAACGTCCGCCTCGTCTATTGCAATTTCTGCCTGATAACGAATTTGAGAAAGAAATGGTTCGTCACCTATTTCAATACCACCTGTATCTATGATATTAAATTCACGATTCAGCCATTCACCTTTGCTATAAATACGATCTCTTGTTACTCCTGGAGTATCTTCTACAATCGATACTCTTTCTCCTACTATACGATTAAAAATGGTCGATTTCCCAACATTCGGTCGACCTACTATTGCGACAACTGGTTTTGTCATTTTATGCACGCCCTTTCTAAAAGACTATCTAAGCTTGAAACCAGAAAGTCGTGGACAAACTTTCCAGGAGTTCATTGTAAAAAACCCTCCTCTATAAGAAGGGCATAGTCTTCGATAGCTTTTATATCTTATCAAAAAAGCAACCAATGAACAACAGACGATCAAATGAAACTTGGTAACTTCTCTTCGAAAACTTGCTAATGCTTCACAATAATATAAACACCATTGCTCAATTTATGAGCAATTCCATCTAGTATAGCTTCAAGATCAGCGGCTACGCCGTCCATTTCATCTTGAGATTCACATACAAACACATTCGCTCCTACGGGGGCCTGTGCTAATGATAGTGTAACAGTTGCAAGTATCGCTTTCTCAATAGTCATGATGAGTCACTTCCTTTTTTCTTCGTTTCCGTAGGCATCCTTATCGCATTTTCAAGAGTTGGTACTTGAGAAATGACTTTCATGGCAAGATCCACGCTTCTATTTTGAGGTAGAATAAAAACTCCAATTCGACCATCGTCCAAATCTCGTTTAATTAATGGTACTAATGCAGGCGTTCCTGAATCCCGGTATACTCCAAGAGATATAGCAAGGTCATGAAGGATGGCTTGTCTTTGTCCGAGGTTACCAATCGTCATTCGCGCATCAAAATTCTTTGGAGAAATCGTAAATCCAAGTCCATGTTCTAAAATTTCTTTTTGTCTCGCTGGTATGCCAATATTCATAATATAGATGTTATCAACGTATAGCCCTGCACCTTCAAATTTAACTTCTTTTTGTTCAATATTCGCAATTTTTCCGAGTTTACTTCCAGTCATGTATTTTTTGGCTACTAAAAAAGCAAGAAATGCAGCAACTAATCCAGCCCAAACATTTATTGCAAGATAAGCAAATGACGTGACAAATGAAATGAAAATGACTAAATAATTTCTCCCTTCAAAGGTTACAGCTATTCCTTCTATATAGGACGCTCCACGAGGGACAAGCTCTAGTGAATCCATTTCAGTTAATGTTTTTCTTTCCATATTGCGTACTTCCCGAAATTGCGATGCAGCTAGGGTTAGGAATGTCACCGCTGTAAATTCTTGCTCCATAATTGATGGAACGACGAGCGCCCCGAGTGAAGCTGCAATAAAACCAAGCGCGAGATGTATAATCATACCATGTGGATAAGTAGGGTATTGCCTATAATCTGTTCGAAACATATAAATTCTCGCAAGCGTACCAGCTATCACGCCAAATACAATTGGTATTGTATACTCATTCATGAATATCCCCGTCTTTCTTGATGTTTTTTGACAGTTTTCTCTAGAAGAACTGTTAATTTCACAAAGGAGGACCAGATCCATGTTGCCATAATCGAAATGGCCATTACATCGAAGGAAGCTAACTCGCCAGCAGTTCGCTCAAAACCCATTCCTCGAAAAATCATTGTTAAGATAACCTCACCATGAACGATACTAAGAATTAATAACGAACATCTCTCTGCAAAACCATTCAGTGTTAGATGAATAATAATAAAAAGAATTGCGGCAACCGACCACTTCGTATACAAGTAAGTAAAAACAGGATCATATATGGCAAATAACTGAATCGAAGTATAAGCTGCTGTTAACATAATGAGTAATATCATGGCGTATACCGTTCTTACACCGTTCTTTATCCAGAGGAGATATCCACAAACATAGGCAAGCAATAGTAAAACAGCTACAGAAAAACCCATCAGGATGACGGTTTTATTCACGACACATATTGCCACTAACATTAAGAACGCTGACCCAGTCCTTTCTAAAGATGGCTTTTGAAAAAAGACTGTGATGACAACTCCCATCCATACAAACCAAATAAAAATCGCCCCATCCACTCCGTTACCTCCTCTCATTATGATCAGTATGGGACGTTTTCATGAGAGATAGACTTAAAAAATGTAAATGAATAACTTTCGAAGCTTTTTTTCATGATAAGAAAAGGTTCAGTTGAAGGGAGGCTAAATGATGGGAAAAGATCGACAGGAAAGAAAACTTAAGAAATCGAAACGAGTTGAGTCTGATCGTGATCAGTCGCTTTCGCATAATGGAGCAGCAATGCTTGAAGGACCAGACCAAGCTCGAAAACGAAATGGACAGGATTAATACGTTTCCTTCTATCTAAAAAATCAAAAAAAATCCTCTCTGCATGAATGCAGAGAGGATTTCATTTACTTATTTGTACTTTTTAAGCTGATCACCGATCATATCTCCAAGAGAGAATGGCGAGTTGCCGTCACTTTCTTTTTGATATTCTTCAACTTCATTTGATACTTGTTCAGTTTCGAGGACTTTGATGCTTAATGAGATTCTCTTTTCATCAAGATTAACATCCAAAATCTTCACTCGAACTGTTTCTCCCTCTGAAAGAACTTCTTGAGGAGTTCCTATATGCTTGTTCGAGATTTCTGAAATATGAACAAGCCCTTCTACACCCGGAGCAACTTCTACGAATGCACCGAAGCTAACTAAACGCTTCACTGTGCCTTCGATTTCATCTCCAGTACTAAGTTTTCCTTTTACTTCTTCCCACGGTCCCGGGAGTGTTTCTTTAATGGATAGTGAAATACGTTCGTTGTCACGATCAACAGAAAGAATTTTAACATTCACTTGTTGACCTTCTGTTACAACTTCAGATGGGGTTTCAACACGATGATGAGCCATCTGTGAAATATGAACGAGGCCATCCACTCCACCGATATCTACAAAAGCACCGAAATCGGTTAAACGTTGAACTGTCCCTTCGACAACTTGTCCTGCTTGAAGAGATGCTAGCGTTTCTTGTTTCTTATGATCCGCCTCTTGCTCAAGAACAGCACGATGTGACAGGATCACTTTTGCTTTCTCTGGATCAAATTCCACAATCTTAACGCTCAGGTTTTTGCCTTTGTAATCTGAGAAATCTTCAACATAATGTCTTTCTACAAGAGAAGCCGGGATAAATCCGCGAACACCAAGGTCAACCACAAGGCCGCCCTTAACTACGTCTGCAATTTCAACATCAAATGCAACGGAGTTTTCATACTTCTCCTGTAGAGCATCCCAGGCTTGATCAGCTTCGACTGCTTTCTTAGAAAGCACTAGCTCATCTTCAGAAACTTTGATTACTTTAACTTCTATTTCATCACCTTCTGAGAGCACGTCGCTAACCTTTTCGACGTGAAGGCTTGACAGTTCGCTGATTGGCAGCACTCCATCAACTTTAAAACCTACATCTACTGATGCATGTTTTTCTTCAACCTTGGAGATCTTACCTGTCACCACTTCTCCGATTTCGAATGATTTGAACTCAGTCATTTCCTGATTCATCTCTTCACCCATTGACAAACTCCTCCTTCAATCCAAAAGAAATAAAACTTTTCGATATGATTTATAAAAGTCTTCCACTTATAGCGAAAGAAATTTATTGAAAAGTTAAGCACCCTTTCCTCTAACTTTCACTAAAAATGACGGATTTGTCAAGTATCCTGACACATTTATTTAAATTTTTTAACAATATCGAATTATTTATGATGAATTTCAATAAGATCTTGAATTTCTTTCATGATAGCTTGAGTGGCTTTTTTAGCTGCTCCCTGTTCTTCACGAAGCGGCGATAAGTCAACTGGTTTTCCGTACACGATTTTCAAGCGGCCAAACGGTTTATAAGATCCTTTAATTGCGCACGGTACGACCATCACTTCTGGACGTAATGCAAAAAAACCTGCTCCAGAAAGCCCCTCGCCTAATTCGCCATCTTTGCTTCTCGTACCTTCCGGAAACAAGCCGACAACACCGCCATCTTTCAAAAATTTCATTCCACTTCTTAGAGCTTGTTTATCACTCATTCCTCGTTTTACCGGAAAAGCCCCAACCTTATGAATCAATTTACCTAGTACCGGAATGGTAAACAATTCTGATTTAGCCATAAAATGAACATCTCTAGGAAACATGGCACCTACTAGCGGCGGATCAAGGTTATTAATATGATTTGAGCAAAGAAGAATCCCTTTGTCTTTGGGTATATTCTCACGACCAACAACTGTTACACGATTGAATACCTTGAAATAAAAATGAAATAAGCCTTTTCCTACTCCGTATAAGCTCACTTGATCATGCCCTTTCTTTTGCTAATTGTAAAATTTGGTCCACTACTTCAGAAATTGTCATCTTCGTAGTATCAATTTCTATGGCATCGTCCGCTTTTACAAGAGGGGCTACTTCTCGCTCAGTGTCACGCTTATCTCTTAAAGCAATCTCATCCTTGATACGGTCATAATCCGCTTCAGTCCCGTTTCCAATAAGTTCATTATATCGTCGCGTGGCTCTTTCTTCTACAGAAGCACTTAAGAATACTTTAAGCTCTGACTCAGGAAGAACATGTGTACCGATATCACGTCCATCCATTACAACGCCTCCACGATCAGCTAACATCTTTTGTCTCTTTACCATTTCTAATCTTACTTCACTTTGTCTTGCTACAAAGGAAACATTGTTCGTGACAGCATAAGAACGTATATCTGTTGTTACGTCCATGTTATCAACCAAGACAAGCTGTTCACTTTCACCAACTTGTAGGTCGATCACTGTATCATCTAGAAGGGCTTTAAGAAGAGGACCATTCTCTAAATCAATGTCCTTCTCAATAGCTTTATACGTTAATGCACGATACATTGCGCCTGTATCAATATAAAGGAAAGATAGGTTATCTGCTACTTTTCTTGCAACTGTACTCTTACCGGCCCCTGCTGGACCGTCGATTGCTATATTTATTCGCTTGTTCATATTATTATTGCCTCCAAATTCCATTCATCCATCCGAATTAGATCATATAAATGACAATTTAACGTACAAAAAAAGCAGGAGAACCTGCTTTCCTCAGTACGACCAAAATGTCATATTTATCATAACACAAGACATTTTATCGGTCTATTCACTATTGGCGTCTAATCAGGGGAGGCATATCCTTTAGCACACCTTCATAATAAATCGCTTTGCTTAGATAGATACGAAACTCTTCTTGAGTTAGAAGAACTTGAGAAATAATAAGAAAAACAAATTGAATGACGATGAGTTTTATTAATAATTGTTCCATTCTCGCCATACATTCGCTCCTCTCATAGGGTATCGTAATTCATTTCGGTACCGTCCATTTTTTCAACTCTTTCTTCTCTTTCGTTAGATGCGTTAATAAAAATGCGATACGTTTCATTATCAATCGTACCCATAAACTCATAGCATAATACTTCTTCTCCAAGATCGTTTTGAATGACACCTAATCCTTCTTCCATTATTTGAACATTTGGATTCACTTGTTCTAACGCTTGATCCCTGGAAATAGTTGGGGAGTCCAAAGTTCTTTCATGGTGATTTGTTAAATACTCTAAGGATTCATAGCCGGAAATATCACCATTATCAAGCGCAACTTTAATATGAACAGCATCTGGATAAATTAAAACGTCTTCCTGATTGTATACAAAAGTAAATACACCTACTCGATCATATTGACTACTTTCTGAAATGCTCATATTTGTTATATCATGCTCTTTTAGAAATGCTCTTGCTCGATCAGCGGCTTCATTTAGACTAAGCTTCTGATCTCCTATTTTTCTATCCATCAAAATCCAGATTGGTTTTGCCCCTTTTTTTGTAACATCTAGATTGATACTAGATTTCGAATCTGGCTCTTCAATTGATAAACTATAGGCTTTGTATTTTGACTTCTCCCCAGTAGTCGTTATATCAATGCTTGCTTTAGGATCAAGATCCAGAAAGTCAATTACATGTTCCTTTGCTTCTTTTTCAGTCAGTTTTTTCCCGACTATATTTTTGTCCAGGTTTTCTTTCTTTTCATTTAATTGAGTAATCTCAGGTCCCCAGTTTACTTCACTATACCCTTCCACTTGTTTATCAACTGTTTTAAATCCATCAATAATCGTGTTATCTTCAGCCTGTGTTTCTGAAGCTAGAGCAAGCTCCACATCCATCCAACGTAAGTTATGATCAATGACCATCGCCTGCACTTTTCTCAGTTCATTTTTAATATCTGTAGAATGACTATGCAATTCCTTCAATGTTTTATATTCTTCATCTGACAGAGGGTTTTCATCAAGATCACGTACAGCTACACGATAACTAAATGAACCTATGTTTGTTAAAAATTCTTCCGTTTTATTAAAAGGCATTAGCGTTAGCGGGAGTTGTCCAACATCATTTTGAGCTTCAGACGTTAAACGCCATACCTCTGCAAGGGCAGGTGATAGACTGCCACGGGAGTTCATCGCCAATGTCGACCCTATCTTCTCCTCTAGTGCATGGATATGAAAGTTTAAGTCATGGAAAGCACGCTGATACGTGTTTTCCGCATTAATTAACACGGCATTTTTTTCTTGATGTTCCTTGTACCCCCAGTAGCTAGTTCCAGCAACGCCTACTGCGAGCGCACCAATTAAAATCGAACGAATCATTTTAACCACCTCCACTATTCACAGAATATATGCTTACCAATTTGTTTGATTTGCGGCCTTGTCCAAATCCATCCAGAAGTTGCCGTGTTTGGATTGAAATAATACAATGCTTCCCCAGTTGGGTCCCATCCGTTTATTGCATCAATCACAGCTTCTTTCGCTCTTTCATTTGGAGTAAGCCATATTTGTCCATCTGAGACGGCCGTAAAAGCTCTCGGTTCAAAAATCACTCCTGAAACTGTGTTTGGAAATGAAGCACTTTGAACACGGTTTAGTATGACCGCGGCTACCGCAACCTGACCTTCGTAAGGTTCCCCCCTTGACTCACCATAGACTGCGTTTGCAAGCAGCTTAATGTCGTTCTGGGAATAACCGGACGGCACGTTTTTCGCCTGAGTAGTTGAGTCTTTTGGCTTATTCGTTTGATTATTTTGATTTGATTGTGAAACATTAGGACTTTTGCCACTATTCACCTGCTGTTGAATGGAAGGATCATACTTCGTAGACTTGTTTAACTTTGCTTTCATTTCAGGACCAACTAGTCCATCAACATCCATTCCAAATTCATACTGAAAGTTTCTAACCGCCCAATAAGTCCCCCATCCAAATACGCCGTCAATTGAGCCTGTATAGAACCCCATATGCTTTAAGCGTGCTTGAAGTTCAATGACATCATTGCCTGTTGCACCCTTCTGGATGATTTGGTTAGAAAATGCATCTGCTCGATTCTCCATATCAAATACCATGACAAGCGGTGCACAGACCAGACCAATTATTAGAGGGATTTTTAGAATAAGAACTGTCTTTCTCATGATGTGGACCTCCCTGATCATTCTGTTTTCATAGGTGTAGTTTTTGTATCAGAAGGTATTTTATACAAAACAAAAAAGATGCCTTTTCGGCATCTTTCAAACTGTTATCATATTGGCATGTTTTCTTTCGTTTCCATTAATTCTGCTTGATTAAGGTTTGCAGCCTTGATTTTCCTTACACCTATAAACCATAGAACAAGCACAAATGGAATCATTAAATAGATGGTATTGCTGTTCACCTGAAGAACTAAATAATTATATGTTCCGTGAAACAAAAATGGAACGAAAAGAGATAGAGAAATCCACTTTCCAATCTTATTTTGCAATGAGAATTTTCCCCTTCCAAGATAAGAACCCATAATTAAGCCAAATAAAGCGTGGCTTGAAACAGGAAGAAGCGCTCTCCACCATGCTTCTTGAATGCCATATGCAAAAAGATAAAAGACATTTTCAACAGATGCAAATCCTAGTGAGATAGCAACACCATAAACAATCCCATCATAAAACTCATGAAACTCTATATGGATGTATACAGTAAAATAGAAAATAAACCATTTTAGAAATTCTTCAAGCAGTCCAGACATCAAGTACGCTTGACTGAATGGTGATTGCAAGAAGTTTTCGACCTCAAAACCATGCTGAATCACCATTACTGGAAATACTAGCATAGCACCAAACACAAAACTTCGTACAACCGGGCCTATTGGCTCAGATTCATACTGATGTTGTTTCAAATAAAAAAAAACAAAGAAGCGCAATGCCTGGTGCTATTCCAGCAGTTATTGCTGCTAACATAGGCTTTCCCCATTTCTATCCTGAACCTCATTTTTAAGCAGGATCAGTCATACCTATACTTTTATAATCGTATCATGTTACTTTATGTAAGGAAACAATTATTAGGAAAACAATGAGGTGACGCAATGAGCAAGCTATTGATCATTCATACCGGAGGAACTATCGCTATGGAGGAAAATAAGAACTCTGGTGCTGTTAGCCCAGGTAAAGAAAATCCTCTAAATGCAACACTGAGCGAATTACTAATTGGAAATGACGTTATTATTGATGATTACATTAACATTCCCTCCCCCCATATGACACCTGAGGTCATGTTTACAATTGCGGAAAGGATTGAAACTAGAATCAAACAAGAACACATCAGCGGAGTGGTCATAACGCATGGAACCGACACACTAGAAGAGACGGCTTACCTTCTAGATCTTGTTCTGCAAACAGATCTGCCTGTCGTCGTAACAGGTGCGATGCGCTCAAGCAATGAGCTTGGCTCTGATGGACCTTATAATCTTCTCTCATCCATAAAAGTAGCTTCTTGCCATGAAGCAAAAGGAAAAGGCGTGCTTGTTGTGTTGAACGATGAAATACATACGGCAAAAAATGTGACAAAAACGCATACGAGTAATGTTTCAACTTTTCAAAGTCCTCAATATGGCCCTATCGGGATCGTAACAAAACAACGTGTCTTCTTTCACCATACTTTAACGATGAGAGACCGCTATCATATTTCTGGACTAACGAAAAATGTCATCCTTCTAAAGGCTTATGCAGGGATGGATTCACAGCTACTATTTGCTGCTGGAGAAATTGGCATTAATGGCATCGTAATAGAAGCGCTTGGACAGGGGAATTTACCACCGGATATGATGGAGGGAATCAAACATCTAAGAGAAAAAGGAATCGCCATCGTCATGGTTTCTAGGTGTTTTAATGGCATTGTACAAGATGTTTATGGTTATAAAGGCGGTGGCAAGCATTTAAAAGAACATGGAGTAATTTTCTCTAACGGATTAAATGGACAAAAAGCGCGTTTGAAATTACTCGTTGCACTCGAAGCAACAGAAGACCCCAAGGAATTACACAATTTCTTTTTACGATGATGAAACAGAGACCTTCCTTGATTGTTAAAAGCACAAAAACCTACCTTAATTGGTAGGTTTTTGTGCTTTTCCTATAATTGACTGAGCTATTAATGCACCGTGTAGCCTGCCATTCTCAATAAAGATCTCATTGGCGTTATTTCCAGCGGCAATCACGCCAGCAATATAACAATTCTCTACATTTGTCTCCATCGTATCTTGATCAAAAGCAGGTCGCCCGCTTTGTTGATCGATTTCTATACCGATTTTTGTCAAAAATGAATGATCAGGATGATAACCGGTCATTGCGAATACAAAATCATTCGGTATGCTCTTCTGTTCACCCTTCACTTCATATACGACTTCTTTTTCTTTCACTTCCACTAATGAAGCATTAAACTCCATTGTCACTTTCTTATTTCTAACGAGAGCTTCAAATTCCGGTAAAATCCATGGTTTTACACTTTTTGAATATTCCGCTCCTCTATAAAGAATCGTAACCCTTGCCCCAGCTTTTTCAAGCTCTAATGCTGCGTCAACTGCTGAGTTTTTACCGCCTATCACTACAATATCCTGGTCAAAATAAGGGTGCGGCTCTTTAAAGTAGTGCAAAACCTTATCGAGGTCTTCTCCTTTAATACCCATAAAGTTAGGACTATCATAATATCCTGTTGCAATGATTAAATGCTGTGCGCGGTATGTTATTTTTTTTGGATTCGTGCACTTTCTCCGTTTCAATAATAAATGCACCATTCTCCTTTGTTATCAAATTTGCTTTTTCAAAGGAATGAATACGAAGATCTTTTCTTTTAGCAACGTCCCGATAATAAGCAAGGGCCTGATTTCGTTTTGGCTTCCGCTCTTCAATTATGAAAGGTACTTCACCAATTTCAAGCTTTTCACTTGAACTAAAAAATGTTTGATGCGTTGGATAATGATAAATAGCATTCACGATATTTCCTTTTTTCGATAATTAGAGGATCGTATCCCTCATTCATTAATTCAATTGCCGCAGACATTCCACAAGGACCTGCGCCAATGACAACCACTTGTTCTTCTCTCATCTCACTCACTCCCGAACCTATCCATAAGAAATGGAACATTTCTTTTTATTATTCTACTCTTTGCAATAGAAAAATTCCCTACCTGAATGATAGGGAATTTTCATCGGATTGGCAACTATTTATATCCATCCTCTAAATCTAGAGGCTTCAGCCATTTTACGCACGCCGACCATATATGCTGATAGTCTCATATCAACGCGACGCGTTTCAGAAGTTCGGTAAATTGAATTAAAAGCGTTTACCATTACTTTTTCAAGCTTCGCTTCTACCTCTTCTTCTGTCCAGTAGTAACCCTGGTTGTTTTGTACCCACTCAAAATAAGATACCGTTACACCACCAGAACTTGCAAGAACATCTGGTACGAGTAAAATACCACGATCCGTTAAAATTTTTGTAGCTTCAATCGTTGTAGGACCGTTCGCTGCTTCCACAACAATACTTGCTTTAATTTGATGTGCGTTGTCTTCCGTAATTTGATTCTCAATAGCAGCTGGAACAAGAATATCACAGTCAAGTTCAAGAAGCTCCTTGTTGCTAATTGTTTCTTTAAAGAGCTTTGTAACTGTTCCAAAACTATCACGTCGGTCTAATAAGTAGTCAATGTCAAGACCTTCAGGATCATGAAGAGCTCCATATGCATCTGATATTCCTACAATCTTAGCACCCGCATCGTGCATGAATTTCGCTAGAAAACTACCCGCATTTCCAAAACCTTGAATAACGACACGTGCACCTTCTATTTTGATATCCTTTTTCTTAGCAGCTTCGCGAATACAAATGGTAACGCCTTTCGCGGTGGCGGATTCACGACCATGAGAACCACCTAATACGAGAGGTTTACCAGTAATAAATCCAGGAGAATCAAATTCTCTAATTCGACTATACTCATCCATCATCCAGGCCATAATTTGAGAGTTCGTAAATACATCTGGTGCAGGTATATCTTTTGTTGGACCTACAATTTGACTAATTGCTCTTACATACCCTCGACTCAATCGTTCTAGTTCTCTAAAAGACATCTCACGCGGATCACAAATAATTCCACCTTTACCTCCTCCATAAGGAAGATCTACAATCCCTGCTTTAAGGCTCATCCAAACAGATAGCGCTTTAACTTCTGTTTCTGTCACATCTGGATGGAAGCGAACCCCACCTTTAGTGGGTCCAACAGAATCATTGTGCTGCGCACGATACCCAGTGAATATTTTTATAGAACCATCATCCATTCGAATTGGAATCCGAACTGTCATTAATCTCATTGGTTCCTTTAATAGTTCATAAACTTCGCTCGGATAGCCTAATTTGTCCAGCGCTTCGTGAATGACTGATTGCGTCGACTCTAATACGTTCCGTTTCTTCTTATTTCCTTGTCCATTATCTGTTTCGTTTTTGTCGACCATTGCTTTACCTCCCATTACTGTGCACTTACTTTGCTGTTTTTGTACTTTTTAGGCTAAATGAAGCATAGCCTATTCGATTTTAATTGTTAAAGTTCATATGTTGTTTATAGAATGTTCCATTGCTCTGCTTTCAAAACATAGTATACACGTTTAGGTAAGCTATGAGAAGGCATTCATGCTACATTTATGCAAATTGTTCCATAGTAATGAAAACGCTTACCAAGTAAGGGCGTAGTCATGTCAATTAAAAAGAAGACCTCACAATTTGTGAGGTCTCTCCTTTTACTATTTTTTTAATCCTAATTGAATAAGGTTTTCAATCATCTGTTCATAGGAATATCCAATCTCTTTAGCCGCGTCAGGAAACAAGCTTGTCGGTGTCATACCTGGCAATGTATTTACTTCGAGAAAAACAGGATTCGATCCATCATTCGGCACAATATAGTCTACTCGAGAATACGTCTCACAACCAAGCAGTTCATGTGCCACTATCGACTGCTCTTGGATAAGTGTCGTATAATCAGACGATATACGTGCAGGGACAATATGCTCGCTTCCACCTTCAGAATACTTCGATTCATAATCATAGTATTCATTTTTCGGAACAATCTCTACGACTGGAAGTGGCTTAACATCACCTTTAGCTCCCATTACGGCAACAGTCACTTCTGTGCCAGAAATAAATTCCTCAAGGATTACAGTATCATCAAATCGAAATGCCTCTTCAATCCCCTGCTGAAGCTCTGCTTCGTTCTTAGCAATTGTTAAGCCTATCGTTGAGCCCTCACTGTTTGGTTTTACAACAACTGGATATCCAAAAGGTAATTCCAAAGAACGGTGGTCATGCGATTTATGAAGAACGAAATCTTGAGCAAGGCGAATGCCTGAATCTCTTAGTACTTTCTTACTTTTTGCTTTGTCCATCGCAACGGCAGATCCAAGTACTCCGGATCCTACATAAGGAATTTGTAGCATATCGAGTAAACCTTGAATTCTACCATCTTCCCCATACTTACCATGAAGACCAATAAAAACAATGTCTACATCAAGATCCATTACTTCAGCTAAGCGATCTGGATGGAAGTCAATTCCAACTACTTCATGACCGTTATTTTTTAGAGCTCTCATAATTCCTTTTCCGCTAGATAAAGAAACTTCTCTTTCTGCAGAGGTTCCTCCATAAAGTACTCCAACTTTCATTCTTTATACCTCCTGGGCTACATTTATGTATGTCATTATATTCGATAGTTAATCGAGTGGAACTAATCAAAACTTCTCTCATCATACCATGTTTTTCGAACACTATGTTATCCCTAATGACCATCGATAAATAATATTATTGGAAAAAAGTCTTTTACTTTTTGTATACTGGCAGTAATCTTATTTATGAAAGGAAATGCCCTTATGTCTCAAACATTTATGTTTGTCTTCGCTCACCCTGATGATGAGAGCTTTACTTGCGGAGGAACATTATTAGAGTTAGCGAACAAAAAAGATATTAAAACCGTTTTATATAGTGCAACACCTGGTGACGCTGGTAAATGCGGCGAACCAGCTATTTGTCGCTCCGAAGAACTCGCATCCGTTCGACGGAAAGAACTTGAAAAAGCTTCTAAGCTACTTGGCATCGATGAATTATATATCGGTGAATATCAGGACGGGAAGTTAAATTCTTTGCCTCCAACTGTGCTTAAAAATGATGTAATCAACCGAATCAAAGAAGTTAAACCTGACGTTGTCATCACCTTTCCACCCCATGGATTATCAGGGCATCCTGACCATAAAGCGATTCAAGCTGCAACACTCCAGGCAGTACAAGAAACAAACATTGTGAAGGAATTATACTACACTACCTTCCCACAGTCATTAGCTGATGAAACAGGCCATCCTGCTTTTTCTGACCCTGATGATTCGATTACATTGATGAAATCATTCTCAAGTGACCATATAAATCCCGTAAGAGAAGCTCTTCTTGCGCATCGAACGCAACACCTCTCCGTTGAAAGAGCTTTTCCAACCATATATAATCAAGAAGATTTCATGAAATACAACAATAAAGAATATTTCATTAAAGCGTGGGAAAACGACAAATCTTCATCTAAATCCCTGCTCACCTAAAAAAACCTCCTTTGGGAGGTTTTTTCGTGTTCAAGAAAGCAATAACTGAATCATTTCGAATGTTAAGAATCAAATTGGAATGATACAGATAGCCTCCAGAACCTTATTTGAAATAATGATTTAACTGCTCGATTGCAGTTGTCTTCATAATCTGTTTGCCGTATTCCATCACCCGGTAGCTTGTAATTGTGGAAGGATTCCCAAATTCAGCCAGTAAAGCGACTAGAGAATCTAATTCATACTCTGCAAATTCCTCTTCATCAAACTTAAGATAAAAATGGTTTTGATAGGAATAAAGTGTTCCTCCTTGTATACCCACATTGATCAATCTTTTCGAAAGACCAATCACATCTTCAAAAGAACGAAACTCATAGAAAACTTCATCGCTTTCATCAAGGGTCACTTGCATTTCAATATACTCATCGTTGTAGTCCTCTTCAAATTCACTCTCACCGGAACCTTTTGTGACAATGACTACCATTCCCTGAGCAGGAAGTGAAAATACTTCTACAGCGATAGGACCATCGACTTTAAATCCAAGTTCATCATCAGCTTCCATGATCATCTCACGAAAAAGCCTATGAACTTTCGGTACGTCCTGCCAGAGCTCTTCTTTCGTAATTCCACGCTCATTTAAATCGTCATAAGTTAGAAATATTTTTATTTTATCATATGCTAAACGTTCAAGACGCATCTAATTCCCCCCTACCGTCTGTCACCCGCAAATCCTTTATTCATACTATATGTGATAATACAAAGATGGTTCTTGGTTGACGATATTCTTCTAGTTTACACTGTCAAAGGAAGCTTAGACAAGTCATGTCCACTTTCAACTAAGTAGTAAGCTTTTGAATTTTATCTTTGATCCAGGCATCCCATTCTTCTTTATTATTTCCAACTAAAAACGGTTCGTAAGCCTGTCTCTTTTCATCACGTAAATGTCCAATAGCTGAACCACCAACTCCAATGGTTAATTCAGAGAAACGTTGGTTCAATCGATCAATCATACCTAGACACCTCGGTAAATTCGTCATCAACGTGCATGATAGAAACAGAATTTTGGGGTCAGTATCTTCTACGACGATCTCAATATCCTCTTCTGGTATGCTCGATCCGAGGTAAATGACTTCGAACCCTTTCCGTCTAAGATACAGAGTGAAAATTAATAATCCAAGCTCATGGTATTCACCAGTTGAGCAAACAGCCATTACTTTTGGGAGGTACCCATCGACAGGAAGCGTATGGAAAATCATACCGATTCTAGAACGAAGAAAAGCGGTAGTAAAATGCTCATGCGCTATTGTTATTTTGTCATTTTCCCATAGGTCTCCAACCCTCACAAGTAGTTTAGCCAATATATCATGAACAACTTTATCTATACTGAAGACAGAGAAAGCCTGGTTCAACAAATCTTGCGCTTTATTCTCATCAAAAGCTAAAAGGGCTTCAAGGATTTCATCAGCTAAGATTTGAGCCCTATCCTGAACCATATCAGTGCCCATACTATCTGTATCTGATGAATCATTTCCATTCTCAAGCAATTCAACGGCCTGACTAATTGTAAAGCCTTGCGTTGTTTTTTGGACCAGCCATTTTAATATTGACATATGCTCTTCCGAATAAAGACGATGACCAGCTTCATTTCTTATTGGAGAAATAATATTATAACGCCTTTCCCATGCCCTCAAGGTCCCGGGTTGAATACCTAATTTTTTCGAGACCGCTTTAATATTATACTTACCTGCAGACATAGTCATCTTCCCCTCTAATACAGCCATTATCACACCTAGTATAAAGGGTGAATGATGTTTGTGTAAACTTTGTATAAGCGTCGCTTTGTTTTTTTGTATTTATTTCCTTTTTAATATAAAAATATGTGACTCAGCTGGCGCCATCAATCTTAACGGTAAAGTTGTAGTGCCATATCCATTGCTGATTACTACGGTTGTCCCATTAATATTCTTAATTCCACCTTTTTCTCTTATCCCCCATCCAAACAGTCGAATCTGACCTCCATGAGTATGTCCGGATAAAATCAATTGAATCCCACTCTCTTCTGGCCAACCTTGTTTAATGTCCGGGTTATGACTAACCAGGATCTTAAGGTCTTCTGACGCTCCATTAAGCGCTTCCTGAAGTGAAGCGTTTTCTGTTGAAAGGTCATCAATTCCTAATAAACTTATTCCATCATTATTTTTCATTACCGTTTCTGCCTGGTTTTTTAAGATGTGGATTCCGTGATCAACTAGAATTTTTTGTAGCTTTGCAGGATTTTCTTCATAATCGTTATTCCCCCAAACGAAATAACAAGGGGCGAGAGCGCTAAGATTCCTCATGTTTTTAGCAACCTTATCAAAAGATACCCCTTTTTCCATTACGTCTCCACCTATTATTACAATATCAACCTGATCTCTCACCTTTTCTAAAATTTTCTCAGAAACCAATCGATTGTGTAAATCTGAAATGAAAAAAATCCGAAATGATTCAAAGCTTTTTGGTAGTTGTTTAATGTAAAGTTCCTTCGTGTGGACTCGATTTAGATGAGCTTCAACCCACATATAAATTAATAACAGTACACCTGCCAAAAAGATCCCAATGATATAGTTCATGTTTCATTGCTCCTCTGAAAGCGTTTCACTTCTCTTGCAGCCCTTATATTAGCAGACAAACCACCATATATAAATGCCATCACGAGGGAAGCTAGAGATAACCACTTATTATTTTGAAACAATACCCAGTATACGCCAATTAACAAACTAGCTTCAATGCAGAACGTTATAAGGTGAGCTTTGTTTTTGATTCCGAATGCAAGAAAGCTCTCTACATGCTCCCTGATTACTCTTGCCACGACTAAAAATCCAAATAAAAAACAAATCGCTCCAAAACCATAGCGCGCACTGTTTAACATTAAATCAGTAAAGGTCATACTTTTTAAATTCAAGTTACTTTCAGCTAAATACAGTAAACAAAATATTGTCATAACCCTTATCAAGAGAAGCGGCATAGTAAAACCCCCCACTCTAACGTATGTAAGAGTAGGAGGCTTTATGGGTACTAATCTCTCATACTTCTTTAATATCGAGTACTTTAAATCCATTCTGTTCAAGTTTTGCAATAAATTGATCGATATTTTCTTTTTTCTCGATCTTCATTACAATCCTTCGTACATTTTGGTTTGACTCGTCAAAAGTAGAGAGGGAAATAATATTTTCATGAAAACTCTTTGCTATTTTAGCTAGTCTTGCAATTCTTCCCTCTGTTTCAGAAGATGCAAAGGCAATTCGAATTCCCGGCTTTCTCATACCAAAAGCACTTTGGAATTGATCAAGTATATCTGATCTAGTAATGATTCCAATGAAATCTTCCTTTTGATCAACCACGGCTACAAGTGGTGCATTTTTTGCTAAAAGGAGCGTATTCTCAAACACTTCCTCCTGATCAACCGTAACATTTTTTTGGAAAGCAATATCCCCTGCATTGGTTTCCTTAAGAAACATTTCTTTATCTGTTGCATCACTTTTGAAAAACGCTTTGTAAATGCGATTAAAAGTAACGATACCAACATATTTCGTTCCCTGGATAACGGGGACACCATCAATTTCACGTTCCTTCAATAATTTCAGGGTTTCATCCAACTTTGTGTCATGATTCACATAAACAGTTTCTCTAATTGGTTTCATTGCACTACGTACATACACTGCTATCACCTCTTTGTAAGATCATTACTCTTAATTAATACCACATTTCAAAGATAATATCCTTCTAAATGAGAAATTCATGTGATATTGAGGCGATTTCTTCCGTAAATTGGGCTTTTTAATTGCTTGAAGATTCAGTCTTTTTGAGGTAAGATTAAAGCATAACCAGACCAATTGGGACGGAAACAATAAAACGGAGATGATGGATCTATGATAAACAAACTTAAAACCAAATCATTGTTACGTAATGAAGATTTGGATTTCAACCGTCGTTTAGGTATGCCCGTAGAAGTTTTCTGCCCAAAACTTAAAGATACTGTTGCCTTCGGTAAAATTGAAATGTTTGCAGAAGATGCGCTTTCTATTAACGGAAATCATTTCCAAATTGAACAATATTTATTTTTCGGTTGTCCTGAACAAAGATAAAGTTCACTTGTAATAAAGGTTAATTCCATGTTGATCTTTCAAATACTTAAAAACAGCATGACGATTTTGCCACTGTAATTGTCCTTCAAACAGTTCATCACTTCGGTCTAATATCTCCAATCTTAAAGATTCAAATTCTTCCTCGGCCTTTTTGCATTTTTTTGCAATCTTTCTTAATTGAAAATATGCTACTATACTCAAACTAACCATCAACATAAAAAATGGCATCAATGACGGGGAGAACCCATTTACAAATAAAGATGAGTTCTTTTCTAGCTCGTACCAGAATAGGCCGCCTATACCTAAAAGTAAACATGAAAGAACATACCCATAAAATTGAGATTTTCCATTAAACTGTATTTCAGCATTTTTTCTTTCCACTAACTCTTCTAACAAGACGTTTGTCATTTTAGATTGTGGCTGTGGAAGATTCCATTGTTTGAACGCATCCACTCTAGTCCCCCCTTTTATAGAAACTAGTTTATGCAACATATACGCCAGATAATACAGGGGGCATTGAATAAGGAAAACATATTAAGAAAAATAAGAATATAAAAGAAATATGGCAACCATGCTTATAAATAGCAGCGCGAGCACTCGGATTAGCGCAAGAGATGGAAGTTCATTCTCTTCACTACCTTTGCTTCGTGACTGCTTTTTTTTGTTTTTCCTTTTTCCGATGGAATTCCTTCCTAGAGGGTAGCGGACGATCGTTTTTCATAAGACTCACCTTTCATGATGTAGTTACTCACAGACGTGTTTTCCTTTTTATCAAACAACCCATAATAAAATCAATAAAAAAATGAGCTGACATCGTGACAAGAACATTACCTGTCACCTCATATAAAATACCTAGCAAAAAACTGATTCCTACAACAGATGTGAATAATACTGGCTTAGCAAGATACCTAACATGTATCATTGCAAATAATACACTTGAAAGTATTAGTCCGAAGTGTGTTTGAATGACTCCTCGAAACATCAGTTCCTCACTAAAAGATATAAGAAATGACAAAAAGAAAATATGATGCACAGAAAGCTTGGAAAATATCCGTTCGTTAATCCCTCCATCATCTAATTTCTCATCCGGAAGAGATTTCATCAAAAGAAGATCAGCTAGAACAACGAATAAGCCTGCACCACCTCCTAGGTAGACTATGTCACTCCAATTAAATTCTACAATTTTAGGAAGAAACCATACCTCCCCAAATAGAAAAGCTCCCAGTACAAAGGCTAGAATAAGCATGATCGCCTGTGTTAAGTAAACATTTAATACCAGCTCACGATCAGTTAATTGTTTTACTATTTCAGCCTGTCGGTTTATCACTGGTATCCTCCCCGCCCACTGTCAGCATCCGTTTCAGTTCAGCATCCCAGTCAAATTCTTCTTGTGGTGAGGAATCACTGTGATCATGACTAGCCGCATAATCTTCAAGGTTTAAACCACAATAATCACAACATGGGTTAATAATATGATTCGTTTCACCGAACCTAGCTAATAAACCTTTTCTTCGACACTGCTCTTCTTCTAACCAGCTTTTGAATCCAAACCACTTAACAAGTTTTTCTTTACGCCGGATTTCTGTTTCATCTATTATTTTCATTAAAGTAGAATCGACCTCAAAAGAGCGAATAACTTTATCCTCTATCACTCCTTCAACTTCTAGACGGTGGAACAAATAACGCCACGCCGTTTCATTCAACCCAAACTTCGCGCCTTCATTTTCTATTTGGCTACTTGAATATGTTTCACCTGATCGGCTAGATAAGTCTCTCATAACTTCTTTAATTTGCACCTCTTTAGGCAGTTCTCCATCAATAAATGAAAGGGGTAGAAATTCATCTTCTTCTGTATACAAGTGAATAGCTATCGCTTGATTTTGATCCCTTCCCGCTCGACCAATTTCTTGCAAATAGCTTTCGATTGTAGCTGGGGGATGAAAATGAATCACAAATCGAATGTTGCTCTTGTTAATGCCCATTCCAAAAGCATTTGTCGAGCAAACAATGGATAGCTCATCATTTAGAAACTGCTGCTGTATTAATAACCGATCTTCCTGCTCCATTCCTGCGTGATAAGATGCTACGGTTTTCACGTCATCATTTAATTCTTTTGCAATTCTATCTGCCCAGTTCCTGCTTGAGAAATAGATGATTCCAGGCCCTTCTAACTCATTAGCATACCGCTTTAACGCTTGGATTTTCGTTTCAAGTGAAGGCAATTTATCTAGCTTAATAGCAATGTTAGGTCGATCGACGCTGTGTATATGAATAGCGGGTATCTTCATGTGCAATTGATCCATAACATCATTCCGCACTTCATCTGTAGCTGTAGCTGTTAACGCAAGAACCGGAGGTTTACCAAGCTTGTCTCTAATCACACCAAGTTTTAAATAGTCTGTTCGAAAATCATGGCCCCATTGAGAAATACAATGTGCTTCATCCACGACCATTAACCCTAAATCCAATTGAGTTAAAGCATCTTGCACAAACTTATTTTGAAGAATTTCTGGTGATACGTAAATAAAGGTGTAACGCGATAAGTTTTTTAGAATCGAGATTCGTTTCTCAAAGGGAAGAAAACCATTTAACGCAACGACTCGCTTTTCTCCTTGTGCTTTTAATTGCTGTACTTGATCTTCCATTAACGATATGAGAGGCGAAACAATAAGAATATGTGCCAGGCCTGCATATGCTGGAAGTTGATAACATAGCGATTTACCTGCACCTGTAGGAAGCATTGCAAAAACGTCTTTTCCTTCTAGCACATCCAAGATGATTTCCTGCTGTCCTTGACGAAATTCGCGGTATCCAAAATGCTTGTATAACAAGTCTGTCAAAGCCATTAAATCCCTTCCTTACAAAGTGTTAATCGGATTTCAAAGTATGAATAATTATCATCTAAATACTGTTTGATTGTTTTTAAACGCTGACTGTTTAATTTCTCGCTCGCTAATCGTATTTCCCTCTGTGCATCTTGAGATACAAAAGGATCAATTGAGAAGCCAGGTACATTTATTGCAATTTCTACGAGGTGATCCTCGATCGTGCTTCTCTTTAATCGACGCCTTTGAGCTATTTGTTCAAGTGACACTCCCGATTGAAGAATGGTATACGTCTGCCTCGTTGAAGACGTCAACGGCCACTCGCCCTCATACCCTTTCGCCACTGTTCCCAATATAGGGAATTTAAGAGGATTATTTTGAATATACGTAAGAAAAGCATGAATTACATTCTGAAATTGTACTGTAGCTTCTTCAACACTAATCTTGTTCGATGTACTCATTTGAGCAAAAGTAAGTCCTGTCCTTCCTTTACCACTTAGCCGATTGACAAATAATGCCGCATGATGTGATGGGAGGTGGAGTAAAATAGCTGATATTTCTTTGTACAAATCATTTGCTAAAATGGCTCGCTGTTCTTTCACGCTTGGAAAGTGAAGCCTGACCCAGTTTTGAATATTCTCTTCTTTGCTTATAGGATAAAAATTCATGTTTCCATGGATTGAATAAGATAGCGTTTGAACGTATAAACTAAGCCGCTGCCAGAATAAATCACTAATAGAATGATACTTCCATCCTTCTAAGTATGTGGGAATAGGATTATCCACCAGGAAAGCGCCCAATTTTTCTTTGCCTTTTAATGTGACCTTAAACCCATCATGTTGGTTAGGCTCAATCAATTTAACTTTTTGAAGCTTAGCGGAATGATCTACGAGTTGAGATCGTTTGATTCGATTCAAAACACCAAAAAAATTTGAAACGTTAAATAGTTTTGCATCCTGAATCGTTTGTGAAGATTTTTTCCCAGTAAGGAGATGGAAAACGGCTGATAGTGAACGCTCTCCTCTAAAACAGTCAAAAATATATAATAGCACACCATCTAAATATTGCATGTATCAATCACCCAATTCCTTCTTCTTTATATTGTATCAAATTTTTTCATCTGTTTACTTATTTTAAAACCGGGTAACATTCAATTAGGCGGTAATAAAAGGATTAAACTATTGAAAAGTCAAGGCGCGACCTTTACAATAAGGTTATTAAATACTTTCATTTACGCATAAAATGACGATGAAAGGCATATAGAAGTATTGAATAGGAGGTTAAATCATGGCTAAGTATACTATTGTAGATAAAGACACATGTATTGCTTGTGGTGCCTGCGGCGCCGCTGCACCTGATATTTATGATTACGACGACGAAGGTATCGCATTTGTAACCCTCGATGACAACGAAGGTATCGTTGAAATTCCAGATGTACTTCATGAAGATATGATGGATGCGTTTGAAGGCTGTCCTACTGATTCTATTAAGATTGCTGATGAGTCATTTGACGGAGACGCTACAAAATTCGAATAATAAAGAATGGAATCCCCGGTTTAAATACCGGGGATTTTTTATTTTCGCATCTTTTTCACTAAAAAATGTTCCTAATGAAATTGACACTTTAGTGCTTTCATGATAAAAAGTAAGTTATTAAGTTTTCTAAAAAATGAGAAGAGAGAGACAAAGGGAGTGGAGAAGTTGGCTTACGTTTTAGTAACTGATGGTATTAAGGAAGATGGCTTACAGCCGCTTTTAAATGAAAGCACGATAACATGTGACATTGGATCATTAAATGACTTCACTGATCGTCTGGATCGGTATGAAGCCCTGCTTGTAAGAAGCGCGACAAAAGTAACAGAAGAAGTGCTCGATCTAATGCCTTCGCTTAAGATTGTTGCAAGAGCAGGTGTCGGTGTTGATAATATCGATATTGATGCCGCAACGAAACGAGGCGTCATTGTAGTTAATGCACCTGATGGCAATACTATCTCAACAACAGAACATACTTTTGCTATGATGGCTTCACTCGTTCGAAATATACCTCAGGGAACATCGTCATTGAAAAATGGACAATGGATGAGAAAACAGTATGTCGGAACAGAGTTAAGTGGAAAAACCCTTGGTATTGTAGGAATGGGACGTATCGGTACAGAGCTTTCTAGACGCTCTAGAGCGTTTGGTATGGATGTCGTCGTATTTGATCCATTCCTAACAAATGATCGAGCGGAAAAACTCGATGTAGAGTCCGTTGATTTGGATCAGCTGCTTCAAACGGCAGATATTATCACTGTTCATACTCCTTTAACTGATAAAACACGTGGACTCTTAAATAAAGAAACGCTAGCAAAAACTAAAAAAGGTGTTTTCTTAATTAACTGTGCTCGTGGAGGAATTATTGATGAAGAATCACTCATTCCTTACCTCGAATCAGGTCACATTGGCGGCGTAGCACTTGATGTGTTTGTGGCAGAACCACCAGAGGCTGACCACCCTCTCTTAAGCTTTGATCAAGTTATTGCAACTCCACACCTTGGGGCTTCTACAAAAGAAGCTCAACTTAATGTTGCTGCACAGGTAGCAGACGAAGTACTACACTTCCTGAAAGAGAAACCAATTCGAAATGCGATCAACCTCCCTGGTTTTTCAAAAGAAGAATACGAAAAAATCAAACCATATTACGAACTAACTCGTAAGATGGGAAGTATACTCTCACAATGTATGAAATCAGCAGTAAATCTCGTAGAAGTCACTTATGCCGGAAAGCTAACTGAATTAGATACAGCAATCTTGACAAGGAATTTAATGGCTTCCTTCCTTAAATCAAGACTGGACACTACCGTTAATGAAGTAAACGCCCCTTCTATCGCAAGAGAAAGAGGGATCACTTACGGTGAGAAACATAGTTCTGAAACACAGGGATACTCAAATCTTATTTCTGTAACAGTAAAAGGGGATAAAGAGGCCTTCTCACTTCAAGGAACATATATTAAAGAATATGGAGATCGCATTACTCAGTTAAATGGATTTGATATTGACTTCCATCCTCAAGGTCACCTGCTCTATATTCAGCACAATGACCGTCCTGGTGTCATTGGAAACGTAGGAAAGGTTCTAGGGGAACATAAGATTAACATCGCCACCATGCAAGTTGGAAGAAAGACAGCAGGTGGGGAAGCGATTATGATGTTATCTTTTGATAATGCATTACCAAAAAATATTGAAGAAACTCTCGAAGAAGTGCAAGATATCGTAAAAGTAGAACAAATCGGCGGCGTTTAATTCATCTAAAAAGGAACGGGAGCAATTAGCTCCCGTTCTTTTTTTGTTGCATTTTTATCCCTCTGATTTGTGCGCCCATTTGAGCAACAACTTATCTTCACTCACCTATATTTATAACGATATCGACTTCCGCTCTCCTTTTTCGAACGTCATTAATTTAGAATATCCAACTGATTTAGCAAGCTCAACTGCCTTATCATAGTCTGCACCAACGTCTCCCGGAACGTGCGCATCTGATGAGAGGACAATTGGAATATCTTTTTCGTAACACATTTTAAGAAGTTCAGGATCAGGATACAATTCTCCTACTGGCTTACGCAACCCCGCTGTACTAATTTCCACGCATGTTTTGGAATGAGATAAAGCATTTGTCGCTCGGTCATATTGTTCAAGTAGAAAATCACGGCTTTCAGGTTTGTATTTAAATATCTTTACAAGGTCGAGATGACCTACGATATCAAACAAATTTGATTCTGCCAGTGTGACAACTTGATCAAAATATTTGCGGTAAACCGTATTAATATCACGTTCATCCCAAAGATGACGATATTCTGCTAGATCAATCCCAAAGTCTTCAACCCAATGAATGGATCCAATGACATAATCAAATCGATAGCTAGAAATAAAATCTTTCATTTCTTGATGTTTACCTGGGGTATAATCCATTTCAATAGACATCTTAACGTCCATCCCCTGTTTTTCCGCTTCCTGAAAAAGACGAACGTAATCATCCATGTTGTACCATCTTCTTTCGTTAACCCACGGATTGCTTAAAATATTTTCTGTTTCATAAAAATGATAAGCATGTTCGGAAATCCCAAAATGGCTTACATTTTTGCGCTTTGCTTCTTCAACAAACTGAGATAAATAATCAAGAGTTAATGTACCTTTTTCTAAGTGATTGTGATAGTCAGTATACAAAGCTTCAGCTCCTTTTATCGAACTAGTTTGACTCTTCCACTTGTTATTGTAACGCATTAACGGGAAACAAGGATACCTATTCGTCACTCTTTTTCTTCGGTATAAAATGTCACAAATCAAAACAAAGAGCTTCCGGTTAATTCGGAAACTCTTTGAGTATATCGACGGAGTGCCTGTCACTCTTTCCCTTTATCAGGTATATAGAAAGAAAACGTTGTTCCTTCTCCGCTCTTGCTGTGAACGGAAATGTGGCCATGGTGAGATTCCACAATGTTACGAGCAATGGCAAGCCCTAGACCCGTACCTGACCTTCCTCTTGTACGAGCTTTGTCGGCTTTGTAGAAACGCTCAAACACGAATGGAAGATCATCTTCAGGAATGCCAGAACCAGTATCTTTCACATCGAACTGAACGCCTTTCTCAAGGGAAGTAATTAATAATCTTACTTCCCCTCCTCCTGGTGTATGTCTCACAGCGTTGTCTATTAAATTCGTTAATACCTGTTCAATTCTATCAGGATCAATCTTTAACATTCTTTCATCATTTGAAACATGGAAATTTAATTCCACTTGTCGATCTCGAGCAAGTCCGGAAAATTTCCTTACTATTCTTTGTCCAAAATCTTGCATATGAATACTGCTATAATGCAATTCGTTGTGACCGGCTTCCATTCTAGCTAAATCGAGCAGTTCATTCACTAGCCTTCCCATCCGCAAGGATTCATCGTAAATGATTTGAGCGACCTCTTTCTTTTCCTCGTCACTACTTGCGATATCATCTACGATCGCTTCACTATATCCTTGGAGCATCGCAATTGGGGTTCTAAGCTCATGAGACACATTCGCGATAAAATCCTTCCTAAGCTTATCCAAACGACGTTCTTCTGTCATATCCCTAAAGACAGCAACCGCTCCCCGAATAGCAGATTGGTTATAAAGTGGCGTCATTACAACAACCCAGCTCCGCCCCTGTAGTTCAACTTCTGTTAACTGTTCCCGCTCAAGTGTTACAACAAGACTAAACAATTCATTGATATCCTCAGGTACTTCATTACCAGGCTTTTCTTCCATTCCCTGCTCGTAATACCAGGCTTTCAAAAAACGTTCAGCAGGGGGATTCGTGCTTAATATGGCACCAGTTTTATCAAAGGTAATAACGCCATCCGCCATACTGCTTAAAATACTAGAAAGCTGTTCCTTCTCTTGATTCAACGCTGTAACATAGTTATTGAGTTGGCGCCCCATACGGTTAAACGCAACAGAAAGTTCGCCAATTTCATCGTGGGTCACCATCGGAACTTTTGTATCGAACTTCCCTTTTGCAACCTCTGTAGCTGCTTCTCTCATTTTCAGAAGTGGAGCGGTAATACGAGTAGATAAGAAGAAGGCAAAGATTGTCGTTAAAACAATGGCAATCCCGGCAGCTATGTAAATTAAATTTCTAGCCTGACTCGTTGTCTTTGCTATAACGTCAAGGGATTGGTAAAGAAATACCTCTCCGTTATCTTCTCCATCAAGTTCCATGGGCACACCGACGATTAGAAGTTCATTATGCGATGCGGCCGCTTCATCTGTAACGAAATCTCCCTTTTTAACAACCGTTTCCCGATCAGTAAATACCCCTTTTAAGATAGGGTCTTTTTTAAACACATCCAATGACAGCTCTGGTAACCCATGGGCATTGGGCGAATACCTACTATCCCCCTGGCTGTCATTTTCAACGATCATAACCCTAGTAGGATAAAAATCTGTGATTTCCCAGGCTGTGTCAAGCGCCTGCTCTCGATCATCATATCGTTCAATAACAGAAGCCACTTTATTAGCGAGTCGCTCCATTTGCTCTGCTTCTTTTTCAACATGAAAGTCTTCAAAAAATTGAAGCAATAGAATTGTTAAGATGGATAGCACAAATGCTACAAGTAAGATGATTGTAAGCCACAGCTTACCAACAACGCTTCTCCAAATCATTATTCTTTAACTGCCTCGAATTTATAACCCACTCCCCATACTGTTGAAATCATTGCAGCAGCATTTGGTGATACTTTATTTAGCTTCTCTCTTAGTCTCTTCACGTGCGTATCAACTGTTCGGAGATCTCCAAAAAATTCATAATTCCAGACATCTTTTAACAGCTCTTCTCTCGAGAACACTTTATCTGGAGCTTTTGCAAGATAATACAATAGCTCATATTCTTTCGGTGTTAAATTAATAATTTGTTCCTCCGCTAACACCCTATGAGCGTCATGATCGATTGTTAAATACGGAAATACAATTACGTTTTTAGTTGTGGTTTCGGTTTGTAAAAATTTCGTCGTCGATGATCTTCTTAAAAGTGCTTTAACGCGAAGAACGACTTCTCTTGGACTAAATGGTTTTGTAATATAGTCATCAGCCCCTACTTCAAACCCCTGTACGCGATTAGCCTCTTCCCCTTTTGCTGTAAGCATGATCACAGGAGTGGCTTTTTGTTCACGCATTTGCTGACAAACTTCTGTACCATCCATTCCCGGAAGCATTAAATCAAGTAAAATAAGATCGAAATCATCCTCAATTGCCATTTCCAGGGCTTGTTCTCCATTTTCAGCTTCTTCTATTTCATAATTCTCTCTCTCAAGATACATGCGCAATAGCTTTCTAATACGCTCTTCATCATCTACTACTAATATTCGTGCATCTTTTTCCAAGAAGATTCCCTCCTACATGAGCTCATGTGTTCTATTCTACCATGCCTATAGCAATCCAGACCAGTGATGAGAAACCGCATTCACCTCTCACCTTATAAGAAAACCTTCACAAATCGTGAAGGTTTTCGAAGTTATGCATAAGAATGAAGTCCAGAAATAACAAGGTTGACGACAACAAGGTTGAGCATAATGATGACAAAACCTACTACAGCAAGCCAGGCTGATTTCTCACCTTGCCATCCTCTTGAAAGACGAAGGTGAAGATATGCAGCATAAAAAAGGAATGTAACAAGAGCCCAAACCTCTTTTGGATCCCAACCCCAGAAGCGTGTCCAAGCAGCCTGCGCCCAGATCATGGCGAAAATAAGTGCTCCTAATGTAAACACTGGGAAACCAATCGCTACTGCACGGTACTGTATTTCATCTACCAATTCTTCATTCACATTTTTAAGTGCTGGTTGAATGGCAGCTCCAATTCGTTTCCTTAAAATTAATCGGACCAGACCATACAAGATCAGACCACCAAATATCGACCAGATTAACGTATTTAACTTATGTGCAGCTTTTTCCCCTTTCATCCATCCGGGTGCTTCAAAAAGAGGTCCAAATTCATTTCCACTAACATATTGGCCGCCTGTCGGCCCTGCTATGGCTGGCAATGTATAATCCACTGTTATCTGCTGCTCATTTTGATCAACAAATTGATAAGTAGAAGAATACCCAGCAGCTTCAAATCCAAGTGATAGGACAACAAATGCAATCGTGCTAATGAGTGAGTACATGACAAACTCAAGCCAGAAAGTTGATTTGCTCGCTTTAGATTGATTGACTGTTTTAACTAGATAAACAAGTCCTGCTGCAAAGCTAATGGCTAGAATCCCCTCACCAAGAGCAGCTGTTGTAACATGAATTTTGAGCCAGTTACTTTGTAAAGCTGGAATAAGTGGCTGAATATCTGATGGGAATACACTTGCATAAGCAATCACAATAATTGCAACAGGCATTGCAAATACTCCGATAACATTGCTCTTATATATCAGATAAATGATTAAGAAAGCGAATACCATCGCCATCCCAAAGAATGTTGTAAATTCAAACAAGTTACTAACTGGTGCATGCCCTGCAGCAATCCACCTTGTAATAAAATAGCTCAGCTGAAAAAGAAATCCCACTGTGGAAAGAGCAAATCCCCACATTCCCCATTTTTTTGAATGGGTCACTTCATCCGACTTTCTCCACTTCTTACCAAACAAAGAAATAGCGAATACAATACTTGCTGCAAAGTAGATAAAGAAAGCAACATAAAGCAAGTTACTGCTTAATTGAGCCATCTTATCTTGCCTCCTTTCGTGCTAAACATCTATTTCTTTTCTTCCGACTGATCAAGTGGCATATCCAGACCAGTCTCTTTTGTAATGCTTTCTAGCTCTCGTTTCAAACCATACCAGTTTTTATTCGTGTGACAGGATAACCACATTTCGTCATTCCCTTTTCGAATCCAAATTCTTCGATGGTTCCAATACATCCCTTGAATAACACCAATCATGAAGATTGCGCCGCCGATCGCTAAAATCCATAATGTATTGTCTTTCCTTACGACTAAACCGGAAACATTTTTTGTATCTACATTTTGAAACGACATTTTGTAATCATTTTCTCCAAGAGGCTCTAAGTTCTGCTTAATCGCAACAAAAGCTACTTCTCCGTCAGGATGTTCTGGAGAAACCATATTAAGTATAAATGCAGGATTATTCGGAACTTTAGATTTAGTTGTTGGCTCACCCTTGTCATTAAATTCAAAATCTGGGAAGTAGTCCATTACTTCAACGCTGTAGCCGTTTTCAAGGTTGTATTCTTTCTCAGGATTATAAAGATCAATAGTAAGGTCACCTATAGACTCTCCGGACTCTTTATTGTCCATAGTAAATGACATCTTCTGAAGTTCATTCAATTTATAATCTACCTGGTAAATGGCATACCCTTCAAACTTAAGCGGTTTATTAACTTGAATCGGATGTTCTTTCACTTTCTCAAGTTCTGGATCCGTCCCAGCTACTCTTTCACCAACCTGCTTGTATAAAATAGCATCCGTTTGATAGTTCTTTGCCACGACTGCTTGTCCAGACTCTTCAATCGCATCTTTAAATTTCTCATCTTCATTATCATAAGTTTCTAGAATAAAACCATCACTTTTTAAATAATAGGCTTCTTCCGTCCCTTTGATCTTCTCTGTTTCACCTTCTCTTAACCAGAGCACCTCATCGACATACATTCCAGGGAAAAAGCGGAGCATTCCGCCGATGAGAAAGAGAATGAGTCCGATATGATTTACGTAAGGTCCCCATCTGGAGAAGCGATTTTTCTCAGCAAATAAATGACCATTTTCTTCTTTAACATTGTACCTTTTATTTTCTAATGCTTGTTTAATGCCGTTTAAGTCAGGCGAATCATGGCTGATTTCCGTCTTACCAAAATACTTCTGGCGCTTCATGAAACTTTCATGGCGAATGACTCGCTGCTTCTTTAATGAGCGATAAAGCGGGACAAACCGATCGAGACTGGCTACAATGAGCGAAAGTCCCAATGCGGCAATTAATAACATATACCACCATGAGCCGTATAAGTTATGAAAACCCAGGTCATAATACAATTGACCAAGTACGCCGTATTGTTCCTTGTAATAAACTGTCGGGTCTGACAGCGGTGGTATGTACATTTCTTGAGGGAAAATAGTGCCTATCGCTGAAGCTACTAGCAACAAGACGATGATCCAGATTCCGACCTTAACAGATGAGAAGAAATTCCAGATCTTATCGATGATCGTCGTTTTGTACGTTTGAGACCTCCGTGCACTTCCCTCGTATCTCATATTAAGCAGTTTCTTAGATTCTAAATCTCCTTGAAGCGGTTTACCACATACTTCGCATATCTCAGTTCCATAAGGGTTCACATGTCCGCATTCACAGGTGATGTTATTGTTGCTCATTGGAACACCCCATTACGGTTGGATTTGCTTCATATAGCTATCAATTACTTCCTCTGAAAGGCTGGCTTCCGTTTTTTGAACGACCTTGCCATTCTTGTCAATTAAAAAGGTTACTGGAATTGGCCCAACTCCATAGTGATTAGTTACATCATTGCTTTTATCAAGCAACACCGGAAAACTAAGGTTATACCGATCAGCAAAGCTTTCGGCAGTCAATTTAGGTTCCGAAACATTTACTGCAAGTATTTCGACGCCTTTTTCTTTGTATTCTTTATACTTCTTGTCCATCGCTGGCATCTCATCTTTACAAGGCTCGCAATAGGTTGCCCAAAAATTCAGAAAGACGCCTTTCCCTCTGTAGTCCTCAAGCTCTACTTCATTTCCGTCTAAATCCGTTAAAATAAAGTTTGGCGCTTGATCTCCGGCCTGTACGATTCCGCTTTCATTTGCAAAAAAGTTTGTATAGAACGTATAGCCGACTGCTATAAACACGATAGTCAATATAACAGTCCGCACGATCAGCCGGTTTTTCTTTTTCATTCAACCAACTCCAATCAAACAAAGCAATACTACTCTCACTATAACGTGTCGATAAGGGGTCACCTTATCGTTTTTTTGAATTTTGTGTGACAGCTTGGTTACGAAGCTGCTTCACTTCGTAAGGTTTTAGCTCACGATAATCTCCAGGATTCATTCCAGTCAACTCAAGAAAACCATATCGTTCTCTCTTTAACTTTTGCACAGGGTAACCTAATGTTTCGAACATACGGCGTACCTGGCGATTCTTACCTTCATGAATGGTCAATTCTACAATTGATTTTCCTTTTTGTTTATCAACGGATAGAATTCTAGCTCGTGCTTTCGAAGTCTTTCCGTCTTCTAGCTGCACACCTCGCTCAAGCTTTTGAATGGTCTCTTTATTCATTAAGCCTTTCACTTTAGCAACGTACACTTTGTCTACATGATAACTTGGGTGCATCAGCTTATTCGCAAAATCACCATCATTCGTTAAGAGCAAAACACCTGACGTATCGTAATCAAGTCGTCCAACAGGAAAAACCCGTTCTTCGATTTCATGGAAATAATCGGTGACAGCCTTTCTTCCTTTATCATCTTCTACTGTTGAAATGACGCCTGTTGGTTTATAAAACAAAAAATAAACCGGCTCTTCACGTTCTACCGGAATCCCGTTTACTTCAATTTTACAGCGCTCAGACACCTTTGTACCGAGTTCAGTTACGACTTTGCCGTTAACTTTCACTCTACCTTCTTCAATCAATGTTTCTGCTTTTCGTCTGGACGTTACTCCAGCTTGAGCAATTACTTTTTGCAAACGTTCCATCAAATTCACCTCACTAAAACATCATACTCTTGTCACAGTCAAACCTCAAGCACAGATTCATTCTATCATTTATTATGCTCAAACAGGAATGTTCCAAACATTCCGTTACAATAAAAAAAGCCATCGAATAAGATGGCTTCTATCCAAATACGAGAGTGACAAATATAATCGCTGCTGCCATCCCGACTAAATCTGCTAACAATCCAACTTTAAGAGCATTTCCCATTCGTTTGATGCCAATCGCCCCAAAGTAAACCGTAATGACATAAAGCGTCGTATCTGTACTTCCTTGCATGGTAGAGGCTAGCCTCCCAATAAAGGAATCTGGCCCATATGTGCTAATAATATCCGTTGTCATCGCAAGCGCACCGGTACCAGAAATCGGGCGAATGAGAGCCAAAGGAACGATTTCTGTAGGTACCCCAATCGCTTCTAGTGGTACTCTTAATAATCCACTAAGAAAGGCCATTGCACCAGATGCTCGAAAAACAGAAATCGCTACCATCATGCCTACCAAATAAGGAACGATCGAAACCGCAATAGAAAGCCCTTCTTTACCTCCTTCTACAAAGGTTTCATAAGTTGGTACTCTTTTCCACGTTCCGTACGCAAGAATAAACCCGATCAATAAAGGGATAATCCAGATCGATGCATTCACAGAGATCCTCCCCTTTTGCTTCTTCGATAGAAAAACCGATCAATGAAGAGAGCTCCAATTGTAGAACATGCTGTAGCAGCAATTGTTGTACCAACAATTTCCGTTGGTGAAACTGATCCATATTTCATCCGAATAGCTATAACACTAGTTGGGATGAGAGTTAAACTTGATGTATTGAGCGCTAGGAGGGTAATCATTGACCTTGTTGCATTATCTTTCATATCATTGAGCTTTTTTAACTCTTCCATTGCCTTTATCCCCATTGGCGTAGCTGCATTTCCAAGGCCGAACATATTCGCCATCATGTTCGAGAGAATATATCCCATTGCAGGATGATCAGGGGGAACTTCCGGAAACAGCTTCCGAGCTATCGGTTTAAATCCTCTTCCCAAAAGGTCTAACAGTCCTGCTTTCTGAGCAATCTTCATCAATCCAAGCCAGAAAATAAGAACACTTAACAACCCTATACAAACAGCTATCGCTTCTTCAGCCCCAGTAAATATTGCTTTATTGACCTCTTCCATCGTTCCATTAATTAGAGCAAATAGAATACCAATGAGAAATAAGCCAGCCCAGATGAGATTAACCATTCGGCTCACGTCCGATATCTAATGAAAATAACCCTTTAAAAAATCCCCATAATCCTTTTTCCTTTTTTTCAACGGAGTCAAAAGTAATTGGTGCTTTCACAATTGTCTTGTTATTTAGTTTTACAACATACATTCCAACAGGATCATCTGTTGACCTCATTTCATCCCACTTACTTTCATCTGGAGGTTCTACAAGTTGGATGGTGGAATCAATTTGATCTCTTTCTTCTGAGGTTAAAGGATAGTAAAGATCTCGATTCAATCTCACATTGCCTTTGTAAGGTTCATCCTTCACATCTTTAATAATCCCTTTAGGCTCAAGTAGAGTCAGCTCATAGTTACTATAACCCCAATTAAACATCGAAATATGATCATTCCAATCATCAGGCGCATTTAAAGTAACAGCAATAAGAATCATACCATCACGTTCAGCAGTAGAAACGAGTGTACGCTTAGCTCGCTTTGTGTATCCCGTTTTCCCACCAGTGGAATCAGAGTATAAACTAGTTAACAGCTTATTTTTATTACGCCATACATAATCCCAATCCTCTGTCGCATTGGGTGCCTTATGTACTTTAGTACTTGAAATAATACGGTAAGTGTCATTATCCATGGCGTACTGTGTTAGGATAGCCATGTCATAAGCTGTCGATAGATGATTCTCATGATCATCAAGTCCATGAGGATTCATAAATATTGTGTGCGACATCCCAATTTCTTCTGCTTTCTGGTTCATCAATGTAACAAAGCCTTCTAAACTGCCTCCAACTTCTTCAGCAATTGCCACAGCAGCATCATTACCAGAACGAAGCATTAAACCGTATACCAAATTTTCAAGTGTTATTTTCTCTCCTTCTTTTAAATAGAGAGAGGAACCTTCTGTCCCAGCAGCGTTTCCACTAATTTTTACTGTTTCATTCATTTTACCTGACTCAATCGCAATGATCGCAGTCATAATTTTTGTGATACTCGCTATTCGTCTTTGTGTATAGGCATCTTTTTCGTAAAGGACTCTTCCTGTTTCTTGTTCAATTAGTATGGCACTTCTCGCTGAGACGCCTACTCCCTCTGCTACTACTCCTCTTGGAATCATGAGAAACAGCAGAGCAGCAATTAAAATAAAGACGCCAATTTTTGTCTTAAGTGATTTCATCATGACATCCACGTCCCTTAAGCTCTATATTTGTACAAGTCTATGAGCAAGAGACGCAGTATATGTCTTTCATTCCTTTTCGGCATTCGGAAACATCACGGGATAATTGGTCGACTCTTTTAACGCTTTCTCTTCAGCGGGAATACGAACTCTCAGAAGTAATACTGCATTTAGCACGGTAAAAACAATCGCAGTGAAGTAAGAGGAGAAAATAAGTGGCAAAGAGAGAATTTCTAGTGCCACAATTAAATAGTTAGGGTGTTTCAAAAATCGGTAAGGACCCTTTTTTACAACATCTGCATCTTGTAGGACGATTATTTTTGTATTCCAAAAGCGGCCCAGACTTCTAATTGTCCAGACTCGAAGGCATTGAGCCAAAAGAAACACAAACAGCATAACAGACCAGACGAAGGAGAGAGTGAAACCTCGTAAAATCGCTTCAATCGCTACTGCGAAAAGAAAGAAAATGTGTAGCAGCACAATGTATTTATAATGATTTTTTCCAACTTCTCTTGCTCCCTGCTCTTTCATCCACTTTTCATTTTTTTTAGCTATATATAGTTCAATTAATCTTTGAAACACAAGAAGGATAAAAACCCCAGTAAATATTAGCCCCATTTTTTATGCTCCTTTTTCCATTCTAGCAGCAGCAGTTCTGAACAAAAACCAGGTCCGAGAGCTGCCATTAATCCAAGATGTCCATGTTTACACCCATTTCTCAAAAACTGGTCTAGTACGTAAATAACGGTAACTGAACTCATATTTCCATATTCTTTTAATACATTTCTCGATACTGCAGTCATCGACTTATCGAATCCGAGAGCTTCTTCATATGCTGTTAATACTTTTGTTCCTCCTGGATGGGCAATAAAATAATCTATTTCTTGCGTGGTCTTCTCTTGAATAGAGAGGAATTCCAGAACATTAGGTTCAAGCCAACTTGACACAATCGCGGGAATAGACTTAGAGAACACTACGTGCAAGCCTTCGTTGCTAACTTCCCATCCCATCACATCTTCTGAATCTCTCATTAATGTGGAGCGTGTGGCGACGATGCCTGGAATGCTCGGCAAGGTTGAACGCCTAAGAAGAGATGAAGTCTCACCTGTCAAAAGTACAGCTGATATCCCATCAGCAAAAAGTGCTGTTCCAATAAGGTTGCTCTTGGAAAAGTCACCATGTTGAAAAGTAAGACTACACAGCTCAACATTCACTACTAGAACAGCTTGATCAGGATGGGCAAGACAATAATCATTCGCTCTTGCAATACCTGCAGCACCACCTGCACAACCAAGTCCCCAGATGGGGATCCGTTTTGTATGTGGAGAGAATGGTAGGACATTCATAATTCTAGCCTCTATACTCGGTGTAGAAATACCTGTTGTTGACACAAAAAATATTGCATCGATATCTCTACAATCAATCATTTCATTTAAGTAAAAGGGATTGTTCAGACAGTCCAATATTGCTTCTTTAGCGTATTCAACAGAAAGAGAAACGTATTTTTCGTTTTTTTCTTCAAATGTTGGGCCACTACTATACCATTCTAGTGGCATAGCGAAATATCTTTTATCTATTTCAGCACTTTGAAAAACAGGTAGCAGACGATCTATATTTTTAAAATGTGGACCAAATTGCCTTTTAGCAAAAGTCGCAGCTTCTGTTTGTAGAAGACAATGAGGGGGTAAAGATTTTCCGATCGATAGTATCATTGATCTGAGCTCCTATTCCTACTCTTTTCAATTAGTGTTCGAAGTTTATTTCATTTTTATTCTAGAACCGTTAATAACTAGAAAAGAATGGAAGATTCACTCATTTGAGCCAAAAATGATACATCAATATATGCGAACATAGTCAAAGCATAAAAAAGATGCCTCAGTATGGAGGCATCTTTTCTTTGTTTGAATGTAAATACGTACCTGTTGTTTTTATCTCATGGATGATCGCGAGAAGCTCTTGTAAATCCGCCTTCTTAAGCGGATCAACAAACTCATTTTCACTACTAATATACAAACGTTTTCGATTCGGATAAGATGAAAGGAGATTCAGTGCGATTGCTTCGTGAATGGGGGTCTCATAATCCCAAAATTCTTTAATGGCAGTTTCTGCAAAAACACCAGGATATAAAACATGAAATCGCTTTACCTTTCCATTCTCCTCATACGTTATTGTAGAACGAACGAATGAATCTTCAGGGGAGTTTGCACGATCTTTTTGAAGCTCCTCGAAAGCAACATGAGTTAACCGCATCGATTGTCCTCCTTCATCATGATCGAACTTAGCATCTACTCAGAGATTTCCTGAAACTTCTCAAAAAACAAGTCTGCTTCCTCATCTTCCTTATCTTCTGTCCCATCAGGTAAAGGGGGTAGATCCTTGATTGAGCTTAAACCAAAATGAAATAGAAACTCTCTAGTTGTTCCATATAAAATCGCTCTTCCAGCTTTTTCGGCTCTGCCCGCTTCTTTAATGAGCAATTTACTCATTAAAGTTTGTAAAGGCTTATCCGTTTTAACACCGCGAATTTCTTCTATTTCTACCCTTGTTATTGGTTGCTTGTAGGCGACGATCGCAAGTGTTTCAAGAGCTGCCTGCGATAAAGTATGATTACCTGGTGTCGCTACTAGTTTTTCGATATAGGGAGCATTTTTAGCATTTGTAGTGAGCTGATAGCCACCACCAATAAAACTAATTTTAAAACCGCGATCTTTTTCATTGTATTCATCCTGCAAATCACTTATTGCACTTAGAAGGGTGTCTTCTTCCAATGAGATGGTTTCACAAAGATCTTTCACTGTGATCCCTTCATCACCAACTACAAATAGAAGACTTTCGATAATGCTTTTTATTTCTTCGTTTGTCACACTGATGCCTTCCCTTCTCGTTCAAAAATCATAATTTCGCCAAAGTTTTTATCTTGTTCACAAGCCACATCTCTCGTTTTCATTAACTCAAGGACTGCAAGAAACGTCACAATCATATGCCCACGATCCTTTTCACTAAAAAGATCACTAAAACGCGTCTTTCCACTTCCTCGTAGCTGGTTCCGAATAGCGTTCATTCGATCTTCAATAGGAACATCTTCACTTTGAATCCGTGTACGCTTTGGTTTCTTTTCCTTTACACGTCTGGACATTTTTTGAAATGCCGCAAGCATATCATACAATGTAACGTCGCCAATGGAGGTTTGACTATCCTCATGACTAAATTCACTAGTATCCACAGGTGGCCGAGCATAAATAAGGCTTCGACTACTTTCTTTTTCCTTTAAATCATTCGCAGCCTCTTTAAACCTTCGATACTCAACAAGACGTTGAACGAGTTCATCACGGGGATCATCTTCAAACTCAGGGTCCTGTTCGAAAATTTCTTCTTCTTTTTGAGGAAGAAGCATTTTGCTTTTTATCGCAAGCAACGTCGCAGCCATAACAAGATATTCACTTGCCACATCAAGTTCTAACTCTTGCATTGTATGGACAAACGTTAAGTATTGATCTGTAATTTGCGAGACCGGAATATCATAAATATCCACTTCGTACTTATTTATAAGGTGGAGCAAAAGATCCAATGGACCTTCAAATGCATCAACCTTTACACTGTATTGCTTCATTTTCCATCTTCCTTTATCCAAGTCCATCTAGTATTCCGATTATATCACATTTACAATAGGGGCTTACAGCAATGCAAGAAAACCATCCGGTTCATTTTTAACGTAAATTGATTTCCATTGATCGTTAACAGTTTGATAGCATCCTGACGACTGATCACTATTTTGATCCATAAGAGCACTCGCTTTATCTATTTAACACACATGTGCTACACTACTAAAAGAAATGGAGGAATCAGCATGTATTCAAAAGCCTATATTGATTATTTGGCTCATTTCCATGGACTTCGTGATTATTTTGAATGCCATGAAATCCTCGAAGAACATTGGAAAGAGGATCCGCGTGGAAGTCGTAAACTTCATTGGGTAGGTCTTATCCAAATTGCTGTTGGCCTCTACCACCATCGACGCGGTAATTTCACAGGGGCAAAGAGAATGATTGCTAATGCCCTACGCATTTCCAAAAGCGAAAGTGAAGAACTCGATAAATTAGCGATAAATATTGATCAACTTTCTAAAAACCTATCAAAAGAGTTACAACTCATCAACACTCACTCTCCATACCAGGGATTTGATATTCCTCTCACAAGCTCCACCCTTCAAACGGCTTGTGAAGAAAGATGTCGTGAACTTGAATGTACTTATGGTAGTAAAAGCGATCTTTCGAATATAGAACTTATCCATCGTCATACGAGACGTGATCGATCAGATGTAATTGAAGAAAGAAAACAACAATTTGAAATAAAACAACAGAAAAGGAACGGCTAAGCCGTTCCTTTTCTTTGCATCTTACTTCATATTTTCTTCCAAGTGACACCTTTCAAAAAATGTCCCCGTATATTCATTACCCTTAATAGATATTTCATCACTTAGCATTTCTCGAAGTGCTTCAACCATTTGTTTTCCAATTCCTTGATGGCGATGGGAAGGATTAACGCTAATATCCTTTAACTCTACTTCGTTGTCGTTTACCCATTCAATTCCGAGCAATCCAATAATATCTTCTTCTTTCCAAAGAAAAAGCTGCAAAGAATCCATATCCTCATAGTCTTTAATCGATTGTTGCAGTTTCTTAATATCTTTTTCGTTCGGCATGAAGCTTAATAGCCCCATGGCTATTTTCTCATGAGCTTTCTTATAACGAATTAGCATGATTATCCCTCATTAAAGTAATTCTTGGCTTTCCGTTTAATAACTTATTCTAAAATCAATTAGAATGTTAAAATGATTCGACGAACAAGCTCAGCTAGCATGATAATGACAATGATCACACAGACCTAAGAATCAACCATTTTCTTTCTCTCTTCTTGGCTTTACGATTCCAAACTCTTTTGCCCTTCATCGCATACCATACTCATCATAGCCAAAAATGAACTGATAATCAACCTTCAAATGATTTTGATAAATTAGCCATTTCAATTGCTGCCGTTGCAGCATCCCAGCCCTTGTTACCAGCCTTAGTACCTGCACGTTCAACAGCTTGTTCAATGGTATTTGTGGTTAATACTCCAAAAATAACAGGTACACCCGTCTGCATCGTTAAATTCGCCACGCCTTTAGAAACTTCTCCACACACATAATCAAAGTGTGGTGTCGCCCCGCGAATAACCGTACCAAGCGTAACAATTGCATCATATTTTCCCGTTTCAACCATTTTCTTTGCGGCAAAGGGAATTTCAAATGCTCCAGGAACCCATGCTACATCAATGTTTTCTACGGACAAGCCATGACGCTTCAATGCGTCTTCAGCACCTCCAAGTAACTTACTTGTAATAAATTCATTAAATCTTCCTACTACTATACCCACTTTTAACCCAGATCCAACCAAGTTTCCTTCAAATGTTTGTCCCATTATTAATATCCTCCTATTTTCATACGTAAATTTTTAGAAATGAAGCATGTGTCCTAGCTTGCTATGTTTTGTTTTTAGGTACTTTTCATTCTCTTTTCGAGAAGCCATCTGAAGAGGTACCCTAGATGCTACTTCAAGACCATAACCTGTTAACCCAGCTATTTTACGAGGATTGTTTGTCAGAAGGTTCATTTTAGAAACACCAAGGTCTCTCAAAATCTGTGCCCCTATTCCATAATCCCTTAAATCAGGCTTAAATCCAAGCTTCTCATTCGCTTCAACTGTGTCGTAGCCCTGTTCTTGCAGTTTATAGGCTTTCATTTTATTAAGAAGCCCGATACCTCTTCCTTCCTGGCGCATATACAAAAGCACTCCATGACCTTCCTCTTCAATTTGTGCCAATGCAGCATGTAGTTGTGGACCACAGTCACATCGAAAAGATCCAAACACATCACCAGTTAAGCATTCAGAGTGAACTCGCACAAGAGTTGGTTGATCTGGTAAGATTTCTCCTTTAATCAAAGCTACGTGCTCTTTCTGATCAAGAATGTTCGAATACCCTACCGCTCTAAAAGAACCAAACTCAGTCGGAAGTTCTATTTCTACTTCTTTTCGAACAAGAACATCTTTACGGTTACGATATTGGATCAGATCTTTAATCGTAATCATTTTCAAATCATACTCTTCAGCAATTTCCTTTAGATCAGGAACGCGCGCCATTTCACCGTCTTCTTTCATAATTTCACAAATAACACCAGCCGGGGCAGAGCCAGAGAGTCGTGCCAAATCGACTGCCGCTTCCGTATGACCTGCTCTTCTAAGGACCCCTCCATCCTTAGCAATCAATGGGAAAATATGACCTGGTCGATTAAAGTCTGAAGGTTTAGCATCCGGGTTAATTAAGTATTGAATTGTAGATGCTCTTTCAGCTGCCGAAATTCCTGTAGTTGTACTTTTGTGGTCGACACTCACTGTAAACGCTGTACCATGAGAATCTGTGTTATGATCTACCATTGGACTCAACTTCAGTTCATTTGCACGCTCTTCCGTAATCGGCGTGCAAACAAGGCCTCTTCCTTTTGTAATCATGAAATTGATTGTTTCAGGTGTGACTTTATCGGCTAAAGCGATAAAATCCCCTTCATTCTCCCTGTCTTCATCATCACAAACGATCACCACCCGGCCTTGCATTAAATCATAAATCGCTTCTTCTATTGTATGAAACATATACGATGACCCTCCTGATAGTACCATTATTTAAATCCATGATCTTCAAAAAACTGACTCCCAAGTGAAGCAGTAGGTTCGGGTTTTGAACCGCTTCTTTGCTCCAAGTACTTCATAATGTATTTACCAAGCATATCGCATTCTATATTCACTGTATCTCCCACTCTTTTTCTCCCAAGCACCGTTTCCTCTACGGTATGGGGAATAAGAGATATAGTAAGAGAGTGCTCCCCTATTCCAAAGACCGTAAGACTAGTACCATCAACAGAAACTGAGCCTTTTTCAACAAAGTAAATTAAAAGGTTTCGCGGAATCGAGATGTCATAATAAACAGCATTATCGATTTGTTCTACACGAGTAATTTTCCCCACACCATCAACATGTCCAGAAACAAAATGACCACCAAAGCGTCCATTTGCGGACATAGCTCTCTCAAGATTCACCGATGAGTTTGGCCCTAGCTGACGAAGACTGCTTGCACGAAATGTTTCAGGCATAATATCTACGGTAAAAGAAGAGTCTGTATACGTCGTAACAGTTAAGCACACGCCGTTTATCGAAATGCTATCTCCTAAATGAACGTCTTTTAAAATAGTCGACGCCGCAATTTGCATTGCAATGGATTCTCCTGATTGTTGAACACTTTCAACTCTTCCGATTTCTTCCACAATACCTGTAAACATTAAGAAAGCCTCCTTGATGAAATAATTCGAATATCATTTCCAATTTGTTCTACGCTATCCACTTGTAAATCGATCGCTTCATTCATCGTTTTAAAACCTGCACCTCCGAAAGCCGTAGGAGATTGACTCCCACCAATTAGCTTCGGCGCAATGTATGTAATAACTTGTTGAAAAGAGCGTGATTCAAGAAAGCTACCGTGTATTTCTGAACCACCTTCAACAAATACTGATGTAATTTCTCGTTCCCCTAAAAGGTCAAGAACTTTATCCATTGGGAGCAGTGGATCTGTGACAGCGATGATTTGGACATGTTTTGGGAAAGATCGCTTATTTTTTAGCGCAGCTCGTTTTGTTGTAATGATCCATGTTTCTGCATTCTCATCACTTATTACTTTAGCGTCAGAAGGCATCCTCAATTGACGATCTAACACGATTCTAATCGGCGATAGCCCTTCACCGAAACGAGTCGTTAGTGATGGGTCATCAGAGAGGACGGTTCCAATACCTACAAGAATGGCATCATGTTGATGACGATAGGCATGAACATCTTTTCTCGAGTCTTCCCCCGTAATCCATTTACTATCACCTGAATGAGTTGCTATTTTGCCATCAAGCGTTGTAGCAGCTTTCAACGTTACAAATGGTCTTTTTTGAGTAATGTAATGGAAAAACATCCGGTTTAGCTGTAAGGCTTCTTCTTCCATAAGCCCAATATGGACAGCTATGCCTGCTTTCTTTAGTTTAGTCACACCATTTCCTGCGACCAGGGGATTCGGATCTTGACTTGCAATAAATACCTCTTTGACTCCTGCTTGAATTAAAGCATCAGCACAAGGAGGCGTCTTTCCATGATGACTACATGGCTCCAGTGTCACATAGGCAGTACTCCCACTTGCTCGATTGCCCGCCATCTTGAGTGCTTGAATTTCGGCATGGCCTTCTCCAGCCTTTAAATGAGCTCCCATCCCTACGATACGCCCACTATTAACAATGACAGCTCCTACGGAGGGATTCGGACGCGTTTGACCTATCGTACTTCTAGCTAAATCGATCGCTGTTTTCATAAAATCCGTATGATTCATCGTATTTACTCCTGTTCCACTCTCCGTTATTGGTTGAGAAGGAGAACAAAAAAAGCCTCCCAAAACACAGCTGTCCCGGGAGGCAAAAGTATATGCCAAATAAGCCTTTTGAATCTATGATTCAAAAGGAAATTGGTCACTTTTATTCCTTCTCCCATCCAGACTATACTGTCGGTTCTGGTTTCTCACCAGATCCACCGTTTGCTTACGCAACCGGGTCACGGACTTAGCTAGCATAAGCTAGTCATCACCGCCGGTTGGGATTTTCACCCGACCCCGAAGGAAAGTATTAAGTTTTTAAGAGTCTGATCTATTCTTCGTCCCAGACTTTTACTTCTTTCATTACGTCACCCTGTTTAACGCGAAGGACCGTATCCATTCCTTCTGTTACTTGACCAAAAACGGTATGAACGCCGTCTAGATGAGGCTGAGGTTCATGAACTAGGAAAAACTGACTGCCGCCCGTGTTTTTACCAGCATGTGCCATAGACAATGAGCCTGCTACGTGCTTATGAGGGTTACCTTCTGTTTCACAGTCAATTGTATATCCTGGTCCACCCATTCCAGAACCTGTAGGATCTCCACCTTGAGCAACAAAACCAGGGATTACACGGTGAAAATTCACACCGTTGTAGAAACCTTCATTTGCAAGCTTCTCAAAGTTAGCAACAATGTTAGGTGCTGCTTCTGGATAAAATTCAATTTCAATAACTTCTCCATTTTCAAATGCAATTGTTCCTTTTTTCATAAATAAATCCTCCTGCACTAACAATTTTCTTAAAAGCTCTTTCATTATAGCACAGACTGAAGCTGTTCCATATCATTTATGCTTTTCAACTATTATTTTGATATAATCGCTTGTTTTAATGGCAAATCATGTCGAACTAAATCCTCGTATGACTCTCTCTCAACAACAAGGTTGGCCTCACCATTTTCAACAAAGACAACAGCTGATCTTGGTAATCTATTGTAGTTATTTGCCATGGAATAACCATATGCCCCCGTTGAAAAAACAGCCATCGTATCACCAGCAATCGCTCGCTGTAACTGGCAATCCCAAATTAACATATCACCTGATTCACAACACTTTCCTGCTACAGAGTATAGGTGGTCTTTTGCTTCATTCATTCGATTTGCTATTGTGGCTTCATATTTTGCCTGATAGAGAGCAGGGCGTAAATTATCCGTCATCCCTCCATCTACAGCGAGGTAATGTCGCAACTCTGGAACATTTTTGTGTGAACCAACCGTATATAACGTCATTCCAGCTTCTCCTACTAGTGAACGACCAGGTTCAATCCAGATCTCAGGCATGTTCATTTGCCCTGTTACCTGATTTCTGATTGTTTCAATCATAGCTTCGATGTAGTTCCCTACTGGTAATGGGTGATCTTCACTCGTATATCGGATTCCAAATCCTCCACCAAGGTTAAGGACTTCAGGCTCAAAACCATAGGCATCATACCATGTTGTAAGATAGCTATAAATCTTTTCAATAGCCATTACAAAACCATTTGTTTCAAAAATTTGTGAGCCTATATGACAATGAAGTCCAAGAAGATGAACAGCACTCATTTTTGTTACATCCAATATCGCGCGTTCTACCTGACCACTCTGTAAATCAAAACCAAATTTAGAATCTTCTTGGCCTGTTAAAATATAATCATGCGTATGTGCTTCAATACCTGGTGTTATACGCAACAGCACATTAGCTTTCACATTTTTTTCTTCTGCAATTTGCTCAAGGAGAGATAATTCGTAAAAATTATCAACAACGAAGCAACCTATTTCTGCATCAAGCGCCATTCTAATTTCAGATTCACTTTTGTTATTTCCATGAAAATGAATACGCTCCACGGGGAAACCTGCCTTCAAAGCAGTATAAAGCTCTCCACCGGATACAACATCCAAACTTAATCCTTCTTCTTCTGCAAGTTGGATCATTGCCATACATGAAAAGGCCTTACTAGCATAAGCTACTTGATAGTTTACATTCTCACGTTCAAAGGCACTTCGAAACGCCCTTGCTTTGTCTCGAATCATAGCCACATCATAAACATATAACGCAGTGCCAAATTTTTTTCCTAATTGGACCGTATCGATCCCTCCAACTGTTAAATGCCCCTCTTCTGAAACTGCAGATGTACCGTATAAATTCACAATCATTTCTCCCCTCTCGCTTATATAAATGCGAGCTCCCTCCACACAATAAGAAAAACAGCCAACTTTATAGATAGGCTGTTTTCTCCGTATCCTCACGAGTTGGATTAGCTCACCACTGAAAGAAATTCATCCTCCAGTGACAGTCTGCAACTTATTCAGCAGCAGCCCAGCAAGAAAAGGATGGGTCCTTTCTCACTTCGGCAAATTGACCTTTCTGATATCGTCTTCGCATTCCATTCTATGCTCAGATATCTTACTCATTCGTTTTGCGCCTCTATCCCCATTACGTTCAATGAGGTCTATTCAATTAAGAAATAAATTATCATACTTTTTAAGATTCGGCAAGTGGTTTGTCCGGCTGCTTCGTTTCATTCTGGGGCTCTGTAATACTTGGACGCAATTTTGTCAAAGGAACAGAAACGCGAATTAGCACTTGAATAAACGCTTTTGCATTAAAAGGAATGAATGGCCATAAATAAGGTGTATTTAATGGCTTTAAGGCGACTAGGAAGAGAATAATAGCTGTCACGCCTATTATATATCCTGGAACTCTGAAGAAAAAGACAAGGAAAAGTAGTAATAATCTAACTAGTTTGTTCGCTATTGATAACTCATAACTTGGCGTTGCGTAAGAACCTATAGCCGCAATAGAAACATACAGAATAACTTCTGGAACAAATAATCCTACATCGATGGCAATTTGACCAATTAATACAGCCGCAATTAAACCCATCGCTGTAGAAAGCGGGGTAGGCGTATGAATGGCGGCCATTCTCAGTGTTTCGATCCCAATTTCTGCAAGAATGATTTGAATAAATATCGGCACATTCGTTTCATCATTTGGCCCAATAAAATCAATCGATTTAGGCAACAACCCAGGTTCATATACCGCCAATAACCACAGGGGAAGTAACAATAGCGCTGCTAGCATTCCTCCAAAGCGGACCCATCTCAAGAATGCACCTGGTAATGGAGCTTCCCTGTATTCTTCTGCATGTTGAACATGGTGGAAAAAGGTTGTTGGCGTAATAATAACACTCGGAGAAGTATCGACGATAATCAAGACATGCCCTTCTAACAAATGGGATGCGGCTACATCTGGCCTTTCCGTATATCGTACAAGTGGAAAAGGATTTCCCGCCTGATGCACTAAAAACTCTTCAACAGTTTTATCAGCCATAGGAATACCATCAATATTAATTTCTTTTAGTTTTTTCTTAATGATTTCAACTAAGTTTGGGTTAGCTACATCCTGAATATAAGTGATACACACATCCGTTTTGGAACGCTCTCCGATTTGAAATATTTCATTACGCAAACGACCATCTCTAATACGCCTTCTAGTAAGTGCAGTATTCTCAATAATATTTTCTGTGAAACCGTCTCTAGAACCTCTGATCACTTTCTCAGTGTCTGGCTCTTGAGGCGTTCTACCTGGATACTTTCGAACATCAATAATGTAAGCAATCTCTTCGCCTTCCATAAATACAGCGATCAGTCCAGAAAGAACTTGATCGACGACCTCATCGAACGTCTCTACTTTTGTTACTTGCTGATGGGGTAAATGATTATGGATAACTTGCTCGAATTTAACGGTCAAGCGATGATGATCATCTAATTCCATCAATTCACGCATGATTTCAACAATGATTGATGTATCACATAAACCAGTACAATAATAGAATTGTATTTCTTTATTCAAAATCTTGAGTTTACGTACACCTACGTCAAAACTTTCCCCAATGCCAATTGATTTTTTCAAGAAGTCTTCATTTTCTTTTAATTTTTTAAATATTTTTTGTTTGTTATTCATTTTTGTTGTCATAGAAACCGCTCCTTTCAAGCAGAATTTGAACGGCTTTCAATGTTATAGGCGACCCAACCTCCGGATCATCAAGCCCAGACATTTTACCTATATCACCGACACCTATAATAATTGGGACATTCAGTTTATCTAAAATAGATACAGTATCCCCATCTATTCTCCCGGCTTCCATATCAGCAAATCCATTCTTATCAACACCGAAATGCGTTAATTCACCATCCCTGTCGATGGAAACATCTACTCTCGTCCATTCAGAGAAGTGTGTTCTCGAGGCAACTGCAATCGCACCAAGTAGTTCAACATCTTCATCCTCAGCCACAGCCTGCATCGCTAGTTCTCCATAACCTTCACCCGGAAAACCACTGTCATCAAACATTACAAAGATTGGATCGTGTGGAGCTTCTTTAATTAGGGAAACAATTTCATAACCAGCAAGCGGGGTTGGATTTCCTGCTGATTGGCTAATGCATCTCCCGCCAATATCCGAAGCCACTTTTTCAATTGCTTTTTGCGCGTAAAGATCTCCATCAGTAACGAAAATAACCCGCCGCTTGTTCAATTCATTCACCCCTTTGGCTTGAATATAATGGCTATGATAAATCCGAAAACAATAGCTGATGAAATTCCAGCTGAAGTTAACTGAAATATCCCCATTGCAATGCCTATAAATCCATGTTCCTCTCCTTGCTGCATCGCCCCATGTAGCAAGGAATGCCCAAAGCTCGTAATTGGGACTGTCGCACCTGCTCCTGCGAATTCAATCAGTCGATCGTATATACCAAAACCGTCAAGAATCGCTCCAGTCACCACAAAAGATGACATTACATGAGCAGGCGTTAATCTAAAAATATCGAGCAATAACTGACCAACAACACAAATGGCTCCTCCTACTGCAAAAGCAATGAAGTATTCCACTATTCCTCACCTCCAACTCGCTCAAAAACCACTGCATGAGCGATAGCAGGCATACTTTCTTTCTGTTGCACCATAACGGGGCTATGCAAGCATCCTGTAGCAGTAACTAGAATTTTTGAATACTTCCCTTGTTTTAGAAGCTCAATGAGATGACCATACGTAACAACCGCCGAACAGGCACACCCGCTTCCACCTGCGAATACTTCCTTCTGATCAGGTCGATAGATCATTAACCCACAGTCATTATGATTATTAGTAATGTCAAACCCTTTCTCAAGCAATAAATCACGAACAATCGGAGAACCAACTGCAGATAAATCTCCAGTAACAATTAAGTCATAATCTGAAGGTTTTACATTTAGGTCCTCAAAATGTGTGGCCAATGTATCTGCTGCCGCTGGCGCCATCGCACTCCCCATATCAAACGGATCCTTGATTCCCCAGTCAACTACTCTTCCAATCGTTGCCGCAGAGATTTGAATGTCCGATAACTCCTGACTAACTAACGCAGCTCCAGCACCAGTTACAGTTGATGTCGCAGTACCAGGTTTCTGACCTCCATATTCTGTTGGATAACGGAACTGTCTTTCAGCAGTTGCATTGTGGCTACTCACTCCAGCAATAGCCCTCTCAGCAAAACCACCATCAACTAGAGAAGATGCAATCGCTAGGGATTCCATGGATGTCGAGCATGCTCCAAAAACACCTAGAAAAGGAATATGATTAGACCTTGCTGTATAAGTTGCGCTTACGATTTGATTTAATAGATCACCCGCTACAAAAACATCAACTTGATCAGGAGCTAATTCTTTTTTCTTCAAACAACTCATTACTGCATCTTCTAACAATTTTCTTTCAGCAAGCTCCCAATTTGCCTGATTACAATGAAGGTTAGCATAGGTCACATCAAAAGAATTTCCAAATGGACCTTCTGCTTCCTTTGGGCCTGTTGCTGTACCTACTGATTGTAAATAAACATTTGAAAAACTCCATGTTTGCTTTCCTGATTTCATACAGGTTCTCTCCTTATATCAGGGCTTTAAAAACCATTCTGACCATCCCTACAATGTAAGCCGCAACGACGCCAAACACGATGACTGAGCCAGCAAGTTTAAACATATTGGTTGCTATACCAAGTACAATCCCTTCGCTTTTATGCTCGAGAGCAGCACTAGTAATCGAATTAGCGAAGCCTGTAACTGGTACAGCTGAACCTGCTCCCGCAAATTGACCAAGCCTGTCATACCAACCGAAAGCCGTTAATAAAGCTGCGATCAATATGAGAGTGGCTACAGTCGGGTTTCCAGCATTTTCTTTAGAAAAATCAAAGACATTGATATAGAAATTCTGAACACCTTGCCCGAACATACAAATAAACCCGCCTACAACAAACGCTTTTATGCAGTTGAAAAAATACGGCGGCTTTGGCTGATACTCTTTAATGTTCTGACTATACTTTTCCTGATCGTTTAATGATTTTTTCATTACTTGATCCCTCCATCCACAAAAATTGTCCAATGAAACAATGATCCGAATACTTTACCAAGTACTATAGCCATTAGTAAAACCAAAATTTTATCTATAAACCCAATCCGTTTCGTTAATATTGGCAAGACATTAAGTACTTCTGTTAATGCTGCTGCTAACATCCCAATAAATATACCTGCACCGAGTCCAATTGGGATCACTACAAATTTGGGCAGGCCAAGAGTTGGATTTCTTAACGATAACCAACTTGCCACTACAGCACCTACAATGATCCCCCATTCATAAAAACGAATGAGGTGTAACGTTTTGGACAATTGAGTGAGCCTGGGGATAATGCCAAGAACTGAAAGAAATGCAACAAATCCAGCCCCAACCGCAATCCCTTCAGCAAATCCGATTAACATCACTAAGAGAAATTGAGCATTCATGGTTTCGAATTTCCGTTTTCTTCGTTCTCATGAACGATTACATATTGATCAAGGTCCTGTTGATAATTAAACATTTCCACTTCAAGTGGGCTAGGTTCTTCGTTAAACCGCTTTTTGAAAAGATGGTTAAAGAACAGGACCATCCCAATTCCAAGTCCAAATGAGTATGGTACTTGTAGAAGCAGTGGTTTTGGATTGTCGATTCCAGTCACAATTTTATATATTTGCTGATGAACCTCTCTCATACTGACGTCTTCATGAAAATTCATAATAGCGAGGGCCGCACCAATAAATAATAAAAACCAGATAAGAACAAAATAAACGGGTGCTAATTTCTTCTTTGGATACTGAACTTCTACAATCGTTTGTGTAGGACCGACTACTTGAATCTCAACGTTTTCCATTTCGCTATGGATGGACATAATGACTTTCATAACATCGATTACGACTAAGTTCTTATCCTCTTTCGTCACATGGTAAATCTGGATATTCTCCACCTTACTACAACAAGAATCTTCTCCTATGAGCTGAGCAATATCACCAATCAATAACTTCTTATTAGGTGGTACTTTCTTTTTTTGCCTAAGTCGAAGATATATTATCTGACTATCCATGATCCTCCACCTCCTTATTCAAGGGGCATATTGGTTATAGTATGTTTCTACCAAATGACTCTCATTCTTTAGCAACCTAAGTACCATTAATTCCCTAGAAGTTTGGGTCCTTTTTATATCATCCATTCATTAATCTTAGTGATAGCTCTATTATTATTCTGGTAAAAAAATCCTTTGCAAACAAAAAAGAACAGAATGAGCTATTTGCTCATCTGTTCTTTAATTTGTTTTAATATTTTCTTTTCAAGTCTCGATACTTGAACTTGAGAAATCCCCAGTCTTTCTGCCACTTCAGACTGAGTTTGATCTTTGTAATACCTTAAATAAACAATTAGTCTCTCACGATTATCAAGATACTGCAATGCTTCCTTAAGGGCTAATTTATCAAACCAAGCACTATCTGTATGATCGGCAATTTGGTCGAGTAAAGTGATAGGATCTCCATCGTTTTCATAAACCGTTTCATGAATAGAAGTTGGTGCCCTTACAGCTTCTTGTGCCATGACAACTTCTTCCGGCGTGACTTCTATTCGTTCTGCAATTTCATTAATTGTCGGCGTTCTGCCGAGCGTTTTCGATAACTCATCCTTCGCTTTCCTAACTTTATTGCCGGTTTCTTTAAGGGATCGACTCACTTTCACTGTTCCATCATCTCTAATGAAGCGCTGAATTTCCCCGATAATCATTGGTACCGCATAGGTGGAGAATTTCACATCGTAACTTAGATCGAACTTATCCACGGATTTTAACAAACCAATACAACCGATCTGAAACAGGTCATCCGCTTCATACCCTCTATTTAGAAATCGCTGCACAACGGACCAGACGAGACGCATATTCTTTTGAACAATGAGGTCTCTGGCTCCCTGGTCCCCATTCTGGCTTTGTTTAATCAATTCCTTCACTTCATCAGGCTTCAGTTGCGACTGCTTCCCTTTTCTAACCTCCACGTCCATATGCAGGTCCCCTTAATTACATAGCGCTTTATTTTTTGATAGATACTTCATTAAGTGAATGGTCGTACCCTGGCCACTTGCAGACTCCACTTTGACCTCATCCATAAAATTCTCCATAATTGTAAAGCCCATCCCTGATCGTTCTAGTTCAGGCTTTGTTGTAAACAAAGGTTGTCTTGCTTCCTCAAGGTCAAGAATTCCCATTCCATGGTCACGAATGGTTAAATTGACCGTGTCGTCATTTAACTCGACCGAAATGTAAACCTTCTCTTCAGAATTTTGCTCATATCCATGAATAATGGCATTTGTAACAGCTTCCGATACAACTGTCTTGATTTCAGTAAGTTCATCAACAGTTGGATCGAGCTGCGCAATAAAAGCTGCTACAGTTACACGAGCAAATGATTCATTTTGACTGAGCGCAGAGAACTCGATATCCATACGATTCCTCATTATGCCACCCCCAAAGTAGCGAGGGCATGCTGCTCATCAGCCTCAAGCCTCACAATTTTAAAGAGACCTGACATTTCAAATAATCTCTTAACAGGTGGAGAGATTGAACATACGACCATTTCTCCTCCAAAACTCTTCACTTTATTGTACCGCCCTAGAATAACACCGAGACCTGAACTATCCATGAATGAAAGACCTTCTAGACTTAGCACAATATGTTCAATTTTACGCTCTTCAATAATCGAATCTACCCTGTCTCTTAGTTCTTCTGATGTATGATGATCCAACTCTCCATCAAGACGAATCAAAAGAACGGGATGGCGCACTTCAAGATTGATCGAAAGACTCACGTCACATTCCTCCTCATGTTTGCTTGTGAGTTTTTTCTCTCTTTACAGGGTTAATTCCTTCTTCGTGACAAAACTAGTGAGATTTCGATGAAAGAGGTGATCACTTGACAGTTTGAGTAGGCGCTTTGGCGAACTGTGCAGCTGTTCGTTTCATCAGCTGCCACCAGGAAGCTTTTTGAATGTCTTTGGCTGCAATAACCGGAGATGTAGCTGTCACATGACCATCTATTTTCACAGACAACTCACCTACCTCTTCCCCTTTCTTAACAGGTGTTTCTATATTCTTATTGACTTTGATGCTTGTTGTAATTTTACCGTTTTCTTGCCCTTTCTTAAGAAGAACGGAAACTCGCTCAGATGTTACAACAGACATGGTAGGTTGATCTCCTTTATTTACCTTTACTTCTTTCACGATGTTGTTTCGATCGAATAACTTATGTGTTTTATATTGAGAAAATGCATAATCAAACAGTTTAGTAATATCTGCATTACGTACTTTTGGAGATGGAGCACCCATTACAACGGCCACCACTCGCATGTCATCTCTTTTCGCCGTTGCCGTAAGACAATACTTTGCTTCACTTGTAAATCCTGTCTTCAACCCATCTACACCAGGATAAAATTTAACAAGCTTATTAGTGTTAACGAGCCAGAATTTCTTATCTGTATCCTGCCTCAGGTAGTCTTCATATAATCCAGTATATTTTGTAATCAATTCATATTTAAGAAGCTCTTTAGCCATAAGGGCCATATCATTTGCAGTGGAATAATGACCTTCCGCTGGTAATCCAGTAGGATTTACAAAATGAGTGTTTTTGAGTCCCATTGATTTTGCTTTTGCATTCATCGAATTAACAAATTCTTCTTCCGAACCAGCGATCGCTTCAGCCATTGCTACCGAAGCATCATTACCGGAAGCAATTGCAATACCTTTTAACATATCGTTAACCGTCATTTCTTCCCCTGCCTCAAGAAAAATCTGTGAACCACCCATCGAAGCAGCATATTCACTTGCTCTAACTTTCTGATCGAGGCTTATTTTTCCACTTTCAATCGCTTCCATAATTAAGATCATGGTCATGATTTTAGTCATACTTGCAGGAGGAAGCTTTTTATCACTATCTTTTTCAAACAATACTTCACCTGTATCTCGCTCAATCAAAATAGCGGAAGAAGAATTCTCTGCGATTTTTAGCTTTGCTTCTTCTGCATGCGCAAAAGAAGGAACAATAAGAGTTACTCCCAGCAAGAAGGCGAGCGCTGTTGCAACAACTTTCATTGGTGATCCCTCCATTCTTAGTATTACAAGGATTTCCAACATCTTGGAAAAATATACGAATTCTATATCCTCTATTGATAATCGCATTCACTCTCCTTAAATCTTTTCACGGATGTATACACATGGACATGTTAATGAAGTAGTTGATTATTGCCTTAATTACGCTCTGAGATGAAGATGTCACGTGAATGAGCCAAAAAGATAAGCTCACATAGCTAAACACATAAAAAAAAGAAGCCTCCCAAAAGAGACTTCTCAAGATACTATCTTTTTTTATTAGTTAATAACTTTATAAATTAGCTGTGGCTTTTCAGCAGCTTGCTTAGAAAGAGTATAAGCTTCATTAATTTTATCGATTGAGTTCTGAACGTCTTCTTCATCACTGTGAAGAACAACTAGTGCTTCGCCTTTCTCCACTTTATCGCCGACTTTTTTCTTCAGGGTGATCCCAACACCGTGATTAATTTGATCGTCTTTTGTCGCTCTTCCTGCACCAAGATACATAGCAGCAACACCAACAGATTCAGCATCAATTTCTGTTACATACCCATCTTGATGTGCCGAAACTTCAATATCATGCTTTGCCTGTGGAAGTTTAGAAAGATCATCAATGACGGATACATCCCCACCTTGAGCTTGAACGAGCGTTCTAAATGATTCAAACGCTTTTCCATTTTGAAGATTCTCTTCAAGTGTTTTATACGCCGTCTCAAAGTCATCGAAAGCACCAGCTATCACTGTCATATGTGAAGCAAGTTCTAGAGAAAGCAGGCGAAGATCCTCGATATTTTCTCCTTGAAGAACCTGACAAGCTTCTCGAACTTCATTTGCATTTCCTACTTCAAAACCAAGCGGCTGACTCATATCACTAATAACTGCCACAGTGTTTCGTCCAAGGTTGTTTCCGATGTTAACCATTTCTTTAGCAAGAGCTTCTGAGTCTTCAAGCTTCTTCATGAAAGCACCGGATCCGGTTTTGACATCAAGAACAATACCATCTGCTCCAGAAGCAAGCTTTTTACTCATGATAGATCCTGCGATCAATGGAATGGAATCCACAGTAGCTGTTACATCACGAAGCGCGTATAATTTTTTATCTGCTGGAGCGAGGTTCCCTGTCTGACCAGCTACAGAAAGTTTATGTGTATTCACATTATTCACAAATTCTTCTTTGGTCATCTCAATGTGGAATCCTTTAATAGACTCCAGCTTATCTAAAGTTCCACCGGTATGACCTAAACCTCGGCCAGACATTTTTGCAACTGGTACACCTACAGAAGCAACCAATGGACCAACGATAAAGGTTGTCTTATCCCCTACTCCTCCAGTTGAATGCTTGTCCACTTTATGACCCTCTATAGCAGATAGATCGATTGTTTCTCCAGACTCTACCATTGCTTGGGTAAGCATAGCTGTTTCATTAGACTTCATCCCATTAAAATAAATCGCCATCATTAAAGCTGACGCCTGGTAATCAGGGATGTCCCCCTTTGTATATCCTTCAATAAAGAAATTAATTTCTTCTTTTGTCAATTCATTTCCATTACGTTTTTTTTGAATAACATCAACCATTCTCATTTGAATAGCTCTCCCTTCTACTTTAACCCATTTTACTTACAATTGTTTTAACTAAAAGAAGGAAGTTTGCCTTTACCTTCTCTGTTGTTTCAATGACTTCGTCGTGGTGAAGTGGTTGATCCAGAATTCCGGCAGCCATATTTGAAATACAAGAGATACCAAGTACATCCATGCCCGCATGTCTGGCAATGATAACTTCTGGTACAGTTGACATTCCAACGGCGTCTCCACCTAGCGTTCTTAGCATTCTAACTTCTGCTGGGGTTTCATAAGTTGGTCCAGTATTTCCGACATATACTCCAGATTGTAGTTTCATTCCAAGTTCTGTTGCCGTATCTTGTGCTAAACGTTGAAGATCCATTGAATAAGCGGTAGACATATCCGGGAAACGTGGTCCAAACTCATTGCTATTTGGTCCAATTAATGGATTTGTTCCAAAGTTATTAATGTGATCAGCAATAACCATTAAATCTCCAGGTTGGAACTCTTCATTTATACCACCTGCAGCATTCGTTACGATTACTTTAAGAATCCCAAGTTCTTTCATCACTCGAACGGGGAATGTTACTTTATCCATTGAATATCCTTCATAAAAGTGAAAACGCCCCTGCATGGCTGCTACTGCTTTTCCATTTAACGTTCCGAATACAAATTGTCCAGCGTGCCCTTCTACTGTTGAGACGGGAAAATTCGGAATGTCACTATAGGGGATTTGGACTGGGTTTTCAATTTCTTCAGCCAGTACACCAAGACCAGAACCTAAGATCAGCCCGATTTCTGGACGAAACTCTCCAACTTGACTTTGTATATAGGATGATGCATCTTGAATTTCTTGTTTAATTGTCATTTTCGTTCCTCCTCTTGATTCTTAAAGCTTTTTAAGAAAGCTTGTCCCGTGTTTTGGTAACGTTACATCAAAATTATCCGCAATAGTTGCTCCAATATCAGCAAATGTGTCACGAATACCGAGATCTACCGCTTCTTTTATCCCTTTATGGTAGGCAAGTAATGGAACATATTCACGTGTATGATCTGTTCCATGATGAATTGGATCATTCCCATGATCAGCTGTGATCAATAACAAATCATCTTCTTCTATTCGATCGAGAACTTCCTTTAATCTCTCGTCATACTCTTCTAGCGCTTCACCATAGCCTTGTGGGTCTCTTCTATGCCCATATAATGCATCAAAGTCCACGAGGTTCAGGAAGCTGATTCCTTCAAATTGCATTTGTTGAGTTTCAAGCAACTTATCCATACCGTCCATATTTGATTTCGTACGAAGAGACTTTGTTACACCTTCTTCGTCATAAATATCTGAAATCTTTCCGATTGCAATAACGTCTTTCTCATTGTCTTTTAATTCATTCATAACCGTATGTCCAAACGGCTTAAGCGCATAATCATGGCGATTGGAAGTGCGTTTAAACTCGCCTGGCTCTCCTAGAAATGGTCTTGCGATTACTCGTCCAACCATATATTCTTCTGCTTTTGTCATTTCTCTTGCAATCTCACAAATATGATAAAGCTCATCCAATGGAACAACATCTTCATGGGCCGCAATTTGAAGAACAGAATCTGCAGAAGTATAAACAATAAGTGCACCGGTCTTCACGTGCTCTTCACCAAGTTCTACAAGAATTTCTGTCCCTGAAGCAGGTTTATTTCCAATGATTTTTCTTCCAGTTCTGCTTTCAAGCTCGGAGATGAGATCGTCAGGAAATCCATTAGGGAAGGTTCTAAAAGGCTGCTCTATGTGAAGGCCCATAATTTCCCAATGACCAGTCATCGTGTCTTTCCCATTCGAAGCTTCCATCATTTTAGTATAATGTGCCATTGGCTTATCTGCTTTACTAACCCCATTAAGTTCCCGAATGTTGCCAAGACCCAATTTCTCCATATTTGGCATCTTCAAACCATTCATATGATCTGCTATATGACCTAGAGTATCTGCACCTAGGTCGTCAAATTGATCAGCATCAGGAGCCTCACCAATACCCACCGAATCCATTACAACCAAAAATACTCTCTTAAATCGTTTTGTCATTATGATCCTCCTCATTCAATGTCTATCTATTGTTACTATTCCCTTCAAAAACAAAAAAACTCACGCATGAATGCGTTTACGAAAGCAGAAAAAAGAAAAAATCTGGCCAATGACCAGATCTCTTTCTGGAGAAAGCCTCCTATTAGGCCCTTGGATGGTAAGTTGAATAAATATCCTTCAACCTCGCTTTAGTTACATGTGTATAGATCTGTGTTGTTGAAATATCTGCATGTCCGAGAAGCTCCTGTACTGCTCTAAGGTCCGCTCCATTTTCAAGTAAGTGTGTTGCAAATGAATGTCTAAGTGTATGGGGGGTAAGAGGTTTTAAAATGTTAGCTTTCAATGCAAGCTTTTTAAGAATTTTCCAGAAACCTTGTCTCGATAGGCTTTCACCACGATGATTCAAGAAAAGCATTTCGTTTTTATTCTTCTTCATTAATAGCCCTCTACCTTCATCCAAATAAACGGTTAAGGCATCTCTTGCCATCTTACCTAAAGGCACAATTCGTTCTTTATTCCCCTTACCAATCGTTCGAATAAAACCCATTGTTAAATGAACATCTTCCATTTTCAAATCAATGAGTTCACTCACACGCAAACCTGTTGCATACAATACTTCAAGCATAGCGCGATCGCGTTTACCAAAAGGAGTCGAATAATCGGGTGCCTCTAGCAGCTGCTCTACTTCAGTTGTTGACAAAATCTTAGGTAGTTTCCGCTCTGTTTTTGGTGTTTCAATATGTACAGAGGGATCTTGATCCACTGCCTTTTCTCTAAGTAAAAATTGATGAAAGGCACGAATAGAAGCAATGTTTCGAGCAATTGTAGTAGATGCTTTTCCACTGTCTCTTAGCGTATAGAGATAATTAACAATATGCACACGTCGCACTTCATCCAAAGTGGAAATGTTCTCATTTTCTTTTATGTGTTTTAGATATTGAGCGAGATCTCGCCTGTATGCATCGAGAGTATTTTTGGACAGGCTCCGCTCAACTATCAAATAGTGCAAAAAATCCTGTACCTGATCTTCCATTGTAAACGCTCCTTATTCACCTGTCTGGTAAAACAAATTGAGCCTTTCAAGGAAAGTGTGTTGAATACCCGATTCCATTTGAACGACTTTCACTGCTTTTCCTTGTGGCACATCATACCGATGATAATTCTGGTACTCTTGATTTACCCAGAGAATGCCAAAGTAAAACAGTAATGTACAACCTGTGAACAGTAAGAAAACTTTCATTGTATCTAAAACAAGCAATAAACCCCTTCTCAAACTAACGCACCTCCATCTCTAGTAAAAGATATGCCAGGGATAGAGAATTTTATACATCGTTAGGAGATACAGGTTCTTAAATGTCTTCTGTTACAATTATGAATGATTAACGGCTTGCTCCGGCTGTTCTTTATCTTCCTGTCCTTGACAACGGTGACAGATCCCATGAAATGTAAGGCGATGATCTTTAATTTTAAAGTTCCAATCATTCTCAACTACCTTTTCTACATCACCAAGTAAATCATCTTGTATTTCATCTACTGCACCACACTCAATACAAACCAAGTGATGGTGAAAATGGGCAGCGCCTTCTTGCCTGAGGTCAAACCTTGAAACACCGTCACCAAAATTAATTTTATCAACGATTTTCAATTCAGCTAATAACTCAAGCGTTCGATATACAGTTGCTAATCCAATTTCAGGAGATTTTTCTTTTACTAAAAGATACACATCTTCAGCGCTTAAATGGTCTTCTTCGTTCTCAAGAAGTACCCGCACGGTTGCTTCTCGCTGGGGCGTTAACTTATAGCTTTGAGAATGAAGATGTTTCTTAATTCGATCGATTCTGCTTTCCATGTCCCATTTCCCTCCCTCGATCGATGCCATTTTCATTATAAGCAGTAGGGAAATCGGTGTCAAATTAAAATCATTATCAACCTAATGTTGTAATGATTTTAATTTGATAATGAATATAATTTACTTCATTTCCACTACGGCCTTTATCAATCCTGGTGATAAATAAGCTTCAAACCATGCTGCTAGACAAAGAAAACTTAGCGCACATATAACTAGTCCTGAAAACCTTAAGAATGGAGGAAGAATCGGTTCTATTCTGCGTTTCATAAATAATTGCCTCATCAGTCGAAGCGAAAAAGTTAGAGAAGCCGTTGCAACGATCACCATCGCGGGCACCGCTATAATATTTTGTGGAAAGACTGATACAAATGCCAATAAGAAGCCTTTCCAGCTCATTTGATTCACAAGAAAACCTACTGTAAAACCAACAACTATCCCTTTTAGAAAGAGCATAATTAGTACAATTGGAAGACCAATAATCGTAAGTCCTAGAAGCCACATCAAACCAATATATTTGGCATAATGAGTTAAGCTTTGATGAAACATTTCAGATGATGTTGCGAACTGTCCATCTGATACCTGTCCAAAAAAACGCCCCAAGTATACAGCAAGATCTTCTTTTTGAGTGAAGCTTAGACTATTGACTATAACGGCTCCGAATACAATGCCCATGAGGAACAATACGGCAATAAATGTGTAAAGAGATAAATGATCTGATAGATGAGTTGATATCATTTGCTTCAGATGTCGGCTACGATTCATACGATTTCCTCCTTCATACGACCTTTGGTAAAGTCTATGAAATGGATTTTGAACGTATGACTGATCGATAGATTATCTCTTTTGGTTTACAACTTTACCGTATGTTCCACCCCCACCTTGTTCTAAAGTAAGCTGCCCATTCCTTGAAAGGACGATCATATGAGCGAGTGACTCTCCCACAACGCCGGTCAGATCACTCTCAGTCACCCGGTGAAGAATATTCATCTCCGTACTAAAAGAATCTAATAGACGCTCGAAAGTTTTTGGTCCAACCCCTGGTAGAAAGTCTAGAGGAACGTGATGTACATATGGAGGACGAACAGGGCACGTCGACGCTGAACTCAATTCTTGAATTCGATTCGCCACCCCTTTTATAATCTTCTTACTTCCGCATGAATCGCAAACCAACTGATTAACTGGAGAATTACATTTAGAGCATATGGTCTCATAATATTTACCTAATTTTGGGTCCAATCCAAAATTCGCTGCAATTTTCCGGTCATATTTGCCTTGTAATGCCTTTTTCCACTCAAGAAATGTGGGTTGTTTTAAATATAAGCATTGATATTCTCGAGCTATTTTTTGTGTGGAATGTGCGTCTGAATTCGTCAAAAATGGGTAACGATGAAGTTCTTCAATTTGGTCTGCCATCTGTGTGTTAGAAGAAAGACCTAATTCAATTCCATCAATATTGTTTAGGTCAAAAACTTCGCTTATTGACTGATGGACTCCCTTCCCAAATAGGCTCTTAAATGGTGTGAATATATGGGCAGGTATAAATAAACCATCAAGCTCTTTTGCCTTTTCTTGAATGACCTCCGCTCTTTCATATATGCGTTGAGAACTTAGAGTAATGTTCGTCATTCTAGCTCTTAGCCAATCTGAAAAATGTTTCATTTTTGTTAAATCAGGCAAATAAACTAGTACATGAATAGGACCCTGACAATTCTCATCATAGATTTCGATTTCTGTACCTAAAATGAGAGTGAGAGATTCAAACCGAATTCCACCCTCACTCAATTCATAACATTCACCCTTCTCCAAATAATCTTCTATCTCTTTCATAACTTCAGGAACGTGGCAATCGATCACGCCAACCATATCAAGCCCTTTTCTTGCACTAGCTTCATTAAGGATATGAGATAGTGTTAACGTTTTTGAACCAGTTATCTTAACAGGTTTGTTCGTTCTAGTTCTCCCGATATGAATATGAAAATCTGCATAACATGATTTCATGTGATCACTTCAATTTCAATTGTAAATACATGAGAGCATAAGCGGTTTTAGCATCATGAATTTCCTGGCTTTCTACCATCTTTTCCATTTCTTCTATTGTTAAATGAAGAACATCAAGAAACTCATCTTCATCAGCCGATTGTTCTCCTTTTTTCTCTAATCCCTTTGCTACGTATAAATGAACAAGTTCATTTGCAAAACCAGGTGACGTGTAAAATGAAATCACTTTTTCAAGTGAGTCACACGTATATCCTGTCTCTTCTTCTAATTCACGAACTGCTGTAACTTCAGGTTTCTCCCCTGGTTCAAGTTTCCCAGCTGGGATTTCCACGATAGCTTTATCAAGGGCTTTACGATATTGTTTAACGGCTAAAATTTTATGATCGGGCGTCTCTGCAATAACCGCAACCGCACCAGGATGATCAATTAATTCACGCTTACTTTGTTTCCCATTTGGTAACTCAACATCTTCCACTCGTAAGTCTATAATTCGACCTTCGTAAATCGTTTCTGAATGCAAGGTCTTTTCATATAAATGGTCCATTTGTTCATCATCTCCTGGTTCTAAAAATTCAAATCGATACATAAAGTCTATCACATGAGACAGATAATAGGGAAAAGACTAAAACCATTAATGTATCGAACTATTTAGGAGGTTCTGTTTATGAAAGTCTATATTCAGCCAAACGGTGTCACAATGGTAGGAAAACCAAAGCAGATTCAATTAATGATTAGACATTATATGAATCATTATGAAACGATTGAAGAATGGATTCAGGCTCCTGCTGTTCGAACTAAAGCACACCTAAGGTTAATACAATAAGAAAACAACAAGAAACGCTGCCATTAATGGCAGCGTTTCTTGTTTAACGAATCTCCGTTTTGAAAATATTTTTCATTTGCTCAAGGAATACGTTATGATGCTCGGTAAACGTTGCCATACACGATGAATGCGCAACTGTTCTAAATCCTCTTGCGTAAGCACCATAAGCAGTTAGAAAATCGCAAATATCTGTACATACTCCTGATAGATGAACAGTTTCTACGCAACGTGATTTGAGTATTTCTTCCAGAGTCGTTCCATAAAATGCATCATATTCTGGCTTAGGAACAAACGTGACATTCGGAAGCTCTTTATTGGATTCATACCACTGCTGTAATTCACCATATAACTTCTGTCCCCACGTTCCTCTTACATTATGTACGGGCCAGATACTAAAGTGATCATCCTCTACTTCATGCTCATCCATACAAATCACAACTTCCTTGCCTTCCTCAATAAACGTTGTGGCAAGTGAAATAATGCTAGGAACAATCTCCTGTCCCTTCTTGCCTGAAGTAAGTCCTCCCTCATCATGAACAAAATCATTGCTCATATCAATAATTAAAAGCGCTTCTGTTGCCATTCTACCGCCTCCCATTATGTTTACTATAGCAGGTGTGTTATCAGGTAACAAGACATCGTAATCAGCATATGATTGGCATGAATCCTCCTATCACGATACACTTAATACAGGTTAAAAATGGGAGGTATGGAATGCAATGAAAACCAATCAACTCGGAAGCTCAAAACTGAACGTTAGCGAAATTGGATTAGGTACTATGTCACTTGGCACTGATCGAGAGAAAGGTATTTCGCTTATTCATGAGGCAATTGATAACGGCGTTACATTTATCGATACAGCTGATTTGTATGACTTCGGTCTAAATGAAGAAATAGTAGGAGAAGCCCTTCGTGATCGACGGGATTCAGTCGTACTTGCTACGAAAGCAGGGAACCACTGGGAAGAAGGAAAAGAAGGCTGGTACTGGGATCCGTCAAAAAAACATATTAAATCAGCACTAAAAGCTAGTTTAAAACGATTGAAAACAGATCACATTGATCTCTTTCAGCTACACGGTGGTACAATCGAGGACCCATTCGATGAAACCATTGAAGCTTTTGAAGAATTAAAACAAGAAGGATTAATTATCGAATATGGTATTTCAAGTATACGGCCAAATGTCATCCGAGAGTTTGTAAAAAAATCTTCTATCGCATCAGTTATGATGCAATACAGCATTCTTGATCGTAGACCCGAAGAAGAAATTCTAGATTATTTGCATGAAAACAACATCAGTGTCATTGCTAGGGGACCGCTTGCTAAAGGCATGTTAACTGATCAATATGAGGAAAAAGTAAAAGAAGACGGATTTCTCGACCATTCTAAATTCGACGTTCTTGAAACTGTTAAGCAAATTTCTGAAATAAAAGGGGATAAGCGCAATTTAACTCAAACGTCACTAAAATATGCTCTTGCTCATCCCGCTGTAGCTACAGTAATTCCTGGAGCTAGTCGCAGTGAACAACTTCTCGCAAATATTACAGCACAAAATGCTCCAGACTTAACACCTGATGAAGTTCAGAAAATACGTGACGTTTCAAAAGTGAATGTGTACGATAAGCATCGGTAATTAAATAAAGAGCGCAGTCAAATGACTGCGCTCTTTCCTTCTCTTTTCATAAATTAAAAGGCATCTAATATTGGATCGCTAATAATAATATCCGGTTCTGTTGAAGCTTGAATTTGCTCAATGCTATAGCCAATGGCAACTTCTTTTAACACAAGCCCTTCATCCGCTATGTCAAAAACAGCCCGATCCGTAATGATTCGATTAACAACGCCTTGACCTGTTAGGGGGAGGGTACAAGAATTCAAAATTTTCGGATCTCCGTTTTTGTTCACATGATCCATAATGACAACAATCCTTTTCGCCCCATGCACAAGATCCATGGCCCCCCCCATACCTTTAATCATCTTTCCAGGTATCATCCAATTAGCGAGGTTACCATCTTTTGAGACTTCCATTCCGCCTAGTATTGCAACATCAATATGTCCTCCACGAATCATCGCAAAAGACTCTGCACTATCAAAATAGGATGCTCCTTGCATCGCTGTAACTGTTTCTTTCCCGGCGTTAATAAGATCAGGATCAACTTCACCTTCAGTTGGATAAGGTCCGATTCCAAGAAGGCCATTTTCCGATTGAAGCACTATTTTTTTGCCTTCTGGTATATAGTTAGCTACCATCGTAGGCATTCCAATTCCTAGATTCACATAAAAGCCATCCAGAATTTCTTTTTCAGCACGTCTTGCAATCTTTTCACGAACTGCTGCTTTATCTACTTTCACCATTATGATCCTCCTATCGCGTTGTTAATCGCTCAATCTTCTTTTCCTGATCACCCACAATAACCTTTTGAATATAAATACTTGGAGTATGAATTTGATCAGGGGATAACTCTCCTACACCTACTAATTCCTCTACCTCAGCTATGGTCACTTTACCTGCTGCAGCAATCATAGGATTAAAATTACGTGCCGTTTTGTTATAGACCAAGTTCCCCATTATGTCCCCTTTCCACGCACGAACAAATGAGAAATCTGCCTGAATGGCTTCTTCAAGCAAGTACTCTTTACCATTGAATACTCTGACTTCTTTTCCTTCTGCTATCGGTGTTCCCACGCCAGCTGGAGTATAGAACGCTGGAATGCCAGCACCGCCTGCCCTTATTCTCTCTGCTAGCGTTCCTTGAGGAATGAGCTCAACTTCTAATTCACCGGATAACACCTGTCTTTCAAATTCTTTATTTTCTCCAACATAGGAACCTACCATTTTTTTTATTTGTCTGTTTTTAAGGAGCAATCCCAGGCCCCAGTCATCAACTCCACAGTTGTTCGATATGACTGTTAAGTCCTTTGTTCCTTTCTCTTTTAATGCAAGAATTAAATTTTCTGGTATACCTACAAGGCCAAACCCACCAACTAGAATCGTTGCTCCATCTTGAATGTCTTGTACGGCTTCTTCAAACGTATCAAGTACTGGCTTCATTTATTTAAACCTCCATATCTTTTTTAAGTTCGTTCAACGATTGTTGCTACGCCCTGTCCTCCACCAATGCAAAGTGTAGCCAGACCAAACCGCTCATTTCTACGTTTCATTTCATGTAGTAGAGTAACTAGAATTCGAGTGCCACTTGCGCCAATCGGATGACCAAGTGCAATAGCCCCACCGTTTACGTTTAAGATTTCTTTATTAAAATCAAGATCTCTTCCAACGGCAAGAGACTGTGCAGCAAAAGCCTCATTTGCTTCTACAAGATTCATTTGGCTCATAGAAAGCCCCGCACGTTCAAGTGCTTTCTTCGTAGCAGGAACTGGACCTAACCCCATTACGCTTGGATCTACACCTCCACTTGCATTTGAGCGAATAACAGCAAGGTATTCTATTCCAAGCTCATCAGCCTTTTCTTTACTCATTAAAACAACAGCGGCTGCGCCATCGTTAATACCAGAAGCGTTTCCTGCCGTAACCCCACCGTTTTTCTTAAAAGCTGGGCGTAACTTTGCAAGTTTATCAGCCGTTGTTCCTGGTTTAACGTATTCATCGGTATCAAATAAAAGAGGGTCACCTTTTCGCTGCGGAATAGAAACCGGGAGAATCTCTTCTTTAAAACGCCCCTCTTCAATTGCAGCCTGTGCTTTTTGTTGACTCCATGCAGCAAATCCATCCATTTCTTCTCTTGTTAGCTGATAATGATCGCACAGGTTCTCAGCAGTAACACCCATATGATAATCGTTAAATGCGCACCATAATCCATCTTGAATCATGCTATCCACCATCTTTTGGTCACCCATTCGTAAGCCTTCTCGTGCTCCGTTTAATAAATAAGGTGCCTGACTCATGTTCTCCATCCCACCAGCGACAACAATATCTTGATCGCCAAGCATAATAGATTGAGCTCCTAGATGAACGGTTTTCAATCCTGAACCACATACTTTATTGATTGTCATCGCAGGAGTTGAAACTGGGATTCCCGCTTTAATCGCAGCCTGACGTGCAGGATTTTGTCCGAGACCCGCTTGTAGAACGTTTCCCATAATGACTTCTTCCACCTGATCTATTGATAAGTCAGCTTTTTCGATCGCTCCCTTAATGACAGCGGCCCCAAGTTCTGTAGCTGATATAGATTTTAGTGAACCATTAAATGAACCTACCGGCGTTCTGACAGCGCTTACAATTACAACATCTCGACTCATTTCGATTTCCTCCTTATGTATCTATGACTCTCTTCTACATAATTCTTACTTAATTCAAAAAACTCCTTCCTCCAAGCGAGAATTTCCATTATTCAAACGATTATCTTGCAAGACTTCCGATCCTTTGTTTTAATTAAAGATAGCGCTTACAAAGAAAGGTGATGAATGTTTTGCTACCACAACATGCAACAATCATTGAAGTTGGTCCAAGAGATGGACTTCAAAATGAACTAAATCAGATCAAAACAAATGATAAAATCCGTTTCATCAAAGCCTTAAAAACAGCCGGAATGAAAGAAATGGAGATTACCTCATTCGTATCACCTAAATGGGTTCCCCAAATGAAAGATGCCAGTGAAATAGTAAGTACTTGCCTTGACGGTACAAGAAACTTCGTTTTAGCCCCTAACCGTAAAGGGGTCGAGAGGATTAAAGAAACGAACGTGAAATCGATAGCACTTTTTGCTGGTGTTAGTAACTCCTTTAATCAAAAGAATAGCAATAAAGAGACAAAGGATCTACTCAATGAGCTAATTCCTTTAGTCAAAGAATTAAAAGCAGAAGGTTATTTCGTTCGTGCATGCATCTCTACTGCTTTCTATTGTCCATATGAAGGAAAAATAAAAGTAAATGATGCGGTTGACGTTTGCCGTCAATTTGTTGATGCAGGCGTAGATGAATTAAGCGTAGCAGATACTAACGGAATGGCCACTCCTGATGAATCACACAACCTTTTTAGCCAACTTGTAAAAGAATTACCGTCAACATTGTTAACAGCTCATTTCCACGATACAAGGGGTATGGCACTTGCTAACATCTATGCATGTCTCCAAGCTGGAATTTCAAGATTTGATACGTCAGTAGGCGGACTTGGCGGCTGCCCTTTCGCCAAAGGAGCGACAGGCAACGTTGCAACAGAAAGTGTTGTCTATATGTTGGAGAGAATGGGTATCAAAACAGGTATTGATCTAGAAAAACTAATGAGAGCTATTGATGAGATTGAGCCTCACCTATCAAGACCCATCCTAACACCTTATCGAACGTTATATAATAAAGAAAAGGAAGCTTCCCTAAAGTAGTCATAAAAAAATTATGGTAAACTAAATAAAATAAGCACACAGACGTGTGCTTATTTTATCCTTTTACTATAGTTAAAATAATACTATAGATTAGAGCTAGAATTAGTCCACCGATAACCGTAATTCGATCCATCTTTTGACCTTTAAATAAATTCAAAACTCCCTTTACGATCATAAATACTACGAAAAAAATAACAAAATACATCAAAAACGTCACTCTAGTAAATCCCCCTAATCGTTATCCTTTGTTTATATATCGCATTCTCGGGTTAATGATTTCACTATCACTTTTAAGCATAAAACACTGGTGTTTCGGAAGAAAATCAATTTTCATTTCTTTATCAAAAAACACTTTATATTGTTTCTGAATCAATACAGGTCTGAAATTTGACTCAAGCGTCATATTAAAATCACCCTGAGCGGAATCATTTACTAATTGCGTAACACCGTTCACTACACACCCGCAATCTTCGATGTCATAATGTAACTTCATATAACCCTCAGAATCATGTTCTAATTTCTCGATCGCTTGATCTGTGAAAGTCACTCTCATGTTATCTCTCCTCTCCACTATCTTCTATAATAACGTCTATAAACTCAATAGCCCAGTCACACCACTCAATCCAGGTTTTCATCTGACGCCTACCGTATTCAAGCGTAAGGTATTCCCCCAGACGATCTTTCTCTATTCTATGATCAACTGCATTTACTTCTTTCCAGCTGTTCATATGATCAAGCACCATTTGGTGATGCTCTTTACTCTCTTTTAGGAATTGGATCGCTTCTTCTTTTGGAATAAGATGAAATAAAGAAACACGCATCAATTGTTCGTTTTTCATTTTTGGTGGGTCTACAGTATGATGAGCAAGCCATTCAATGAGAAGACGGTATCCTTTATCTTCAATAGAATAGATCTTTTTATCTGGAAGATCTAACTGCGGAACAATTTCAAAGCTTACTAGCTTCTCTTTCTCCATCTTTCCAAGTTCACGATAAATTTGTGTATGATGCGCAGACCAAAAATGGATCATCGTTTCTCTAAATTGTTGTGTTAGTTCATATCCGGTTGATGGTTTCTTTGTGAGTAATCCAAGAAGAGCATATCGTAAAGCCATATCATCATTTCCTTTTCAGCAATTTGCTTCTTCTCCATTATAAACGTCTTTACAATATCTTTGCACATTTGAAGTTGCAAATCCACATTTGACAATTAATTTGAATTTTATTTTATCAGAAATGACAAGAAAAACCACCGCCGATCATATGCTTATACATTGCTTAAGATGAAATCTGATAAAATACCGGACAAATCAAAAAAGCAGGCTGTCTATTTAGACTGCCTGCTTTTTCGATGGTTTAAACTATTCTTTCGTATTGATATTTAGTAATCCTTCCGCTGTTTTTCGTGTCTCGTTGCCAAAAGAATCTTTCACTTTCACTTCGATCTCAGCACCTTCAGCCACCACATTCGAAGTAGCTGTCCAGTAACCGACATAATGCCCTTCTGATACTTCCATCATTGGAAATTCAGTCATACTTGAAGGCATCATCGTTGGATTCACTAGCGGCATACGAATTGAGAAAGTAGCCTTTATTCCTGGAGAGCTATCGAATTCAATTTTCACTGATTCTCCCGCTTGAAGATCTTTATTTTGATCTGGTTTTAATTGATTAATGACCAATTCTTCTTGCTGGGAATAAACTTTGATCGACTTTTTCGTTTTATTTCCTGCTTTGTCTTTCGCCACTACTTTTATAATGTTCTCACCTTGCTCGAGGAGCATCCGATGTGAAAATGCACCATTTTCTACTTTCGCTTTCGTTCCGTTAACTTTTACCCAAGCAAGATTATCATCATGAACGTCACCTTTAACTGTTACGGATCCTTTATTTGTTTTCCAGTCATCTTTAGGAGATGTGATCGTTAATTCCGGTTTTGTTTGATCTAAAGTAACCATAACAGTATCAGATTCTTCCGTCATCCCACGATCAGTCGATGCACGAGCTGTTAACTGATTTTCACCATTGCTCAATTGGATTTCTGTTGTAAAATCACCTTCTTCATTAGAAGTTGTAACAGCTTCTTCTTCGCCATTTTTCATAACATGAACGTCTGTCATTGGTGCCGTTTCACCGTCAACTTCAATGCTATTCTTGTTTGTATACGAACCGTCTTTTGGAGATGTAATCATTGGTGCTGTTAGTTCATAATCCACGACTGCACGGATCATATAGTTCCCTTCTTCTTCAGGAGCCTTCGACCATGCGCCGCTAACATATTGAAAGCTTCGGTCGACATATTCTCCGTCTTCATCTGTTGCAAGACCCGGAGCATTTGGATTGGCATCCGCTTGAATATAAGTGAGATAAAAATCACCTTCTACGATCACTCCTTGATCAGACAGATCAACCATCGTCCATTCGCCATTTCGAAGAGCAGTCGCGTCAATTGGACCAGCGAGTTTCTTACCTGGTGCTCCATCCGGACCTGATGCATCATGAATTTCGACTTTAAAATTTGTGCCGCCTGGATTTGGCCATTCCGTATTCCAGAATCTAAATAACCCTCCAGTCACAAGCGCACGTTCTTGACCTTCTGCTAGCGACATTTTCACAGCCCAACCGTTCCCAGCATCATAGAACGCTCTTGCGTTTTCAGCAGTACCATCGTCATACCCGATTTCCCCTGCATATCCGATGAATGGGGAAAGATCAGCATTCTGTACAACGGTCTCGTTCGCTTCCACAGTGACGTTAAATGTATCGCTATAGTAACCGGCCGCAAGAACTTTTAACGTATACTCCCCTTCATAACCTGTTAATGAATAATGTCCTTCTTCATCCGTTTGCACGGGTGCTATAGCAGCATCTTCTACTAATAAAACAGTTGCATCTTGGATTGGCTCTCCTGTTTCACTATTCGTGACTGTTCCTTCGATTTCTCCCTCTGGTATCGCTTCTAATGTGAAGTCAGCTTCTGTCACTTCATCATCTACGATCGTCACTTCCTGAGTCTCTGACTGGTAGCCATATGCTTCTGCAACAGCTGTGTAGTCCCCTGCTGCATGAGTCATGGAATAGCTTCCATCTTCCAAGTTCGTTGTTGCAGAGCGCCCTGTCTCAAGAATAGACACTTCTGCTTGAAGCGGCAGAGCTTGAGGTGTAGGTGATGGTTTCTCTTTAACTGGATTTGCAACAAGCGGTGAAGGTTTTAACTTGTCAGGATTAACTTTTTCTTTCGCTTTGGCACTAGCAGATTTTTCTTCAGGCTGAACAGAAACTTTCGCGCTCTTTTTCTTAGCGGCGACTTCCATCGGCTCTGCTGATAAACTTACATCGTCAATATACCAGCCCTGCTTCATCACGCTACCATCCGTCTCGACGTGGAAAGCTAAATAAATCCGCTGATTTTCATAGGCTGATAGATCAACCTCTTCACTCACCCATTCATCAGAAAGATTATTATACTCCGCAAGAGCTTCCCAATTTTCCTGATCGGTTGAAACGAAGAGATGACCATAATCATAGTTTCTTTCTAGTTCATACCATTGATTGAATTGAAGATAAGCTTCACCTTCTGGTAAATCGATAGGAGGCATCATCAGCGTCATGTTAGCACTGTTGTCATAAGCTCCATCAAGGTTGGTTCCATAAACCTTTTCTCCAGAGTAAGCTTCAGGACCAACCGTTGGCGTCCCCCACTCCCATGAATTATTTTCTCCCCAGCTCATCCATCCAGCTGGCTCTGATTCAAAGTCCGTTTCGTATCCTGTTGAGATACCAGGGATAATTTCTACCTGATATTCGTCCGTTGTGACAACATGTCCACCATAGTCTTCGATTTTAAACCTGTAACTAACGGAAGGTTCACTGACGGCGTCACCTGGGATAATAGCTTGATAGGATCCAGAAAGATAGTTCCCATCAATTCTTGTTGCTTCAGTTGACGTCCACTCTCCGTTATGATCATATTCAAGCTCTACACTCGTTACGCTCACATTATCTGTCGCTGTGACGGTAAGAGGAAATTCCATCTGAGCATAAGCTTCTGCAGGAGCATCGTGTTGATACGTGGGCTCTTCTTCATCGCTTCCTTCTTTCATCACATCACCCTCTAATGTACCGAGCCCACTCATAACAGAAGAAACAGCGTCAAATGCATTCACTAATCCATAACCGTAACCATTATTCGGAGAATCTGGGAATTCATCGTCTGTAAGTGGTGTGACGGTGTTTAAAAAGATGTCTTCTATATCATCAACCGTCAACGATGGATCTGCTTGACGAAGGAGAGCAGCGATCGCTGATACGTGTGGCCCAGCCATCGACGTACCATTCCACCCTCCTTCATAGCTACTCCCTGGTACCGCAGAACGGATATTAACTCCAGGAGCTGAAACGTCAGGTTTTATTTCATCATATGGGGATGGTCCCTGTAGAGAGAAACTCCCAAGAGCATCATTGATATCTGTAGCTCCCGTAGCAAATGACTCAGGATAATTTGCTGGTGTTGCGATTGACTCCGGACCTCCGGGATTAAATAGTGTTGTATTACCCGCAGAAAATTCTGGGAATATATCTGCATTTCGCCAATTTTGAACCATTGGGCGATACCATTCGTCAAGCCCAGGTCCGCCTCCCCAAGAATTGTTCACGACATCAGGAGCCTTCTCAGGGTGTGGATTGCCTTCTGCATCCTTAGGAGCAATAATCCATTCTCCTGCTTCAAGAAGATTGATATCTGTTCCACCGTCTTCGCTAAAAGCTTTTACCGCTATCCATTTTGCCCCAGGAGCGACGCCAATCTCATTCGAACCATCCGGTTCAGCGCCAACCATAGTTCCCATTGTATGAGTCCCATGTGCGAGATCATCATATGGGGCGGCTTCTCCGCTTACAGCGTCAAACCAGTTAAATTCATGATCTACTCCTTCAGAACTATATCCTCGATACTGTTTCATAAGAGCGGGATGATCCCACTGAACACCGGTATCAATGTTAGCGATCACCGTCCCTGCCCCATCAATTCCCATATCCCATACTTCAGGAGCACCTACTCGATCAATATTCCACTCAATTGAGTTCGTATCTGCAGTCGTTTTAGCCTTAGTTTTCGTTTTATCTGGAATTGGCTGAATCTGCCTGATCTCGTTAGGAAGTATTTTATCCACTTCAGGAAATGATGCTAGTTGGTTCATCACTTTTTTTGTTGCTGTTACTGCCATACCGTTTACGATGTAAAATGATTTTATGTCTTCTGCATTGCCTTTTTTCTCTTGTTGTTCTAAGTATGTGGACACAGAGTGTTGTGTTTCAATAGACGTAGCTCTTAACGCATTAACAACAGCTGATCGCTTAGTGATTTCAGCTTGAAAGGAAGTTAAGTTGTTTTTCTTAGCCTTTTCTTCAGCTTCTTTCGCAACTTTTGTCGTATCAGCTTGTTCTGCAAATTTAATCAAGAACGTTACTTTTTCGTTCTTCTCAAATGCTTTCGCTACCTTCTGATCAACGCGTTTCACTTCATCATTCATGGATACAGAAGAATCACTTTTCGCGTTCACTTGCATCGCTGGTTGTATGAAGCTCGTGATGAGGAGAATAAAACAAGCAAAAAGAGCTACGATTTTACGTTTGCTTCGTTTTCTCAAATTTCTTCCTCCCTAATTATTAGTTTTGTGTTTACACTCTGCCCTCCTTTTGTATTGCCGGGTTCACTTAATATGCTATACCAGGATTTGTCACAACCCAAACAAAAATAACTAAATATTCAGAAAATGATTCAATTCTCTCAAAGTACTTTTAATATAAAAAAATGACGATTGTCCTGCTTCTGAATCATTTTGATGAGTAATATCGTTTTTAAATAGTCTTTAGGGGTTAAGGACTATAGAAGCATCGATTCTTACTCAAGTAATTTACTTATGACAAAGTCCCTAAAATTCGCTTTTATATCTTTCGGATGTTAGCATAAAGGAGGAGTTTGTTCAAATAGCCTTTTATCGAAATGCCAAAAAAATTGAAAAGCCACTCCAATTTGTCATTTTTCGCTAGCAATCGTTTCGTCAACCCCTCTTTTTTCAGCACAAATATCCGACAGAATTTGCTCACCTCCACTCATAAAGTCGCGGTCTTTATGTATGAATTAATGAAGATTACACCTATATGGTTTATCCACAAACTACATTAACTTATAGTTTTGATGCTCGATTTTGGCTCATTCGAGTGCAATTTTAATCACAGAGCGTACATGAGCCAGAAATCCGCAACGTTTATTACCGTCCTCTTCATGAAAAAACTCTCTTTCTTTAAGAAAGAGAGTTTTTTCATGAAGAGGACCCATTAAAGTCCTATTATAATACACCGGGCGTTACTCAAACATTCGTCTTGTATGTGGTCATAAACTTTTGATCTATTCTATTTTTTAATTTCCATGAGAGAGGATGGTGAAGAACTATTCTCCCATATAACAGTAATCCCTGTTTTTGACCAGTAGAAAGAATCGATAAGTATGCATTCTTAGGTTGGAAACGCCGTCCATTCGCATCATTCAGAAACCCCTTCATGTTTGCCCAAAGGATATCTGATTGTCGCACGGCTACTACACCGGCTTTAGGAAGGTCCGGATACTGGCGGATAGAAGCACAATCTCCTGCCGCAAAAATGGCCGGATACTCCTTCACTTGTAGTGTATCTTCTACAAGTAAATAACCCGCTTCATCAACTGGTAATTGAGAAGTTCGAAATATACCTGGAGCTTTTGGTCCAGTTAACCATAGCACTTCATCATAAGCAATTTGATTACCAGTTGTTGTGATAATCTGACTTGACGTTACATTTGCCACTTTTTCTTGCAAATAAAGTGGCAAGCTTTTACCTTGCATAATTTGCTTGATTTTTTCCTGCGCTTTAGCAGAAGTATTTTCTAACAATGGTGAATGAGAAATTAATGCCACCGGTTTTTTATCCTCAAGTTTTCTTTTTGCAGTGAGAGCTAAAGCCATTTCAACACCTGCAGCGCCACCACCTACAACGACAGGGGTTTCTGCCGCCTGCATTGCCTTCGCGACTTCCTCGATACGATAGTTAGGTTTGATGCGGAGAGCATGCTTTCTAGCGCCAGGTACTTCAATTCCGGCTGTTAATGAGCCGATATCTACGGAAAGAACATCATATGAGAGAATATCGCCCTTTTCCGTTAACACAACTTTTGCTTTAGCATCTATAGATAACGCTGCACCCTCCGTAAAATGAATGCCTGCCGCTTTTGCTAATGTTGGAATATGTATTCGCATATCTTCTTTGTTATATAGCCCTTCAAGATAGCCTGAGAACATTCCAGAATAATATTGATACTCCGATGGAGAAATGAGTGTCACCTCATGCTCTCCATTTTCTTCCTGAAGTTTCTTCATTATGTGAAGGTGAGCATGTCCCGCTCCAATTAACAACAGTTTCTTCAACCTTCTCCTCCTTTAATTCTTTATCGAACCCATTTAATGTATTTTTCTGACACCTTCGGAAGCCAACCATCAAATAATTTTTCTCTCCAGAATAAATCAGCGGCTTGATTTAGGATAGCACCTTTCGTTGGGTATGGGTGAATAACTGTAGAAATGTCTCCGATTTTATGACCATGTTCTTTCGCAAAAACAATTTCTTGCATCCAGCTTCCAGCATCTTCACCAACAGCATGAGCACCTAGAATATGCCCTTTCATGTCTGTAATGACCTTTAAAAGTCCATTTTTTTGCGCTCAGCTATAAATCGATCGACATCTTCCGTACCAACCTTGAAAACGCGAATTTGATCGCCATGTTTCTCTTTCGCTTCTTTCTCAGTCATTCCAAGGTGAAAGACCTCAGGATCTATATAGGTAACCCATGGAACGTTCTCATAGTTTACTTTTCTCTTTAATCCAAACACTGCGTTTTGTACAATAAGTTTCCCTTCCATACCAGCTCCATGTGTAAAAGGAAAGGCACCATTCACATCACCAATTGCATAGATGTGGGATTGGCTAGATTGTAATGATGCATTAACTTTAATAAATCCATTGTCCTCATCTACTGAGGCCGCTTCTAAATTCAATTTATCTGTATTAGGCTTTCTACCAGTTGAAAACATAATCATTTCTGATTGGATAGTTTTCTCTTCGCCATTTTCTATATACGCCACAACTTTATAACCGTTTTCCTCTTTAATCTCTTTTACTTCTGCTTTAAAAATAAATGAAAGTTCTTTCTCCAATTCCTTCGTAGCAATTGGAATAATATCATGATCTTCTTTTTTCAAAATGGTCTCAGAGGTTTCTAATATAGTTACATTTGAGCCGAATCTTGAGAGAGATTGAGCAAGCTCAAGTCCAACAGGACCGCCACCTATAAAAACGATGCTTTCAGGCAAATGGTCTAAATTGAAAATTGATTCATTCGTAATATAAGAAACATGTTCCACTCCGTCAATTGGGGGAACTTTCGGGCTTGATCCTGTGGAAATCACAATACGTTTCCCTTTGATGGGGTTCTTGCCATCAATGAGGACTGTATGACTATCTTTAAATGAACCTTTGCCTCGATAAATATCTACCCCTAATTTCTCAAAGCGCTCATCACTATCAATTTCTTGAATTTCACTAATCGCTTCTTTCACGCGATCTATAGCACGACTAAAGAGCACTTCACCGCTCACCGTAAGGCCAAATTCTTTTGCCCCCTTGTAGACAGCATGAACTTCTTTAGCAGCTGTAATAAAAGCCTTTGATGGGACACACCCATAATGAAGACAGTCACCACCTAAACCTGGCTGATCATCGATTAAGGCCACATTGGCTCCCATATTGGCTGCACCAGATGCAGCAGTCAGTCCACCAGAACCCCCGCCTATTACAATTAGATCATATTCTATCATTCGTCCCATCTCCTCTATCCTAATATCCTTTTGGCTTCTGCTAGTCTTTGAAAAGCAGTGAATAGTTCAATTGCTACAAACGCTAGTGTCAAGATAACTAAAAAATTGTGAAACAAAATCATTGCTGTAAAGAGAAGAAAACCTTCTGTTCTCTCCGCAGCTCCCGCTTGATAATAGAATGATTTGATGCCTTTTTTCTCTGACACAGCACCTACTGTAAGGAAGATCGTCATGGCAAAAATGATGGAAGTACTTAATAATAACAAGGCCCACATCGCTTCAGGAAACCGAAAAGCAAGCCCTAATATGACACTAATTTCAACAACGCGATCAAAACTCACATCCAATACGGTGCCAAAAGGAGATGGCTTTGTTTTACGTGCCATTGTTCCATCAACAGCATCAAGAAAACCAGAAGCCCATAATACGATAACCGCCCAAACGTAATAATCAAAATAAATAAATATCCCCGATGAAATGCCAATAATGAATGAAATAACCGTTACTTGATTAGCTGTAAGACCTAATCGAAGCAGCGATTCTGAGGTCCGATCCATTAGAGGCTGAACATATTTCCTTGCATGAGTGTCAAGCACGACAGCACCGTCCTTATTTCAGTTCTTCTTCAACAGAAGGTCCGAATGCTTTTCTGCGAATATATAGACTTAGGATAAGTAATAGTAGTAATACGGCAGCAGCAATAATGACCGATGATAAATTATTTGATAAAAAACTTGCCCCCAGAAAATTCAATGCAATGGCACCTGGTAACATCCCCAGCAGCGTTGCTAAATAGTATTTCCTCCGATTCACATTAGAAACCCCACAAACATAGCTAACTAAATCAAAATGAAGAAAAGGAACAAGACGTAACAAGAGTACATAAAGAAAACCCTTTTCTGATAATCGTTTCTCAAGGTTTTCTCCCTTCCGCTTCCATGATTTCGGTAGAATGTTCATTCCTAATTTTCTTGCTAATGAAAAGAAAAGAAGAGCTCCTGTTGAACCACCTACCACCGCTAGAACTGTACCAAGTAGAGGCCCGAATACTAAGCCACCACTGATCGAAATGATCGATGTAGGAAAGAGCACAAAGGGTCTACCAATACAAATAAGCAAGAAAATGAGCGGAGCATAAAAGCCGAATGATGAAATCCAACCACGAATGTGAGAGGGTCTAAAATCAAATACATATTGATTAAGTAAGTAAATAACAATGATAAGTGCCATCAACGATAATCCTTTTAGAAGTGTTTTAACAGTCATTGGGCAAGACCCCATTGATCTTTGGGATATTCTTTCATGTCTTCCCTCTTAGCACTTAATAGAACTTCTTGACCCGCAACTAAACGACTGTCTGACATGACAAGAATACTTCCCTGTTCCCAGGATATACGATAGCATTCTATGTTGTTTTTTACTGTAACCGCGCTTACCTTTCCTGAAACAAAGGTACAATCCTGGTTACTTTCTTTATCTTGCACAGAAATGGCTTTTAATTTACTAAGCGGAATAAACCCTTCTTCTAGAGCTAATCCTTCTCCAATAATTTTAGCGCTCTCCATAGATGAAGGATTCGTGACAACATCATAAGGATGACCGATTTGGATGAATCTCCCCTCATACATAACAGCAAGCCTATCACCCATTTCGATAGCTTCGTCACGGTCGTGAGTAATAAACAGTGAAGTAATCCCTTCTTCTTTTAATAAATCCTTCACCTCACTACGAAGTGATTCTCGTAGTGCAGCATCAAGTGAGCTAAACGGCTCATCTAATAAAAGAAGATCTGGTTTCAGCACAAGCGCTCTTGCAAGTGATACTCTCTGCTTTTGACCACCTGATAATTCATGAGGAAAGGTATCTTTCCATTTAGACAGCTTTACTTTATTTAACATTTGTTCAGCTTGCCTAACGCGTTCGTTTTTTGATACTTTTTTTCTTTTCAAACCATAAGTTACGTTTTCTAGTACTGTTAAATGAGGAAATAATAATGAATCCTGAAACATCAAAACGACCGAACGATCTTCTGGTTTCAGCCTTACAATTGATTTTTCTCTTAAGTAAATGTCTCCTTCATTTAGTGCTTCCAAACCAGCAATACACCTGAGGAGTGTACTCTTACCGCATCCTGATGGTCCTACTACTGTAAAATGCTCACCTTCTTCTAAATGAAACGAAAGGTTCTGCAAGATCGATGTATTTGAAAATTTCTTATGAAGGTTTCTGCATTGCAATAGCTGGTTCAAAACAATCTTCCTTTCAAACGCGATTAACAGCTCGAATAACCAGCCTCAACATAACTTCCACCAGGCCAATAAATAGAAGGGGTAGCAAAGCAAAAAGTATTGAAAATCCTGCAATAACTGCTTCATTCGAACTTGAAAAATAGGGATAATATAATAATGGGAGGGTGATCACTGTACCTCCCCCAATAATTGCTGTAAGCGCATATTGTCCTAAAGATATAACAAAAGTTAATAACATTAAGCTTCGAATACTTGGAAGTAATAAAGGTAGGGCTACTGTCAAAAAGCGCGTCAACGGACCGGCTCCTAGTACAGCAGCCTGCTCATTTAGACTACTTCCCATTCTCTCATAGCCTGCCCTCATGACACGAATGGCATAAGGTAGCGTAGGAATCAAATGAACAATGACAACGCCTATCATCTTATCTGCTAAGCCAAATTGTATCATCGTAAATTGAAGCCCCATTGCGAGTAAAATGCCAGGTATTAAAATAGGGGATAGCAATAGTCCCTCAATAATGGATTTTCCTTTAAACGTATAGTGAGAAAGAGCCCTGGCCGCTGGTATCGCGAGCAAAATATTTAATATTACAACTAGAAGAGCAATCTTGAACGTTGTAACAATTGATTCGATTAATGAAGGATCTTTCATAATGCTACGCCACGCATCCAAACTTAGTTCGTTTGGAAATAACGCAGGCCACCTCCACCCTTCGGAGACGCTTTTCATTCCTATTGTTACAAAAGGTAGGATGAATAAAATAATAAACAAAACAAACACGAAACTAGTTGCTAACTCTCTTTTCCCTAAACGCTTCAAAAATAACCTCATCTGTTTCTCCCCTTTATCATTCTAAGCCTATGTTTTTGCACAGCTCCGATTGAAAAGGTCGCAAGAAGAAGGGCGAGCACTCCTGGAAGAAGCATAGCAGAAAATGCAAGTGGTCGCTTGCTCCAATCCCCATCATAAAACCATTCGTACGCTCTAACTGGTAACATTTCTGGTCGTGTGACACCTAATAAATATGGGATTTCAAACGCAGAAGCAACAAATGCTAATAAGATTACTGCTGTTTCGATGAGAATCGGGAGTATCCAGGGTAGTTCAACGGTTTTAAAAACATCCCACTTACTTCCACCTAGCGTTCGAACGACTTCAGAATAGCGATGATCGATCTCATAATAAACAGGCAACAGCATGAGAATTACAAAAGGAACTTCCTTCCAGACATATGTTAAAATGATCCCCAACCCAAATTTCTCTTGAACAAGAACTAGAAAATTCCCTCGACTCTCTAATACTCCAATTTGATAAAGTAGAGAAGAGAACAGTCCACTTTGCGAGAAAAACAAAAATACTAAATAACCTGCAACAAAATGAGGAATTAACATCGGTATCCATACAAGTATCTTCAACGTTGAATCTTTAAATAACTCATATAACATTCTAGTCATTACTAATCCTATCACTAACGATAGTAAGGTGGACAGGACGGCAACTCGAAACGTTAATTTAAGGGAATGAAAAAAAGCATGATTACTAAAAAGTTCCGCGTATGTTGCAATAGTCCATTCCCCATCTATTGTTTGAAAACTTTGAGCTACCGCTGACCACATTCCATGCCCTACAAGTAGCAATGTAACCGCAATCGCAGGTAATAAATATAAACGTAATTTCCACTTATTGCTCAATAACCCGATTCGCCCATTCATTATTAATCCACTCCGTGTAACCTGTATCTAAGTCTGGTAGCTTATATTCATTTAAAACCTCTGTGGAAAGTACGCTTTCTCCCCGGTCAAGGTTACCAATAATCTTCTGATCCTCTTCACTCAATTTATCGAAATTTAATACCGTACCTTCCCCCCACATTGTAGGATCCATTTTAGCTATTTGAGCTTCTGGCGATTCAAGAAAATCAATAACTGTCATAGCTCCCTCTGGATTCGGACTATTAAATGGAATACTGAGATAGTGTGTATTTGAAACCGATCCAGGATCTTTTAGAACAAATGACTTCGTGCTTTCAGGAAACGTCCCATTTTCAATTAAACTTTCTGCTCTTGCTTCGTTAAAGCCCATAGTCATTAGGATTTCCCCCTGACTATAAAGCGTATCAAGTTTAGTCAATGATTCAGGATAAGTTTCACCATTACGCCAAAGATCAGACTTTATATCATCAAGATAGTTCCACACGTATTCTTCGGAATCTTTAATAATTTCTTTGTTAAATTCCTTTGCCAGAAGACCCGACTCTTCGCCTGAACCTTTTATGAGTAGGTGCTTCACGAACGTATTACCAGTAAAATCCGAAACGTTAGGATACGTAAACTTCCCAGGATTATCGTGAATCCACTGCTTTAACTCCTCAAGTGTACTTGGAGGTGTATCGATCTTGCTCGAATCGTAATGAAAAACATATTGAACATTTCCCCACGGAGCTTCTAATCCATCAATTTCCGTCCCTTGATCATATTCAGCATTCTGATCCTTTGATCCAATGTATTCTTGAAAATGAGGCAGCTTCTTTGAGAAAGAACCTAGTAATAAATCAGCATTCTTAGCATTTTTGAAGTTTGCGCCATTGATCCATATGACATCAATTGTACCTTTGTTTTTATTTGCTTTTTTCTCTGTTAAAAGTTTTTGCATAAATTCTTCGGTATTCATCGGCTGACGATTAAGCGTAATATCATACTCCTCTTTTAATCTTGGTGCTGCCCATTCATCAATGTACTGATTAATGCCTTCATCTCCTCCCCACATAAAGAGATTTACCTCTGTTCCATTAGAAGAGGATACGATTTCATCCCACTCCTTTGATAACACCTCTGTTTTACCAGTTTCATTGGTTTCACTATTCCCACATGCAACAATAAAAAGTAGCGTTGCGAAAATAAATGTAAACTTTCGCTTCATCTAATTTCCCCCTCATATAAACTATCCTAGCAACTGAAAGACATATTTGACGAACTTGATTGTGTTTCATAGTCAGGCATCATCTATTTTCCCATTATCAGTATACCTTTTTTATAAACATGATGCTGTAACGCTCCTTACATCTCAAACTTTATTAAAACCATTTCCTATAGCGTAAGTACGACAAGTTCATTGTCCTTTTCACGAAGAAAAGCAATAGCCACTTTGGCTATTGCTTTTCTAGCGGGTATGTTAGGCTACCCTATCATCTATTCCCTTAGCTTTTCTGCATTTTTCTACGAACAATTACGCCAGTTGCAGCCATAGTTGCAAGAATGGCTGCAACAATCCATTCGATTGGCATTTGCTGTTCAGCTGTACCACCCATACCTGTTTTAGGCATATCAGTTGGCATAGCTTCCATAGCGAATTTGTCCGGGAATTGGTTTACGAAAGCACCAGAAAGTCCCTTTGCCGGCTTATACATATGAGCATAAGCTTCACGAACCGAATCATAAGCTGCATCGTAGTCTTCCGTAGTGTAGCTATCAAACGCAGATATTAATTGATTCACATGCATTTGTAAACCTTCAGATAATGGTCCCGCTTATAATCTACCTTCAGTTGCTGTTTCAAGAAAACTTGAGAAGTCTGCACGATAGTCTTCCAGCGCTTTTAGTGCTTTTTCTTGAGCAGCTTCATCTTCAGCTCCTGTCGCTTGAACATATTCTACAAAGTTACCGATATGTCCAGACCACATTTCTTTAAATTGATTTCCTGCTTCTTCACCATATACAGAAGTTATCGCAGCAGCTAGATCATCCGTATTCTCGCTTAGTGCAGCTGCAGATGCATCAAAGTCTTCTGATCCGTCGATTCCGTTCTGCATTGTCATCATTGCAAGACCAGCATGTTCAGATAATAAATGACCTAATGTTGCACGAAGATCAGATGCTGGTGTTACGGCTTTTGTGTTCTCGAACTTGTCTGGGAACTGATCAGTAATGGCACCAGAGAATCCTTTAGCCACCATTTGCATGTGAGCAATCGCTTCACGTTCTTTCTCGTAAGCCATCTCATAATCACCTGCTACATAGCTATCAAATGAACCAATCAACTGATTAATGTGAGCTTGAAGTCCTTCAGACAATGTTTCAGCTTGAAGTCGTTCTCCTGTTGCATTTTCCAAGAAATTAGAGAAATCTTCTTTATAACCATCTAAGCTATCTAAAGCTTTTTGTTTTGCATCTTCATCTTCATTACCTGTTGCTTTCACATAGTCAACGAAGAAACCGATATGATTGCTCCAAATTTCATTAAATTCAGCTCCTGCTTCTTCACCATAAACGGATGTAATCGCAGCTGTAAGGTCTTCCGTGTTTTCACTTAAGGCACCAGCAGAAGCTTCAAAATCTGCAGAACCTTCAGCTCCTTTTCTCATTGTTTCTACTGCAAGATAAGCATGCTCACTTAGTAAATGGCCAAGATCAGCACGAAGATCAGCACCTGGTGTTTCTACTGTAGGCTTGTCCATTTGCTGGTCGTGGTCAGAGGCAAATGCTCCAGCAGTTGGTATTAAAAGTGAAAAGCTAAGCGGAACAATTAATAGTCCCTTTTTCCAATCGATCACTTTCTTTTTCATATTCTTGTTCGTATTCATTTTCAAATCCACTCCCCTTAATTTTGATTTACACTTAGCTAACGGAGGGAAGATCCATTTAGATCATTCTTTTTTAAAATTCTTCTCTTTTTTTAATTACCAGAGAATAAAAAGTCAGCAAAACCCACACATACTAAGGTTCTGCTGACTTTCAAGTTTTAACTATTTTTTTATAGATATGATGATATTTAGAATGTGATAATAAACTACCTTTTCCTCAATCAATTCTATATGTGTTAATCACGCCCGCTTTTTTAAGAAAAATTAATCAAACTCTTTTTTCTCCCATTCATCTTCCGGTAGTCCCAAATCCTCTCCAGAAAACCTTTCTTCTTTAAATGGATCGGCATGGTTATGAAATCCGTTTTGTTCCCAAAAACCAGGTTTGTCTTCATTGATAAATTCTATACCTCTGATCCATTTAATACTTTTCCAGAAGTAAAGATGCGGTACAACTAACCTGAGAGGCCATCCGTGTTTTGCCGTTAATTTCTCTCCATCGACTGAGTGGGCAAGAATAACATTATCTCTCATTAAGTCAGTGAGGTGAATATTCGTTGTATAGTTATAGTCACCATGTAGCATAACATGGTTCGTTTTCGGTACTATCCCATATGCGTTCATAAAATCCTTAATCAAAACCCCTTCAAAAGTATTATCAAACCTAGACCACCTTGTGACACAGTGAATATCACACTTTACTTTCTTCTGTGGTAAGGCAAGTATGTCGCTATAGGAAATGATCACTTCCTTATCAATTTCTCCAAATACACTTAGGTTCCATGTCGACATCTCATACACAGGTACATCACCTTCATGTAGAATAGGGAACCTTTCTGTAAGTACTTGCCCCGGTGGCAGACGATCACCATACTTTTCACTTGCATCTGGAACTTTCATTTTGCGAATACGGTCAGCTTTTTTCAAATTCTTCACAACCCGTCTCTCATTTATTGAATCGTCTAAAAAAACTCTTCCTAACTAATAAGGAAGAGTTCGCTTCAGAGCTCTTCCTTATCTCTCAGAGCATAGACTCTGCTGGATTTGGCACCTTGTCTATCAGGTTGCCGGGCATCAAAGGGCCAGTCCCTCCGCCTCTCTCAATAAGGAAATTAAAAATCTAATTTTGATTCATTCTATCGGTCTATTTAGTATTTTGCAATTATTGTTTTAAACGAGGTTTTTCTTCATTTCAACAAATTGAAATTCTCCCCCATTGGTTTGTTGCATAAACAGATGAGTGATTTGAAATCCAGCCCTTTGATACACTTTTATGGCTCGTTTATTAAATTCAGCTACTGCCATTCCAAAGGAAGTTGGACGATACAATTCAACTGCTTTTTGAAGGCCAGCCTCCAAAAAAAGAAAAGCCTTCTCCTTTTCCAACATTATCGGGACACATTCCTAGGCCAATTTCTATATGGTTGTCTTCATGCTCATGAAAACTAAAAAAACCAATAAGATGATCCCTATGGTAGACGCTCCAATAATTTTCATTGCTGGCTGCATCTTCCCGGAACTCTTTTAGATCTTCAAGATCCTCGTCCATATTATAAAATGAGTATAGCCCATCATAGTTCCACGAGATAATTCGCTCGACTTCTTCTTGACTTATTAACTTAAATTGATATACCAATACTCTCCCTCATTTCTGTGTGATTGAAAAGGAAAAGCCCCATGCTGGGAAATGCATGGGGCTCACACTTTATATTTTAAGGGGGCAGGAACCGGGGAAGTCCCTGCAAAAATAGTGTAGCAAGTTCCAAGGGCATGATGATTGATTATGAGTTGTTTTTCACATTCTTTTAATAAATGAAAAGAAGCTGGACAACTATTTATAAACCATGATCGTTTGAAGTTCTCGAAATCCAATGTCTTTATAAATGTATTTCGCGAAGTTAGAGGAATACACATTCAAACGAATTTCCTCATATCCCTGTTCTTTGAAGTTTTCAATACTCGCTTGAACGAGCTGCTTAGAATACCCTTTCCCACGAAACTTTGGAAAAACAAATACATCATAAATGAACCCATGCTTGCTTTCTGTAAAATAATCCGTGTTTTCTCCAAGTAATACCCAGCCAGCAATTTCCCCTTCGTCGCGATAAATGAGGTGGTAACCACCTCGATCAAGAATGGATGATACAATTTCAAGTGCTTTCTCTTCTTTTACGATACCGGGATTTGTCGTTCCTTCATTAACAGATTGAATGGAATTCGACAAAATAAAATCTCTTTCTTCTATCGTCGCTCGTTCGATCACATAGTTTCCCTCCATCATCAAAATCATTCATTACTCGTTTATTCTTGATGCAAGAACCTTATTCCTCCCATAAGTAAGATGCATATTCTTACCAAATTTATTTTTTTGTTAAAGCATAGACGCATGTATCAGTTAGTTTACTGCCATCAATTGAGACATGGTCGTTTCGTAAAATAGCCTCAAGTTGAAACGATTGTTTCTCGGCAATTCGCCGACTTCGCCAATTTGTCGCATTACAACGAATTTCTAGCCTTCTAGCGTTTAGCTCTGAAAAGGCGTAATCTACAATGCCTTGGACCGCTTCAGACATATAGCCTTGACCAGCGTATCTAGAATCAATCCAATAACCGATTTCAAATTTACGAACGTTCCAATCTATTCGATGTAACCCTGAGGAACCGATAAAATCACCCGTCTGTTTATGGAAGAGTAATAGTCGAAGATCCTCCCGCTTTAAAAACGCTACGTGAGATTCGCGGATATTCGCTTCAACATCTTCTTCCATTTGATCTATATGTGCGAAAGGCATCCAGGATTTAAGCTCTTCTAACGAGGCATCAATTGATTGATGAACCGAAGCACCATCCCCAGGTAGTGGAGAACGTATATGTAAACGGTCAGTGCTAAATTTATTTGGTATATCAAGTAAAATGGGTTCCATGGAACTATTCCTCCAACAACACTAAAAGATGTCAGAATTATATCATTAATGAGAAACCTGTCAAGTTATTGGTCTTTTCCGGCCAATGTCCCGCTACCATCTAATTGAAATCGAGAGACGAATTGACGGATCACTTCACGAGGATATGGTTTTCTTGCCCTCTCTTCAGGACTACTTGTACATATTGCTGCTACCTTAGGAATTTCTGCCGTCCTTTATCAATCCTCTCTCGCCTTTTCGATTGTTACCGCGGGGCAGCTTACTTACTTTTCATGGCATATGAAGCTTTTAAAGATAGCGGATCCGCAGCTAAACCCCTAAGTCAACCTAGCAGACCTTATTTTTCTTTATATCGAAAAGGGATTGTTATGAATATTTTAAATCCAAAAGTCTCTTTATTCTTTCTCGCCCTTCTTCCACAGTTTGTAAACCAGCAGGCGAATTCATCCGCTCTTCAAATGTTAATTTTAGAAGGGGTTTTCATTCTACAAGCCTTTCTTATCTTTAGTGCAATAAGCTTTTTTGCAGGAAAAATCGCATTCTATGTCGTAGAAAATCATGCCCTAGCTAGAAAATTCAATCTTGCAAAAGCTTTATTGCTTGCTTTAATTGGTCTTCAAATAGCCTTTAGCGATCAATAAAAAAGCAGCGCTTCTCATTAGAAAGCGCTGCTTTAATATTTTTTTAGTAAAATCTAAATTTACTGAGCTGTATAGCCACCATCAATTAGTAGGGCTTGACCTGTAATGCTCTTCGCTGCATCACTTGCGATAAACATTGAGTAATCAGCTATCTCTTTCACTTCAAGAAGTCTTCTTTGTGGTACAAGTGGATAGATTACTTCTTCTAGTACCTTTTCTAGCTCTACTCCGCGTTCTTTCGCTAGATCTTCCATCTGTCCTCTTACGAGTGGTGTATCAACATATCCTGGTGCCATGGCATTTACTGTAATACCGTGTTCCGCACCTTCAAGTGCAGAAACTTTTGTAAGGCCGATGACCCCATGCTTGGCACTATTGTAAGCCGCTTTCCCTGCGAAACCGATGACACCATTGATAGATGCCATGTTAATAATTCGCCCAAATCCTTGTTTCTTCATGATTGGAAATACATGCTTTGTTGCTATGAAAGGAGCTGTAAGCATAATATCCTGCATCATACGAAACTTCTCAGTTGGGAAGTTTTCTAATGCAGATACGTGCTGAAGTCCCGCATTATTTATTAACACGTCTAAGCGACCGTATTCTTCTACAGTACGGTCAATTGCTTGTTTAATTTCATCTTCATTAGTCACGTCTGCTTTAATACCAATAGCGTTATAACCTTTATCTCTTAGTTTCTGAGCAGCTTCTTCTGTTCCTTCTTCATTTATGTCAGATAGAACAACTTTTGCTCCATTCTCTGCGAACGTTTCACCAATTTCAAAACCAATACCTCTAGCTGCGCCTGTAATAAATACAGTCTTGTTGTTAACCATGAATATTTCCTCCTATTGTCAATCCTAAATTAAAATTATACTGTCACACCTCTCTATTCCCGCTCTACCTTTTAATAAACTAATCATTTTTGATTTATTTTCATAACTCCCACTTCAAGTCACTTCATTAAGGATTAGTTAGCCTATATTTAGATGTATTGATTTCTGGTTTATTCGAATGAAAGCTTAGTTTCAATCGCCCCATCAACATTTTGCTCAACAAAAAAATAACCCGGTGCGTTACTGCTCCAGGTTACGATTTGTATTAAAATGATCAGATGCTTCTTTATTCTTTATTGAGCCAAGTTCCTTCCCTAATATCAATAGTGACTGGTTAATTCTCCATATATAATAGAGGTCATTTACAAACTTTTTCAAATTTACATCTGCATATTCAACTTTTTCTGAAAGACCTTCAATATGCTCTCTTTCTTTATTTAAACTATACATCGTTAACCCTGTTTCACCTTTTAATAGTTTAAGTAATGTATGGACATTATGTTTAATCACTTCATTAACCTCGAAAAGTGTGTTCTCTGATCCTTCTATGATAGTTGAACGGTTATTTCGATTTGTCGAAGCCAATAGATGTTTAGCAAAATAATTAATCGCTGTTAGTACAGTTAACCAGCGTTCAATCCCTGATCGGGCAAGAATAGCAGGTCGATTACGAAGCGGCCTCGCATCTTCAACGATTTTTCGCATTTGTTCATCAATACCAAACGCCTGATTTGTAAAATTAAAATTCTTTTCAGTATGTGAAAAGGATTCAAGATAATCCGACACATACTCATTTAATTTATTAAGAAAATCTTCCGCAGTATCTGCAACCTTTTCACGTGTAGTTTTAGGATAGATCACTGCTGCCGCTAGAAAGCCAATGAATGCTCCTGCTAACGTATCAAACACGCGAGCTATTAGAATCTGTTCTGTAATCCCACCTAGGATAAAATCGTACATAATTGCGATTAGCATTGTCATCCAAAACATCATCATCGCATACGAAATGGATAGCAAATAAAACGCCATAAAGATACAGCAAAATAATGCAATTAACTCTAAGACAAGCCTTCCTTCAAGAAGATGCGCCAGGCCAAAACCTGCAACCGCGCCGAAAATAGTTCCCAGTGACCGTTGAAAAGCTTTTTGTAACGTCATTCCAACGGTATCCGTTCCTAAAAGTACTACAAATGCAGAGAGGAGAACCCAGTACTGGTGAGTAGGTGAAAGAAAATAACCTAAGAAAATAGCCACTGCGCCTGCTACGATAGCTTGGAGCGCCTTCTTTGTAGCTGCTCTTGGTTGATTTGATTTTTCACTTTCTTGAACATTTTCTTTCTTTACTTCTTCTGGATCGTCTAATCGAACTTGTTCTTCAATATTTGCCATCCGTCTAGCTCCGAGTTCGTTTGAACTTTCAATAAGATGATTGGCAATCGACTCTATTCTCCTAATTAACCATAACCAATCTTTATTTTGATGATTAGATATTCGTAATTCGATCAGCTGATTTTTTAATTCTTTGATAACGGTCTGTGTTTGCTTTAAGTTTCCAACGATATCGTGGCTTCGTAACACCTCAGCGTCTCTAATGGATTCAACGACTTTATATAGCAATTTTCTCACTTCATTATGTTCAAGTGCATGAAGTTCTTTCATTCTTTTAACTGCTGGGTAAAGTGTTTCAATTAACATTTCTGCATCAAAGACGTACATTCTAAGTTGCTCAGCGTCTATACCACTCCAGACTTCTCCTGGATCAGTCGTTGTTAATTGGCTTGAAATAACCTGTGCATACTCATTAAGTTTTCTTACATCTCGCTTTAATAACAAGGCTCTATAGCGATTCGGAGTCGGATCTGCAATGGCATCAAGTACGAGATCTAGCGTTAGATTTGTTTGAATATGAAACGACTTCATACTTCGACTGAGCTGTCTTTTAGGACGATTTCTGAACAGAATAAAGTGATAAAGATACGAGTATGCTCCCCCGACAACAATTCCGAGGATAAAACCGAGCAAATCGGATGGTTGAAGTTTCAATAAGGTTGAAAAATAGATTGATAAAAAAGCAATCATAAATAGTCCAAAATATCGAAAACCATAATGTTGTAAGTAGTAAGCAAAAAAGATCACAAGTAAAAACAAACCATCCGTAACAAATGGAATAGAACTAAGCAATGTTCGAAGTGTTAGCCAAATTATACTAGAAATAACTAACAAAAGGGCAGTGATTTTTTTCTTTTTATCTGTGTCATCATTCACAAGCAATAATGATAAAAGACTTACCACCCCAGCAAGAATAGCTGGGGTAAATGATATTCCAAGTACTGTGGTCAACCACAGCATTGTCATGACGGAAGAAAAAACGCTAATCGTTATTCTTGCTGCTTGATGTAACCTAGTCCTGCCGGGGTCTGTAGCAGCCAAACGAGACCACCAGCTTTGTATGATTGTTTTCTCGTTTTTAGTCCACATACATTAATAATAGCGAAATTTGATTCATTCTGCCAACATTGCGTATTCCATCCCTGCTTTTATTTGATCGGAAGTTAATGTTAGACCGCTCATATTGCTTATCTTCTTTTCCTCGGTATCTAGCTCTATTTAAAAAACCTTTGGAGAATGTTCTCCAAAGGTTTTATTTTAAACCGTTTTTAGATCTTTTTTGGACTTGGCTTTCTTATCCGTACTACGTTGCTTTCTTGGTACTTCTTCATTAAATGATTTAATCATTCCCCAGCACGTAAATAACAGAATAATTGTAAGTGGGAAAGCACTAACGATTATAGCCGTCTGCATACTTTCAAGTCCACCCGTAATCATTAGAACGATTGCTGATGCTGATAACAAAAATCCCCAGGTGAATTTCACATAGTTCGGAGGATTCAAACTTCCATTTGTTGTTTGCATTCCAAGCACAAATGTAGCTGAATCAGCAGATGTAATAAAGAATGTAGAGATTAACAATAGTGTAACGATAGTTAAAATACCACCGAGCGGAAGTTGTTCGTATAAGAAAAATAACCCCGTCTCAAGGCTTTGACCTGCTATATCTGTTCCTTGAGTAAAATCAAAGAAAATACCAGATCCTCCAAATACGCCAAACCAAAAGGCACAAACGACTGTTGGCACAACTGTTACGGCTATCATAAACTCTCTAATCGTTCTTCCTTTCGAGACCCTTGCAATAAATGTCCCAACAAAAGGAGACCAGGCAATCCACCATGCCCAATAAAAGATTGTCCAATCTTGAATCCACGTTTCACTTTCTGCATTCATTGGAGCAAGTCTCATGCCCATAGCAAATATATTTTGAACGTATTCTCCGAAAGTAGTGACAAATAAATCTAACACAAATTTTGTTGGTCCGAGAATGACAAACATGATAAGCAATAATACAGCAAGCGCCATATTAGCATTACTTAAATACCTTATCCCCCTCTTTATTCCTGTTCCTGCTGAAACAGTAAAAAGAACAGTGATAATCGCAATAATAATTAATTGAATTGTGAAATTATTAGGTATGTTTGTTAAATAACTTAAACCACCGTTAATTTGTTGAGCCCCAAGCCCTAGAGAAGCGGCAACGCCAAATATTGTCGCAAATACTGTAATAATATCTACTGTAATCCCGATAGGGCCTTTCACTTTATCTCCTAATAGTGGATAAAGCGTTGCGCTCATTAATCCCGGCGCCCCTTTTCTAAATTTATAATAAGCTAGCGCTAAAGCGATGGTTGCGTATATAGCCCATGCATGGAATCCCCAATGTAAATATGTATATCGAAGGGAAAGGTGCGCGGCTTCAACCGTTCCTCCTTCACCATATGGCGGGGTAGAAAAGTGGGACATTGGTTCTGATACACCAAAGAACAATAGCCCTATTCCCATCCCGGCGCTAAAGAGCATAGCAAACCAGGTGAGCCTGCTATATTCAGGCTTATCTGTATCCTTTCCTAGCTTGATATGCCCAAACCGACTAAAAATCAAATAAATTGCAAATATTAAAAAGAAAGTTGCGGCAAGCTGATAAAACCAACCAAATTGATCTAAGAAGAAATTTTGGGATACCGTCATAACCTGATTAAGGTTATCTGGCATCAGCACCCCCCAACCAACGAAGACAATCGCAATAGCGATTCCTATCCAAAAAACGTTAGTAACTTTGTTCATTCTCTCCACTCCTACATTTATTATGTGGACCTCAAAAATATTTTAAAATAATAACCACATCGTTACTAATCATAAGCAAAACCGAACTTATTTTCAAATTTTTATAAGAATTTAGTATAATATACCCCACACTCCTTTACTAAAAACCCTTTCATATATTGTATTTGTTTTACGTTATATTCTATAATTCAGCCGTTCTCTATTATTATATAAAAAAAAGAGACGTATTTTACGTCTCTGCTTTTTGTGTTCTATAAACCTGAACTTAATATAATTTTCCCTTTAGGCGTTTCACTTGTATTGTCCGGTTCAAGGGTAATCGCGACAGCATCCCAGTCGTGCTCACCTTCATAATCTACCTGATAAGCTACCTCACCTTTTCCTTCCTGATTCGGAACAAAAGAGCCTGCGCGGTATGGTTTTTCATCTTCAAGTAACCAAACTTGATACACTTGATCACCTTGAACTCCTGATACATCGTTCACTTGTACCACTAAATTCATTTTACCATCTTCGTTCATAAGCGCTGCAGATCCTGCTGAAGCTTCTGCTTCAGTTGGCTGTAGTTGTACAGCTTTGATGAGAGATGAAATTTGTTCTGAATTATCTATCTCGCCATCAGATTCGTTTATATACGTATACAAATTTCCACCAAGGGAGAGAAAAAGTGCTGCTGCTAATGCGGGCGCTACCCACTTCCTCTGTCTTGATTTTCTTTCTGTCTGCAGATCTATTACTGTATTACTTTGTTTCTCTTCCGGATTTTCGACTTCATTGTTACCTACTTCTTCAGCATCGCTCTCAAACACACTTGTCAAAACACGATCTTTCATGCCAGCGGGTGGTTTTTCTGGTATAGAGAGATAAGGAAGGTCACCTGTCAATTCTTCCAGCTCCTTTAACTCCTCTCTGCACTCTTCACAAGATAAAAGGTGAGTTTCGAACTGTTCTTTCTCTTCTTCTGATAAGGTTTCATTAAAATAGTCAAGTAGTTGCTCACAATTTGCTTTCATCTGAGACCCCTCCTTTCTCTCTGAGACTGGTATTTAAATGTTTGAGCGCTAGCCGAATTCGGCCTTTCACAGTACCCAGAGGGAGGTCGAACTCTTCAGAGATCTTTTTGTGCGTCATTCCTTTAAAATAGAACATTTCAATTATTTTCTGTTGCTCATCTTTAAGTTTTGATACAGCTGTACGAAGTATCTGTCCTCGCTCTTTCCATTCAACCTGATCCTCCACTGAAGATTCATCGCTATGAAGAGAGTCTCGTTCATCCAGTTCAAAATCTGGCTCTTTTGATTGCTTGCGGAGCAAATCAATTGCCGTATGCCGCGTCATTGTAAGGAGCCAAGAAGAGAATTTCCCTTTGTCAGCACTATACTCGGCCTTCCCTTTCCATAGCTTTATGAACACTTCTTGCATAACTTCTTCTGCAAGTCCTCCATCTTTTACAATTCGATATGAGAAAGAATATAACAACTTTTCATATCGATCGTAAAGAGATGAGAGAGCTTCTTTATCCTTTGCCTGCACCTTAACATACAGCTCGGCATCGTTAAGTTCTCTCATATCATTCTCCTTTTCATCGCAACTGACGCTAGCCTAAAGAGGCAGGAAGCTTATGTATAGCTAACGTTACTCAGTCTACTTTGGATGTGTTTTTCATAAAAAATCATCTTACCAATCCACGAAAGCGCTTTTAGTTTATAATGCCTCCCCCTAAAACAAAAGCTGCAATTATACATAATTTCTGTCTCCAACACTTCTCTCAAGTATTGGATCCCTAAACCAAGGAGACTCATTACATCCAGTATTTCCCTAAAAAAGTTTTCTTCAAATCAGCTCCCTAAATAAACAGTTTACTGGCAGTTTTGACCAAAACTGATTTTAATACTTTCACTTTCATCTCCATGCTCTACTCAACTATTTAGCATAATTTGTTTATAGATGAAAGTATATCATAAGTGTATTCTTTCCCAATGAATACACCCTCTACCTTAAAAGCTTTTCCTACCAATTCTCCTCAGTTTGATTTCACGAAACTTTTCACATGCTTCTTGTTCCTGTATGATAGGTTGGAGTAAATATTGAAGAGGTGACTTATGATGAGTAATAAAGTAGCGCTAATCACAGGCGGAACAAGAGGTATCGGTAAAGCAATAGCACGAAAATTTGCTTCCGAAGGCTACAACCTTGTTCTCAACTTTATGAGAAAGAAGAAAGATGCGGAACAAACAAAACAAGAATTAGAAAGCGAATATGGCATTACAGTACATATCGTTAAAGCAAATGTTGGTGAAGTGAAGCAAATCACTTCTTTATTTCATGAAACAGAAGAAATATTTGGTCGACTTGATGTATTTGTTAACAATGCCGCTTCAGGTGTTATGAGACCTCTAATGGAAATAGAAGAAAGTCATTGGGATTGGACACAGAACATCAATGCTAAAGCATATCTATTTGCTGCACAAGAAGCCGCTAAAATCATGGAGAAAAATGGTGGAGGAGCGATTGTAGCCCTATCGAGTCTTGGTTCAATCAGGGCGCTTCCAAATTATGTTGCTGTTGGCGTATCTAAAGCATCCGTAGAAGCGATTACTCGCTATCTCGCTGTTGAATTATCACCAAAAGGAATTGTCGTGAACGCTGTTTCTGGTGGCGCTGTGGATACGGACGCTCTTAAACATTTTCCAAACAGAGAGGAATTATTAGAATCTGCTAAGGAAAGAAATCCAGCAGGACGCCTTGTAGAGCCTACAGATATGGCAGATGCCGCTTATTTCTTAACAACTCCAGCAGCACGTATGATTCGTGGGCAAACGATTATTGTCGATGGTGGCTTATCTTTGCTAGGGGAATAAATGTAAAGCACGACCGCGGTATTTTCTGCTGTCGTGCTTTATTTTGTCGCCTTCTCAATAACGACAAGCTAAAATATTATTCCTCGCTGTATGAAACATGCTCTTTTACTTACATAAAATCAAAAAAGTACCGAATTACATGAAAGTAAACAGGTGATGTGTATGCAAGACTATCCACTCTATTTAAGTAATTTCCCTCCAAAGCTTTCATTCTTCGATCGTCACCAAGTAAGAGGTCCCTTTTCAGCACGGAAATTGTTAGACTACCAAGAAAGCCAGCGACGCTGATTAGCACTCCTGATAAAACTCCAAACAACGTACCAAAAGGCGTTAAATAAGGAAATAACGTATAGGCTAGTGCTGTTGTGACGATAATTGCGCATAAAAATCCTTCTAAGGTAAGATAAGGATTGGAGGATGGAACGACTTTACGCCTGCCTACATAAAGAGAAATAATGTAATGAACTGCATCATTTACCTGAGTTAGCAATACAAGAAATAACACTAATTTGGCTCCATAAATTGGGCTAGCTATTTGGAAATAGGCAAGGTGGCTTAGACCAAAAACCATTAGCATTAACCCCCATTGAGTCGAACTAACTGATCTTAGAAAACCTAGCGTCCCTTTTCCTATAATACGTGGAAGCGGTAGCAATAAGAAAACATAAACTGGTATAAACACAATGAACATTCCATACCAATCGATTAGGACCCAATAGAATTGGAGTGGGATAGCGACATAGGACCATAGAAAAATCCTTCTATCAGCTTTCCGAGTTTTCATCATTGAGAAATATTCTTTTAATGCGAAAAAGCTTAATATCATTAAAGAAAACAAGGAAACAATTGGGTTAAATAGTGTGGCAAGACAAAAAAACAACAAACATGCCCCACCACGTTTTTACTTTTAACGATAGTCCCGTAAAGTCCTTGTTTGGCTGCTTATTCTTCGCAACAAGAAAAACAGCCTGTGCAAATAAAAGACCTATTAAAATAGTTGCCAATATCCATATTGTGCTTTCCAGAAGAGGTACCTCCTTATCAATCTATTTATGTATAATGAGAGTAAACGTCAAATGTATAAGGATGCCATGATGAGTCAAAAAATATATATTTTACTTTCTGATACCGGTACGCTCTTTACAAAATCGATTAAAAAATATACTAAAGCTCCTTACAATCATGCATCACTTGCCTTCGATGAAGAATTAAATGATATGTATAGCTTTGGAAGAAAAAAACCTGGCAATCCTCTAAATGGTGGATTTGTGAAAGAGGATGTTCTAACGGGAACATACCGTCGATACCCCAAGACGACATGTGTGATCTATGAACTCAACGTAACAGAACGTGATGTGCACAAAATGAAGCGCTTGCTAAAGATATTCATTCGAAACAAACAGCGATTTTTGTACAATATTCTCGGCGTTCTGGGGGTTTCAATAAATGAACCTATTGAGTTTAGTAATTCTTATTTTTGTTCTCAATTTGTTGCTGAAGTTCTTCATCGTTCCGGCATTCAACTTTGGGACAAGCTTCCAGCACTTGTCACTCCAGATGATTTTCGCAAATGCGAAAGGCTGTTACTAATTTACGAAGGAAAACTTTTTGATTATGAACCTATTAGAAAGCAGCTTCATAAATTCTGATGTGTATATTTAGTATGACTTTTATGATGTTTTTCACAATAAATGAATAAAACGTGGACAGATCCCTTAGGATCTGTCCACGTTTGGAACGATCATTAAGCTGTAAACGCTTCTGTTAGAACAGGAACGATTTGTTTCTTACGAGAAACAACGCCTTCGAGTATAGCAAGGTTTTCAATTAATGTGACATCAAAAGCCTTCTCGACTTTATTTGCTTGTTTACCTAGTGCTAAAGCCGTTGAGTTATTTGTAAGAATGTCCGTTACAACAAGTAAGAAAAGATCAAGACCCTTAGCTTCGATCGTTTTCCTCATTTCCTCTTCAACCACATCCTGACGAGCAAGAACATCGAGAGTATCAACAACGTTAACTTGAGCTACTTCCACTTTAGAATCTCCCATACCAAATTCTTTCGCATCAAGAGAGATCAGTTCAGCAGGCGTTTTACTGCTCATATCCGCCCCAGCCTTAAGCATTTCAAGACCATATGTTTCGGCATTTACCCCTGCTATTTCAGCAAGTTCGCTAGCCGCAGCTATATCTTCCTCCGTACATGTTGGTGATTTGAAAAGAAGAGAGTCAGAAATGATCGCAGAAAGCATAAGACCAGCTATGTTTTTATCAACCTGAACATTCTTCTCTTTGTATAACTTATTTAGAATCGTTGCTGTACAACCAACCGGCTCTGCTCTGTAATAAACAGGATCAGCTGTTTCGAAGTTCGCAATGCGATGATGATCAATCACTTCTAGAATCCGAACATTTTCAATATCCTCAGCACTCTGTTGACGTTCGTTGTGGTCCACAAGAATAACCTCATTTGTTTCATTCGAAACGGTTTGAACCATTCGTGGAGCTTCCACATTAAATTGATCTAATGCGTATTGTGTTTCTCCATTGACTGCACCAAGGCGGACTGCCTCTACATTCATGCCAAGCTTCCTTTTTAAATCGGCATAAACGAGAGCAGAAGTGATCGTATCCGTATCAGGATTTTTATGTCCGAAAATCAATACTTTTTCCATAGTTAGACTCCTTTTAGATGAAAAGATTTATGTACTCAATACATATTGTAAAGATCTCTTACCGTAAACTCAACAGCATTTTGTATTCTTTAAATAAGAAAAAGTAAGGAAACCGATTCTTTCGCATAAAGAATCGGTCACCTTATTATTATAGAGATCCTATTGACTGAGTAATCAAGCTATCCCCACAAATCAAATCGAAAGATCGGCGAATCGTATTTTGCTTCATTAGTGTAGACACGATAACCTCAGCTACATCATCACGTGGAATCGATCCACGTCCTAGATTCTCAGCGATTGACACCTTGCCAGTTCCTTCTTCGTTTAAAAGACCACCTGGGCGCACAATAGTATAGTCCAATGAACTTGCTTCTAACGCTTTATCAGCGTAATGTTTTGCAGCGTAGTATGGCAATAATGCCTCACTCCAATTTTCTCTGTTGTGTGCTTGAAGTGCACTCAACATCACATAACGCTTAATGCCAAGTTTTTCAGCTGCTTCGATCGTTTTTACTGCTCCATCTAGATCTACTAATAATGTTTTATCTGATCCAGTACTTCCACCAGAACCAGCAGCAAAAATAACGGCGTCGCTCCCTTTCATAGCCTCAGAAATGGTATCGACTGAGTCTTCAAGACTCGCTACTACTGATTCAATTCCGCGGTTTGCTAATTCATCCGCCTGTTCTTTCTTTCGGACCATCGCCTTTAAGGAATGGTCTTTGTTATTATCAAGTAGATTAACAACTTTCTGACCTACCTGGCCGTTTGCTCCAATAACCAATACATTCATGAGTAAACTCTCCTTTTGGATTGTCTATCCATATTATTTCAAAATCAATTCTTAATCTCAACTAACCTGCTTGATTGTTCAATTGCGTTGACGCTTTCCTGCTATCTCTCTTCATAGAAAATACCGCGGCAGCAAGTGAAAGTAAAATAAAGGCACTTCCAACAGTGGCATTCATTTCAACTGAACTGTTTTCAATGACAAAAGCTCCAACCGAGGAGCCCAGTGCAATTCCGAGGTGAAGAGCAGAATTATTCAGGCTTTGTTGAATATCAGATGATTCTGGCGCAAGTTCAATTAAATAGCTTTGTTGTGCAGGTGTGATCCCCCAGCTCAGCATACTCCAAATTACCATTATGATAAGAAAGACCGGAAAGGAGAAAGTTGAAAAGGGAATAATAAACATTGCAACAGCAAAAACCATAATCGATATAAGTATTGTTGGTCTTGTTCCAAATCGATCTGAAGCCATTCCACCTAGTCCGCCCCCGGCAACTGCAGCCACTCCAAAGATCAGATAAACAATACTTACCCAACTTCCTGATAATCCAAGCGTTGTTTTGAGAAACGGCGTTAGATATCCATAAAGAGTTAGGTGACCTGTTAAAAACATTAAGGATGTTAACTGTGCTGAAAATACACGGCTATCTTTCAGGGTTTGTAGCTGTTTTCGAAGTGGAATCGCGGGTTTAGGCTGAATCTTCTCCATAAACAAGGTAACTCCCACCATTGATAACAGTGTGAGAACTAGGATTAAAACAAAAGGCGCTTTCCATCCGAAAGCATTTCCAAGCATTAATCCAATTGGCACTCCCAAAACTAGAGAAGCGCTAATCCCCATAAATACAACCCCTATAGCTCTTGCGCGATATTCCTGTTTTACTATATTTGAAGCAATAGTGACACATAGCACAACAAGAAGAGAACCACTTGCCGCCGAGATGATTCTCGCAGTCATTAACAGACTAAACGTTGTACTAATGACTGCGATTAGATTTCCTATTAAAAAAATAACGAGTGAGAATAGCATCAATTTTTTCCGTTCTATCTTTGCAGTTACAGAAAGTAGAACTGGACCCATTAATGCAAATACGATAGAGAAAACACTAATTAATAAACCTGTCTTCCCTAAACTTATTTGAAGATCTTCTGCTACAAGATCAAGAATTCCTCCTATAATTAATTCCACCATTCCTACTACAAATGAAACAATCGTAAGTAAGTAAACACGTTTATTCATTACCTCTTGCACCTCTCTTATTAAGTTACCACTAAAAGAGTAACTCTTTTTAGGATGGAAGGCAATAGGTAAATGAAGGACGCTTTTGACTGGTCAGTTGATGTGCTATCATTATAGAAAAGATTAGATGAAGCAAGGAGAATCGATAAATGCTGCAAGAGTTTGGATTTACTCAATATGAAAGTCAAGTCTATGAAGCACTGATTACAATAGATGAAGCACTGGATGCCACGGCTATTGTAAAACGTTCTGGTGTCCCTCGTTCCAAGGTTTATGACGTTATCCGTCGTATGATTGAGAAAGGGATGGTGTTAGAATCAACCACTGAGAAAAAAAGACTTTATACCGCTCTTCCAATTGATTCAGCGATTACCAAGCTTAAAAGTGATTTCAACGAAAATATTACACAATTAAAATCAATTCAAACTCGTAAGAAGCAAGCAGATGATCGCGTTTGGACACTTAAAGAAGATCAGTCGATTCATTCCCTTGTCTCAGAGTTACTTCAACAATCATCGAGCTCTATTATCTTTTCGGGCTGGGCCGATGATATCGAGCAACACCTCTCCTTGCTTGCGGAAAAAGAAGCTGAAGGCGTTATCGTTGAATTACATTCAATTGGAGAGATAGATTCTAATCTTAAAAATGTAACAACTTTAATTCCCGACAGCGCTCACCAAAAGTTAGAGCGGAGTCGTATTGTTATTGTAGATAATGAGGACGTTCTATTTGCCGGAATTGAAGATACAAGCTGGCAGGCGATTCACACCAAATCACGACCACTAGTTACCTTTTTCACAGAGTTCTTCTATCATGATATTGCATTAACTGAAATTACAAGAAAATTTGGGTCTTCAATGATGGAAGATCCTCATTTAAGAGAGCTATTATTGAAATTACGTTATTAGCCACGCTTATCTTTTTATCATTTTAACTTACATTAGTAGAAAAGTTCCCGCGCTATCCTATATGATCTTTATAAAGAATCTCAATTGTTAGAAGGTATATTAGCTTATATGATAACCCCCCCAAATTTTCAGCTATTCTATTGGATATCCAACAACTTTCATTAACTTACTGTTAACAAAAAACACCCTTCTCCTTTGGAAGGGTGTTACAGATAACACTTATTTCGCTTTAAGTATTTCCTCATTTTTCTTTCCTAACTTCATTTCCAATTCTTCTCTCAGAAGCGCCATTCCTTCTGGACTAAGAACAATGTTTCCATTTCCAAATGTTTGATTTTCGTCTAATATCTCTCCAGTAACCATACATGCCATATCTGCCTGATACTTTTGTAAGACCACCCTGTTTTCACTTGTGAAGATTTCAATTGGATCTTTCACGTTAATATCTAAAGTTCGTCGGAGTTCTTTTGGAATGACAATTCGGCCTAGTTCATCAATTTTTCTAACAACACCAGTACTCTTCATTCTCATTCCTCCCTTTCGTTTTAGCGAACAAGCGATGGTTTCTTTAATCATAATACCGCCGATCGTATTATGCAATACATATTGTGCCAAAATTCTGCAAATTTACATTTTATTTTATCATTTGGTAGATTTCTCGTGTATTGAAAAAGAAAATCAGTGAACAGAAACAGAATTTCAACATACCCTACTGATCTTATTGAAAGTTATTTAAAATGAGACCTATTCTTCCGCTCCACCTTATCGTTAACTTAAAACGTTATCTTGAAATACTCCCTTTCACTGACCTTCACACTTCATGCGTATTAAATAGTTGCAAAAACCATAGTTTAGAGGGTAAACTAATAATGTTTAGAGGGTAAACTAGTGGAGGAATGGTAAATGAATAAGAAGTTATGTGAAGCCGTTGAGCTTTTCGAAGAAGTAATCATGTATGGAACAGAACGAATTATTCGTTCTTTTGAGCATCAACTATTTGAAGAATATTCTTCAGAGCAGCTTCAGATGCTTCAAATTATTTCTAAATCAGGTCGTATTTCACCTGGGAAGCTCGCTTCTTTACAAGGCGTTCACAAAAGCGCTATTTCAAACCGTTATAAAAAACTTGAGATGAAAGGACTTGTGGTCACAGTTGATTCCGAAGAGGACCTAAGAGGGAAATCGATTACGCTTACTGAAAAAGGAAATGACGTAGTCGACTTATTTGATAAAGTGATCTATGAACATGTCGAGAATATTGTTTTAAACGATTTTCATGAAGAGGAAATCGACGAATTCCTTCGTATTTTCCGCAAGTTAAGTTCAATTTTAAAAGCAGAAGGAGATGCAAAATGAGACAAATTTTAAAATTCAAATGGCCAATTGCCATTGCACTTATTGCTCTAACAGCCGTACTATTTGTTTTATCCCCTAACCTTACGAAACAGGCTGAAGATGCTGGAACCTTTCAATTACCTGAAAATGCAGATTCGAAAATAGCCGCAGACATTCTTGAGGAAGCTGGTGCGGGCGATGAAACCATTTCACTTGTCTTTACCTTCAATGAACCAGTAAATGAGGACTCTAAAGAAAAAGTTTCTTCAATTGCAAAAGAAATTGCTGAAGAAGGTTCACTCATAAAAGAAGTACTTGATCCATTTGAAAGTGAAGAGATGTCTGATCAACTTGTTTCAGATGACGAACAAACCATTCTTCTTCCCATTACAGTCGATGGAACAGACGATGAAGTGAATGAACTCGCCAATCATATTCGTCAGGATCTAATTCCAGACAATACGACCGCTTACCTTACAGGTGAATCCATTATTAATCACGATGTGAATGAAAGTGCTCAAAAAGGACTTGAACGTACTGAAATCATTACTGTTGTGTTGATTTTCGTTCTACTATTGGCCGTTTTTCGTTCGATTACAACCCCTTTCATTCCTTTACTTGCAGTAGGGGTTACGTATCTCTTAAGTCAATCAATCGTAGCCTTTTTAATTGATTGGATCGGCTTTCCTGTATCCAACTATACTCAGATTTTTCTCGTTGCCGTCCTGTTCGGGATTGGAACAGACTATTGTATCCTCCTCTTAAGCAGGTATAAAGAAGAATTAACTGAAGGGCATTCTGTAGAAGATGCGATTGTGAATACGTACAAAACAGCAGGCCGTACCTTATTAATTAGTGGATTAGCTGTATTCATCGGTTTCGCAGCGATTGGCTTTGCAGACTTCCCGATATTTAAATCAGCTGTTGGGGTTGCTGTAGGAATCGCGATTCTTATGCTCGTCCTCTTTACGCTTGTGCCATTCTTTATGGCCTTATTAAAAGATAAGTTGTTCTGGCCTTCAAAGAAATCAGCGTCCCACAAAGATAGTAAACTGTGGACTTCGTTCGGTCGTTTCTCTATTAACAAGCCCATTTGGTCTATGCTCGTTGTCGCTGTTATTATGGTTCCACTACTTTTCACTTACGACGATCAACTGTCGTTTAATACAGTAAACGAGATTGGTAGTGACTATGAATCTGTTAAAGGACTAGATGCAATTGAGGAAGGGTTCGGCCAAGGTGATTCACTTCCGGTTAAAGTGATCATTCAGCAGGATCAAGATATTGTTACAGAAGATTATCTTCCTTATATCGAAACAATTAGTAAAGAAATTGAGAAAAATGATAACGTTGATTCCGTTAGGTCCATTACAAGACCAGCAGGAGATGTGATTGATGATCTTTATGTTGATTCACAACTTGCACAAGTTGGGGATGGGCTCAACGAAGCAACGAATGGCATCGATGATGTTCAAAACGGCCTAACCGAAGTTCAAAATGGATTGGATAGTATTAGTAACCAAATTCCTTCTAGCAGTAATGCTGGTGGACTTGAAGAAGCCGTAAATGGACTGGGGCAAATTAACGATCAACTTGGCTCTATTTCCGCAGGGCTTCAACAATCGCAAAATGTTGCTGCTGCTTCCGAACAGCTTGGGCAGGTGCAACAACAGCTCGGACAAATCCAACAGGGCCTCGCTGGCGCCTCTTCGGATCTACAAGGTCAGGCTGGTCAGGCGTCTGAGCTAAGCGGTGGCATTACTGAACTATCTAAAGGTGTGGGTTCATCCATTGATGGTCTTGATGAAATAAAGAACGGCTTACAAGATGCTGCAGACATCGTGACCGATATGGGTAATTCGAAAGCTCTTCGGGATACAGGTGTATTTATTCCAGATGGAACCCTTGAAGACGAAGAATTTGAGCCTGCCATCGATCGCTATGCCTTCGATGAACAAAAAGCGGTAACACTTGAAGTTATTTTAAAGAAAGATCCTTATTCTACGGAAGCTATTGATACTGTAAGAGAAATTAAAGAAACAGTATCACGAACGATTGACGGTACGCCGCTTGAAGATGCAACTGTCGCTTATAACGGCGTAGCAAGTATTAACAGTGACCTATCTGACATTTCAACAAGTGATTTTACTAGAACAGTCATTATCATGCTTGTCGGTTTGTTTATTATTCTAACAATCCTTTTCCGCTCCATGATCATGCCACTTGTTATGATTGGTTCGCTGTTACTCACATACTTTACGTCAATGGCGATATCGGAGTTAATCTTTATTAACCTACTAGGCTATGATGGCATCACATGGGCAGTTCCATTCTTTGGATTTGTAATGTTAATTGCACTAGGTGTCGACTACTCCATCTTCCTACTCGACCGTTTTAACGAAGAAGCTTCCATTGGGATTAGGGAAGCAATGCATCGCTCTATGGCAAAAATGGGTACGGTAGTCATCACGGCCGCTATTATCCTAGCCGGTACATTCGGGGCCATGATGCCTTCAGGCGTTCTTAGCTTAATGCAAATTGCGACCATTGTCATTACTGGCTTACTTCTTTACGGTCTAATCGTTCTACCACTTCTAATTCCTGCTGTTGTTGTCTCATTCGGTAAAGGAATTTGGTGGCCTTTTAAACCTAAAAAATAATCATTTACATTTTCATCGATCGAAAAGGCTCAGAGCGTATCGCTCTGAGCCTTTTTAAATAGAAGCAACATTGTGTATCACTACTTAATCTACATAACACCCTATTCCAATTCCGTAATATTCAAAATATAGTCTCTCAAAAATAGAAATCATCCTATAAAAACAGCTATTATAACTCATGCCTTCGACTGTCCACACTGTCGCTAGTACGGCATGACAATATCCCCACAAAAACAATCGCTCTAGATTCAGGTTCAGTTCATTTGTTAAAATTTCTATCCGCTTTTTCGTTACTTCATAAACCCCTTTATCAGGAAGACGATTTAAAAGAAATTGGATCAAATCATACTCTACTTCACCGATTAATCCCTTTGGATCAATCGCAACCCAATCTCCCTGTTCTGAAGCCAGTACATTATAATGATGAAAGTCTCCATGAAGCAACTTATACTGAGCGATTGTTTTATTCAGCTTAGCAAAAATGCTTAGTGCATTTACGAGCAAATGTTGGGAAAGCGGACCGTATCCTTTCTCATTACGATTGACCGTATCTCGAAGCTCTTCTTCCCTTGCTCTCGTCGTTTGAATTCGAGTGTTTCTTGGAGCAGGAAAGGATAGCCTTCTAACAACTTGCGCTGCTAAATAACAGGCTGTTTCGTCATCCTCTATTTCAGCTAACGTATATCCAGGTGACAATTTCTCTAAAATGATAATTCCCTTTTCTATTTCATAGTCAAGGACATTCACTATCCCCTGATGTTTAAATAAACGTAGTGATTCTAGCTCATTAAGAAAGTCAGCTCCTGGTATACAAATTTTCACCACTATTTCTTTTCCGTTCCTAAGCTTAGCAGGGGCAACATAATTAATAGAGAGACGGTAAGGTTTTTCCATTTTCATTGACCATTTTTGTTCACAATAATGGATGATTCCAGGTAACTCCTGTAGCCATGCTTCTCCTTCTTCCTTAAAATAAAGACGAACCGATTGCACAAACTGCTTTTGAAACTTCACCTTGCACCTCCTATTCTTCACAATGATTCTAGTAAAGAAATAAAGTGAGATAAGCGATCAAAACGCCAATAAAGCCACACATCAAACTATATGGGATGTTTTTTAAGACGATTTTATATGGATTCATTTTTAATCCAACTGAAGTGAGTGTAACAATAAGCCCATAAGGAGCCGAAGGAACGGTAGCAATCGCGCTACTTGCAAGCAGGAGCGTTAACGTCACAGAAGGAAAAGTGTTTAATAATAGTTCACTTACCCCACCAAAGATTCCCATTGTTGCAATGGGATGGACACCTAATAGTGTCATGATAAGAAAAGTTGCCTGAATGAAAAGCATGATAAAAACTTGATGCCCTTCTAATGCCACAAGAGGGTCCTGTAAATACCGTAAGTACGGAGAACCATTTAACGTTTCTGTAAAAAAAGAGAGTGTTAGTAGTAAGACAATAAAATTATGTAAATGATTGGTTTGTCTTTTCCAAGTTGGCCAGCCAATTTTAAGGAAGCTTCTTTTTCGTTTCAGGAGTACCGCCCAAATGTAAGCAAACGGGAACAGAGCGATCGTTACAGCAAACAAAAAGTTAAACTGAACAACATTGGTTAAAAATACAACAACGACTAAGAACAGTACAAGCGCCAGAATAAATTGAATTAACTTCTTCCGACTCCCTCTTCTCAAATTCGTAGAAGCCCCAGTTTCTTCAACGACTTCGTTTCGAAAGATGATTTTTCCAATACTCGAATCGATCGCAAAACCAAGAAAAGCAATAAGTAACATCCATGGTAATACTTCTAAATAATTGGCATTCGTAATGAAAATCGAAGTAGCTAACAATATTTCTAACGGACTCCATAACAGAGCAAGTGAGTATCCTCTCAAAGTAGACCTTGCTATAAAGCTATTTCTAACGTTTGTGTTAGCATTCTTCAACTGTTTTTTTAATAGGTCTTGAGAAATGGTAGCGGACGATAGATTTAAAAATGCAGCGAGAGAAACCATAGTCGCTTCTCCACGCACATATAATTCTCCCATCCCTTTCACATTGCCACCAAGTAACGTTTGTAGTAGCTTATTATATCTCCCCGCTTTAACAACGGTATTCATCCATGGAAGCATCGATATAAGAAAAAGCAATCCTATATTCCCCGCAAAAAAAGGAGGGGATTTTTGTGACAGACTCATTGCTAGATAAGTAGAAAACTGCCCCCGCGGATAGAAGGATGATGCCAAGTATTTTAAATACACGATCGGCTTCCTTAAAATTAATGGCAATCATTACAATTGCAAACAAGCCAATTATGGTATAAAGGGAAGAATTAGACCAGAAAAGGTAAATCACATCCAATAGAAAAACAAATAAATAAAATACATACAAATACTGAGTAAAATTACGGTTACACATGATATTCTCCTATCCAATAGCGAACGGCAAAAGGTTAAGTTCGTCTACTTCCCTGTTGTTTGGTTGCTGTTCTTATCCTATCGATAACAGCTGGAATTTTCAAGAATTTAGAAGGTTTCAACCGCTAAGAGTTTTATGTCTCATCATTTACATCTCCATTTGAGAGAGATTTACACTCACTCTCTTTCGAGCACTCTTAGCAAAAAAAAGTACCGCCCGATTTAACGGACGGTACAAAAGGGGGAAAATTATGTTAGTTTGAATTTACCCCTTCTCCAAATACCTAAACCTCTTTTTTAAAAAATCCTTACTATTATTTTTTTCGTTCGAAGTTAGCCTGTTTAATGAACTCCTGTGTTTCAGGGTGCTTAAGCATGAGCAATAACTCTTTTTCACCAACAAAACGCAACTGATCAATTTCCTTATCAAGCGGACTAAGATCCTGTTCATCCCCCTCGTACTCATAGTGAAACATGGTGGTAACCTGGTTGTGATAGCCAATTTTATTTTGAACCTCAGCTGGAAATTCAAATGTGATCGATTCATCAAACTTTTTCATCAGCTTGTATTTTATTGATCCCGTTTCCTCTAGCAATTCTCTTCTAATCGAAGCTTCAACGTCTCTATCCTCGTCTTCTACTCCACCTTTAACGAAATCCCACGTTTCACCCTGAGACTCTTGTCCCGCTTTGGTATTCAGCTTTGTTTTATGAACGATCAAAAAACGGTGCTTATACGTTACGATAGCCCCCACAGCCTGTCTTGTTCTCATAACCACATCACTCCAAGCTAGTTTGTCGCATATTCACTCTCATCTGGCCTATTACCATTCTTTAACTCTCGCATTGTGAAACCAAAATCCATTTGAAGATGAGGGTAATCTTTGAAGCTACTCCAATCGCCTCCCCATTCAAAACCAAGGTCTTTCGCCATTGCAACAACCTCCATCCAATCTGACTTCCCGTTGCCATTATCGTCTCGCTCCATATCCCAAACGACGTCACCATCATCTAACTTTAATGCAAAATCAATTGCTAGTCCGTAGTTATGATAGGAACCGCCGCCCGCTACGTTCGTCACCACCTGGCCCCCAGTAGAACGTCCCTTTTCATAAAGAGCATCCTGTTCTTCTTTCGTTCGATGCCCAGCAGTTATCACAATTTCTATTCCAGCTTCAGCAGCTCGATTCATCAACGCCTTTTTTGCTTCATTAACCTTTGGGTGAAGATCAGTTGGTAAGGGCACATCCTTCTTTATGAATTGTCTTTCAAGATCATCACTTATATAGATACAAAAGATACCGACTCCTATTATAAAAAGGAAGGTTATAAGTTTTTTCGATCGTCGTTTCATAACAAAACCTCCCACATTACTAATCTTGTCATTTGATCATAACATAGCAATCTGACATAGGTTAATACGGACGTTCGCTTCATGAAGCGACTTGTCTGTAATACCTGCGCCACAAGGAAGATTTTCTTTAACAAGCTGTTTTGCTAAAGAAATAATGGTTTGTAAGCTGCTCAACTTTTTGCCTTCTTCACATTTTTTTGGGTTTTCGATCCATTCGATAAACAAATGTCCTCTTCTGCTCTTCATCATTTTTTAGGCCTGTTTGCTTACGTTAATTTTTGGTAAACTTTAGTAGTGTATAATAATGGAAGGAGCGAGGATATGAACCGAATTATGGTAATGGGATCTTCCGGCGGGGCGGGTAAATCCACCTTCGCCCGTCGGCTTGGTGAAATTCTAGATCTGAAAGTTTTTCATCTTGATACCCTTTTTCTGGAAGCCCAATTGGGTGGAAACTAGTCTTGACGAATTCCGTGATACCCAGGAAAAGATTGCTATGACTGAAAAATGGATCATGGAAGGGAATTATAGCAATTCTTACGATATTCGGGTTGCACGAGCTGATACGATTATTTACTTAGATGTTCCGAGATTGCTTTGCATTTACAGGGTGCTAAAACGATGGGTCACTCATATCGGTCAAACTCGTCCTGATATGGGCAATGGGTGTAAAGAGAAAGTGGATTGGTCTTTTTTAACTTTCATTTGGACGACCTATTATCCTCGTAAAGAGAAAATGAGAAGTAGATTCGAACAATTAGAACAAACTTCCCCCGATAAATCCATAATACATTTAAAAAACAAAGCAGATATCGCTAATTTTCTTCATGAACTTCATTCAAAGCATACAATTTTGTCATAAGCCATGATAAGATAAGGTGCAGTATGTTTGAATTGGAAGTTTCCTGTTCAAAATGAATATAGAAAGACTATTGAAGCACATGGAGGCATTATGCTAACTTTTGAAGAAAAATTAGAAATTATTGAATCATCCTTTCCTGAACTGACACGAAAAGACGTTTCTCTTGGACGTGTGAATTTTCACTATGAAGAAGCGGTTATTGATAAGAAAAATGTTGTTTATCATCTTCACCCTAATGGCAACGGCTATGTATTTGGTGACCTTATTGAAGGGTATCCATTAGATGAAAGAGGAATGGTTAATATCCGTGATTTCTCAAGCAACGAGCTTCGTAAAATCATAGGCGAATCCATTCAATCACTTTCTGTTCTTCCTGGTTCAGATATTGAGATCCAAGTTTGGGTAAACGATGAAGATCAAACTCTGGAATTAATGTATGAGCCTGAGCTCGAACTATGGAATGTTTATGCTGGAGATATCCTTGATGGTACATTCCCTTCTCGTAACGAAGCGATCCAATATCTTGATGAAGAAGGATTTACTAGAAAGTAAACCTTAAGCGCCTGCCACCTTTTAAAGGTGGCAGGCTTTTCCTATTATCAATCTATCGGTTTATAAAACCCCGTGGATTTCCCTGTAAACCCACACGCTTCATAAAAAAGGTGTGCAGACTTCCTTTCATCCCGATTCCCACTATTTAAGACGATGGTTGAGGCACCCTTTTCACGAGCTAGATTTTCTGCTTCCAAAAGCAGAGTCTTCCCAACTCCCTGCTGCCGGTAATCTTTTGCCGTTACCATTGTAATAATTCTTGCAACAAGAATATTAGCAACATAAGATCGTTCATAATGCATTCCAAGCAGTCCAATCAAAGACTCCTGTTTTTCACTTACAAGCGTGACGTACAAAGGATCTGACAAAATTGGTTTTAGACGCTCCGTCACTTCGCAGACAGAGGTCTCATACCCCATTTCTGAAAGCAAATAAGTAAGCCATTCCTCATCACCTTTTCTAGCCCTTCTAATGTTCATCGTGCTTTCTCTCCTCGTAAGTCTTCATAATGATATCTTTTTGAAACCTGTTTTTGTGAAAATAATAATAAAAGCGGCACAATTAAAATAAGTAAGCTCACTACCCCTATCCATCCCAAACCGTCCCATAGGATACCAACGCCCGAACTACCTGCTGCTACTCCGGCATAGTAACTAATCAAATAAAAACTAGATGCCCCACTCTTATGATGCTCTGCCGTCTTTGCAACAGAAGCTGATGCCATCGAATGAGAAATAAAAAACCCTGCACAAATAACGCAAAGCCCAATCATTACCACAATCAGTTCTTGATATAGTGTAATGGCAACTCCTAACGTTAATAATAAGAGGCCCGTTACCATCGTGCGCCGTAAGCCAATACGAGATGAAATTCGTCCTGCAATTGGTGGTGAAACTACTCCGAGAATATACGCAAAATAAGCAAGGGAGATCCATTTTAACGAAAGAGAAAATGGATCTTGTTTAAGGAAGAAAGGCAAATATGTCCACACGCCCGTAAAGATCACTTGAATGAGAAAGCCAAGCGTAAATAGCGATAAGAGCCGACGATCTCTTAAATGTACAAACATTCCTTTCATATCCTTTATAACACTGCTATTCCCCCCCTTAAAAAAGCGAGAGGGCGGCAGGAGCCAATAAAAGCAAATGATCGCTATAATAGCAAACCCTGCAAGGATGATAAAACTTACTTGCCAACTATATAAGTCAGTCAAATATCCTGTTGCGACTCGTCCACTAAGTCCCCCCATTGCATTGCTCGCAATAAAAATGCTCGTAGCAAGTCCTACGTTACTTGGAGCTACTTCATCTGCAAGATAAGCCATCGCCGATGCCGGTATACCTGCAAGAAAGAATCCCTCAATACACCGAATAATAAGCAGAAGAAGGAATGAATTCATAAACGGCATTATTAGTAATGAACTAAGGACAAAAAGGAGCGATATTTTCATCACTACTGTTCGCCCATAGCGGTCTGAAACAAAGCCAAGTATAAGAAGTCCTGGTATCATCGTGATGACGGGCATGGACATAAGTAAGCTTGACGTTGTTGCCGTTAAATGAAATTCACTCACAAATATTGGAAGCAATGGTTGAAAAGCATAAAGTGCCGAAAAGACTAATAATGCTCCACATCCAAGACTAACCGCCGCTCGCCAGAAACCCGCATCTTTTGATGTATATGGCTGATTGTTATTTAGAACAACTGACACTTGATCATCACCTTCAATTTTCTATCTTACTTTTATTTTAACTGATTGGGAATTTGAGTGAGATCAATTCCCCACACCACTGGCATATAAAAATAAATCGCCAGTGTAATAATGACGACAGATGTTAGGTTTAGCCAGAAACCTGCTCTCGCCATATCTGGGATTTTTAAATAGCCTGACCCGAATACAACGGCGTTCGGAGGGGTTGCAACCGGAAGCATAAAAGCACAGCTTGACGCAATTCCTGCCCCAATCATTAGAGCATAAGGATGAACTCCGATCGCGGATGATAGAGACGCCATGATTGGAAACATCATTGTCGCCGTCGCCGTATTTGATGTAATCTCCGTTAAGAAAATAACAAGCGATGTGACAAGTAGTAAAATGACGAACAGATGGATGCCTTCAAGAACCGTTAATTGCTCCCCAATCCAATTCGCAAGTCCTGATTCCTGAAAGCCAGAAGCAATGGCGAGTCCGGCTCCAAATAATAGAAGAATTCCCCATGGTAATCCTTTTGCTGTATCCCAATCTAAAAGAAAGGCACCTTTTTTCGAAGGGGCTGGTATAAGAAAAAGTAATAGCGCTGCAGTCATCGCGATGACAGTGTCATTTATATTCGGATTAAGCTCACTTAAAACAAAGGAACGGCTAATCCAGGCAACCGCAGTGAAAGAAAAAACTACCATAATGACCTTTTCTTCCATAGACATTTTCCCAAGATCCGCTTTCTCCTTATTAATCACCTCTTTCCCGCCTGGCAGCTCTTTAACATTCATCGGAAATGCCATTTTCACAAGGTAATACCAGCAGCCGAATAAAAGAAGAACAGTTAAAGGTACGCCAAACATCATCCAGCGGGCAAATGAAATCTCGATGCCATATAGCTCATTGACCACCGCTGCAAAGATGGTATTAGGAGGTGTTCCAATCAATGTTGCTAAACCACCAATTGAGGCACTGTACGCGATGCCAAGCATAATGGCTTTTCCAAAATTAAATTGCGGAATCCCTTCTTGCTTCATATCAAGCTGCTCGGATACTTGATAAATCACCGCCAGCCCAATTGGCACCATCATCATAGCCGTTGCCGTGTTTGAGATCCACATTGATAAAAAGCCTGTTGCAATCATAAAGCCAAGTACAATTCTCTCTGTACTTGTTCCTATTGCTGATATAATGAAAAGAGCAATTCGTTTATGTAAATGCCACTTCTGCATTGTAAGCGCGATCAAAAAACCACCCATAAAGAGAAAAATGGTGTTATCGCCATAAGCTGATGCTGTTAAATCACCTTTTAGTCCGCCCGTTAGTGGAAATAAAATTAATGGTAAAAGAGACGTCGCCGGTATCGGAATGGCTTCTGTAATCCACCACGTTGCAATCCACGCCGTACTTGCTAAGATGGCCAAACCTGCTTCTGAAAGACCATTTGGATTAAAAAACAACATTATGCTAAGAAAAAGGACCGGTCCGAGGATCAACCCCGTCAGTTTCCTTTTATCATAAGCAGGATCTGGTCCAGATGCATAACCTGGATTTTTTTGAGAACTTTTTGAAGGGATTTCCGGCGTGTGTGAAGAAGCGAATGTTAAGAGATCTTTTGCTCGATCATGTTCTTTCCATAATTGGTTCCAAAGGTGTTGTTCCATAGTCATACCTCCTATCGTTCATTAAACTATAGTGTAGAATTCGCTCGCCACATCTGTCAATAAATTCACAATTTTGGTACTTTATTACTCTCTTTCAAGAAAGGACTTTTGATTCGTTTTTCCATTTCCATACAAGTAATTCATTTCAACCCCCTTAAATTTCCATTTGGGGCGAAAATTATAAGTTGATGATATGTTTTTTATAATTCAAAATAAATAAACTCAATGATTAAATGTAAGAATAGATACACAATCCACAACAAGTTGCTCAAAATCGATCCAGGGGGTATATGATGAGAAAGATACAACAGACTACTATTAATTCGGTTGTGAAATACGGACAAACAAAGCTTCCAAAATCAGCTAATACAGAATGTCCAGAATGCGGAAGCGATGCTTCATTTCAACTGAAGTTCGATTATCAAATTAATCAGGCTGTGTTCTCCACGCTTTCTCGCTGCTCTATTTGTAAAGAAGCTGTGCTTTTCATACTCATTAAAACGTCCCATAATGATCGCGGAGAAGAAGTTGAGCTATTCGTGCATCAAACCTCTTTTACACGAGAGCCGCTCGGCAGACTGACTAGCACAGCTAGATTACCCGATGACCTTGAGCGTGTTTATCGCTCAGCAGTGAATGTACATAACATGAAGGATTGGACCGCAACGGCTGTAATGGCTAATCGTGTTCTTGAGAGCATTACAGGTAGTTTTCTATCTGAAAATGAGCTAGGACAGCCACTTTCTAAACAGCTAGAAACACTTGCTAAACAGATTGATTTAGAAGAACCAATTGTAAAACTAGGACACCTACTAGGCAAAGGTAGTAATTTAAATAACCTCCTTTGTCTTGAGAAAGCTACAAGCGAAGAAACGGCCAACTTAATTATCGACTTACTAGATTCACTTATTGAATACTTGTACATTCTTCCTCAACGAATTGTGCATCTTCAAAAACAAATCGAAGGATAATAAAAAAAGCAGGTAGCTCAAATTGAGCTACCTGCTTTTTAAATGCTCATATCAAATTTTAATTCAAGATTCTGTTTACTATCACTTTAGCCCTTTTTCGAAATAGAGGGATAGTTGATGAAAATCGCAATAATTCCTGCAATAGCAATGAGGATTGGATAAATTGAATACGGTAGTAGAGCGAGTGGCGAAATCGACGCAAGACCTGCTACTGCAAGCACCTGTGCCCCATATGGGAGCATGCCCTGTATACTACCTGAGAAAATATCAAGAATACTAGCAGACTTTCGTGGGTCTACCCCATATTCTTCGGAAATGTTTTTCGCAAGTGGCCCCCCATTATGATCGAAATGGTGTTGTTAGCTGTTGATAAATCAAGCACGCTTGCGAGACCGGCGATACCAAACTCTGCTCCTCTACGAGAAGTTACTTTGCTCAGGATTTTGTCCAATACGTATTGTATTCCTCCGTTATGCTTAATGACTTCAATCATCCCTCCGATGACGAGAGCAATCATGGCAAGGTCTTCCATCCCTTTTATGCCCTCTGTAACCGTGGAGATCAGTCCACTCATTCCAAATGTTCCGTTATATAAACCTACAATCCCAGCAAATAAGGTACCACTTACAAGTACAATAAGAACATTAACACCAGCGATCGCTGCGATCAGTACACCTAAATAAGGGATAATTGTAACGAAATCAAATGCGTGATCTCCTCCAACCGTTGCTTGCTCTCCCATCGTTAAAGCACCATAAATAATGGCTGTTACGATAGCAGCTGGCAAGACTATAAAAAAGTTTACTTTGAATTTATCTTTCATTTGCGTATTTTGTGTGCGTACTGCCGCAATCGTAGTATCTGAAATCATAGAAAGATTGTCACCAAACATTGCCCCACCTATGACCGCTGATAAAGCCAGTGCCGGGGCAACTCCGGTTTGCTCTGCAATTCCAATTCCAATGGGAGCAAGTGCTACAATCGTTCCCATCGATGTACCCATCGAAATAGAAATAAAACAGCCAATGACAAACAAACCTACGATTAAAAGATTAGCCGGTAGAATTGATATACCTAAATTAACAATCGAATCTACTGCTCCAATTTTTTCAGCTGTTCCGGCAAACGCCCCAGCCAGTAAAAAGACCAAAATCATTAATATGATATTCGTATTACCTGCTCCACGACAAAACACTTCCACTTTTTTCATAAAGCTTTCTTTTCGATTCATCGAAAGAGCTACGCCCGCCGCAATTAGAGAAGCGAGAATAACAGGCATACTATAAAAGTCCTTTGTTATGATAGCTGTACCAATAAAAAGCACAATAAATATTCCAAGGGGAAGTAAAGCCAGGCCGTTCCCCTTTATTTCTTTCTCCATTATTCATGTCTCCTTCATCCTTTATTCTGTCTCAATAAAAAAAGCCCACTTCAAGAGAAGAAGGCTTTTGCACTTATCTCTCAAGATTTCTCTTGCTGGAAGCAGCACCTTTCTGATGATCAGAGGTTGCTGAAGCTTCTTTGGGCCAGGTCCCTCCACTTCTCTTAATAAGAAATATACAATTATTAATGAGCGCATGCTTCATTTTACTTTTTCATAACGAGCTTTACTTTATCACGCATTATTCTGATGAGTCAACTTTGATTAACTGCATCAAAATAAACTCCTCATCCTTTAAGGAGTTTACCTGATTAACTAGTCTGGTTCAAGCTTTGTATGACTACCAATTTTTGCAATAGATCAATCTTTATTTTCCTAAAAACCACTCAATATCCTTCATAATCGATTCCGGTTTTTCTTCTGGTAGAAGGTGACCGGTTTTTTCATAGATGATCAGTTTAGCATTTGGGAGATCCTTACTGAGACGCTTCCCAATTTTCAACGGCACAACTCTGTCATTTTCTCCCCATATTAGTAGGCTAGGTGTATGAATTTGATTTAGTTCAACTTCTGACAAATCTCCTTCGCGATCTCGAATCATCCTAACTAATGACCGAAAGATACCCTCATTGAAGAAAGGTTGGATATATCCATCCATCATTTCTTCATCGATAAGGGAAGGATCATAAACACAATTAAGCAAATTTCCTCTAACACCTTTTCGATAAAGCCACCTTTTCAAGTATACCGAGAAAAAAGGTAAGTACGATGTATACACTAGACTCTGTTTAGCCTTTTCAAGATATCCTGAACTGCACAGTAAAATATTCTTACTAACGAGATCATCTTTCATAGCCGAGGCTCTCATTGCTACTTGCCCACCCATAGAATGGCCGATCATAACAGTATGATCAATTGAAAGCCTTTCTAAAAGTTCAACCACCACTTCCGCATAATTATGATAAGAGTGGACAAAACGATTAGACTTTTCACTTTTTCCGAACGGAGGAAGATCAATGGCAACAACAGTATATGCCTTTGTTAATAATGGTATCAATCTTCTGAAGCTGAAGCTCGACGATAGAAAACCGTGAAGAAGCGTTAATACTGGTCGATCGACGGCTGTGTCATTTCTATAGTATTCATAGTGAATATCAATTCCTTTGATCTTTTCCGTATTTTGTTTAAGATTTTGAGCTAATAGCATCTTTCATCTCACTCCGGATTTTGAATTCATCTGATCTGATTTACCCTTCGTTTCTAACCAGACAGGATGGTCTCACTTATTCAGGTTTGACTTTATACTTATTTTACCCCAATCCTGAAATGAAAAACTTTTTTTACATCCGAGAGGATACTCCATTTTTTTCATTCTAACTCTACGTGCACAAGGTCCAGCAGCTTTATCGTTGTCCTTTTTTCATTATGGTCAATAATACGCAGTTCTTTCGTAAGTGGATCTACATAGTGCACATATCCAAAGAGAGTTTTCGTTTCTCCCCCACTAAAGTGTTGAAAACAAAGCGAGTTGTGATTGGCCATTGCTTCACATATTGTTTCATTCATTTCCACCATTCTTTGTTCATCAAGTACCGGCTTTTCACTTTTTTTCTCTTCGGTTTTCCAATCTCTTAGCTCTTTCACATGCTCAGGTAACATCATTGACGTCCATTTTATATTTCCGCGATCACGAATCACGCTTCTTCCCCCTTCTATGCTTTATGACCACCCACAAGTTTACTTCTATGCAGTGCCGTACCGGCCTTTGTGTATGAAACGGCACAAAGCAGCGCATCTGAGCCATATTTCTCACGGATCGAATCCATCACATATCCGAGATCCCGCTGCTTTGGGCGTGACGCGTTAAATAAGTCCAACTGCACTTCTTCATCATTGCAAATATTTGAAAGGGTAATGGAAATCTTACGAACCGTTTTTCTTCCAAAGAACTCCTCAAATAACTGAAGACATACATTGTATATTTCGAGCGTAATAGCAGTCGGGCTGTGGATACTCCTTGAACGGTGAAAGCCACCCCTGCCTTCTTCTTTACTATAACCAATCCCAAGGCTAATCGTACGCCCTGCCTTCCGGGCTTTTCTCGCACGTCTTGCAACTTCTTCACTCATCTCAAGAATGACGTGTTGAATGTCTTTTTCGTCATGGTAATCTCGCAACAAAATTTGGCTTTTCCCATAGCTAATCTGTCCCTGCATAATCGGCGCACCCATTTCAGAAAGATCGATGCCCCACGCATGATGATAGAGCTGATTTCCCATAATACCGAATTTTTCTTCTAGTAGATGTAGCGGGTAATGCGCAAGCTGCTTTACATTCATAATCCCCATTCGATTTAACGTTCGCTCGACACGCGATCCGATACCCCACATTTGACTTAGCGGGGAAAGCGGCCAGAGTTTTTTAGGAATATCTTCATAAGTCCATTCTGCAATCCCTTTTTCTTTCGCTTCCAGATCGAGACAAAGCTTTGCCATTAAAAGATTTGGGCCAATCCCTATGGCACATGGTAATCCGAATGTCTCTCTTATTTCATTTCTGATCTTGTGAGCTACTTCAAATTTGTTCCCCCAAAGTCGTTCTGTCCCATCAACCTGCAAAAACGATTCATCAACGCTATACGTATGGATACATTCTGATGGTACATAACGATGAAAAAGCCTCGTTATTTCCATTGATTGTTTTAAATATGAAGACATTTTCGCATTAACGATATGAATGTTTTTATTATTTGGAATTTCAAATAGTCTGCTCCCTGTTCGTATTCCAAATTCCTTCTTTAGTGCCGGAGACGCTGCTAGCACAACACTTCCCTGTCGCTCGGTATCACCAACAACCGCGAGATAGCATGTAAGTGGATCAAGCCCCATCTCTACTGCTGAACAACTTGCATAAAAACTTTTCATATCAATACATAGGATTGTTTTCTTTGGAAATTTAGAATAATCCATTTGTATCCCCCCTTCTCCTAATCAAAAGAACGTTTGTTCCCTTTATATATACCCGTATTTTAACCGAATATACGTTCTCTTTACAATAAGTACTTTCTTCCAATCATAAAACGATTCACTTAGCATCACCCTTTTTTCTAAAGTAACGAAAAGTACCGGAAGAAGAGTAACAATGAACTTAACGATATTCACTCGAAAGTTAGTCATCAGAGCACATACGTATTGGAGATCCTACACTTGTTCCATTAACAGATAGGGAAGTAGAAATACTCGCGCATCAATCTCTAAACGCACAGAAAAAGAACCAGGATATGCCGTTTCATATGGTCATTAACGCCATTATTTATTAGCACACCACCTCCTGAGTCTAAAGAACCAATACCTTTTTAAAAATAACAGGTATATCTCCCTATAACTCTATCCAAAAGGATAGGTCTTAACTATCAAAATAGTTTAAATAGTTTGAATACTAAATCTTTTATGGTAATGTTAGCTCATCTTAATCACGAGGGGGATATAGAATGGGAAAGAAAAAAAATTTACTTTCAATCGGTTTATCAGTGGGGCTCGTTAGTACCATGCTCGCACCATCCTCAACATTTGCAGCAGCAGATACGAATATGAATAAAGAAACAGGAACACCTACTTTTGTTTCAGGAAAACTAACAAAAGCAAGCTCTCAAAATGCCAATCAAGTACTATTTGATTACTTGAACGAACAGAAAAACCTGTACAAGTTTAGTGGATCTTCCGCTAAGGATTCCTTTAAAATCCTATCAAAAGAAAAGGACGATCTTGGTTTTACGGTTTTTCGATTACAACAACTTCATGAAGGAACACCTGTTTATGGTTCAACTCAAACGGCTCATGTTGATGAAAGTGGTATTTTAACAGCCGTATCAGGTACAGTTATTCCAGACCTTGGGTCGAAGAAAGAGCTTAAAAAAGCAACAAAATTCAAGAAACAGGACGCCGTTAAAAAAGCAGAAGAAGATCTCGGTTTTTCACCAGCCTATGAACAAAAACCCGAATCCAACCTTGTCGTCTATACTGAAGGAGAGTCTGCAACGTATGCTTACCATGTGACCTTGAACTTCCTCTCGCCTGAACCGGGTAACTGGCAATACATAATTGATGCAACAAGTGGTGAAGTTCTAACAAGCTTCAATGCTCTACACGAAGCAAAAAAAGAAGGAGTCGGCAAGCCAGGTGGTGGTGATAATGTTACCGGAACAATTAAGACGGCAAGTGGAACTGGTGTACTTGGTGATCAAAAAACGTTCAATACGCTACTTTCCTCTTCAACTTATTACTTGAAAGACACTACGCGAGGTGGCGGAATCTTAACATATGATGCGGCAAATCGCACAAAACTGCCAGGCTCTTTATGGGCAGATTCGGATAACTCCTTTAACGCAAGCTATGACGCGGCTGCAGTCGACGCTCACTACTATGCAGGAGCGACGTATGATTATTATAAAGATGTCTTCAACCGAGATAGTTATGACGGAAACGGTTCACCACTAAAGTCCACCGTACATTACGGACGCAACTACAATAATGCGTTCTGGAACGGAAGCCAAATGGTCTATGGTGATGGAGATGGCTCAACTTTTGTATCCCTTTCAGGTGGTGAAGATGTTGTTGCTCATGAATTGACACACGCTGTCACTGATACAACAGCTGACTTAATTTATCAAAATGAATCAGGAGCACTGAATGAATCCATGTCTGATGTATTCGGAACGCTTGTAGAATACTACGACAGCAATAACCCTGACTGGTTAATCGGAGAAGATATTTATACACCAGGTACATCCGGGGATGCTCTTCGTTCAATGTCAGACCCATCCCAATTCGGAGACCCTGATCATTACTCTGTCCGCTATACTGGTTCTCAAGATAATGGCGGCGTTCATATCAACAGCGGCATCATGAACAAAGCAGCTTATCTGCTGAGTGAAGGCGGTACATTCTATGGGGTAACCGTATCAGGAATTGGAAAAGACAAACTCAGCGCTATTTACTACCGCACCCTTACGCAATACTTAACCGCTTCTTCAAACTTTAGTCAGATGAGATCAGCAGCAGTACAAGCTGCCACTGATCTTTATGGAAGCGGAAGCTCAGAAGTTCAATCTGTAAAACAGGCTTTTAATGCAGTTGGAGTTCAATAGAAAGAAGTTAGGCAGGCAGCCAATGGCTACCTGTCTTTTCGTTATGTCAGGGTTTTATAAGTATTCAAACGGGTAAAAGGGTGCTAGACCTTAAAAGGAGGAAGGACAAATGGGAATTTTCAAAGAGGATACGCTTAAGCATGAACATGTTCTCATTACCGGAGCCACGGGTGGTATTGGATATGAAACCGCAAAGGCCGCCGTAAAAGCCGGTGCTACGATTACGATAACCGGAAGAAATAAAGATAAATTAACTCAGCTGAAGCAGGAGTGCGAAGAGTTAGTAACGGAAGCAACGGTTGCTGTTCTTCCTGCTGATTTAAACAATGAGAAAGATCGTTCTACTCTTATCGAAAGTGCTATTAAATATAACGGAAGCATCACAGGGTTAGTTAACTCAGCAGGAATTGGCGGCGGCGATACGCTTGATCAATTAGAAGAAGAAGATCTTCGCAAAGTAATGGAGCTAAATTATACCTCGACTGTTTTACTGACTCAACTTGTGTATAAGCGAATGCGTGAGGATAAGAAGAAAGGGGCGATTGTAAACCTCTCTTCTCTCTCAGGTCTTAGAGGAACTTTTGGTAACACGGCCTATAGCGCTTCAAAGTTTGCTATAACTGGCTTCACGCAGTCGTTTGCCCACGAGGCTATCCGTGATGGAATTAGAGTTAACGCAGTATGTCCCGGCTTCGTTAATACAGAAATGGGCCGAAACAGTATTGCTTCTAAAGGGGAGAGACAGAATAAAAGCTTTGAGGAAGAATTAAAGGATGTAGAAGCAGCAATGCCATCTGGAAGAATTACGCAGCCTGAAGAAGTCGCCAATAGCATCATTTACCTTCTCTCAAATGCGTCAGAAAACATTATTGGCGAATCGCTCAAAATTTCAGGTGGAAGCGTTATGCGCTAGGTGCTTTGGAGAAATTACCTACAAATCAAAAATGACTCATGCT
>NZ_JBITPM010000037.1:0-81988 GCF_050467905.1 Pseudalkalibacillus sp. NRS-1564 | reverse complement strand
GGCTTTCTACGGAAGATCAAAGAAGAGAACGAGTGCAGAAAGACCATGCACTTGCCAGGCGAATTCAGAAGGAAGGTATTGAAGATTTCGTAACCTTCTGGGAATCTCTTCCGTTATTTTCTTCGCAGAAGAAACTTTCACCAAGTATTCAAAGTGAAATAAGAAAGCAGCGTTTGAGCAATACTGAAATAGGACTAGCAAATAGTCTAATTGGAATGGGAACGGGGGCACAGGCTTCCTATTGGAGTGTGTTAGAGAAGATAACCTTTCCAGTCCTTCTAATAGTTGGGGAGTACGATCAGAAGTTCATTTCAATTGGGAAACAGATGAAAAAAAAGATTCCTCAGGCTGATTTTGTGCAAATTATTGGCGCAGGGCATACAATTCATGTAGAAGAACCTGAAATCTTTGATAAAATGGTAGTAGCTTTTCTAAAAAAGCATGCAGATTCTAATCTGTAAATTTTGTTACATAAGGAAGGAGAATTTCTAAATGATTCAATGGAAGACTGAACGAGAATTTGAAGATATTCTTTACGAAACGTATGATGGTATTGCTAAGATTACAATCAACCGTCCAGAGGTGCGCAATGCATTTACGCCAAGAACGGTTAACGAATTAATTACCGCTTTTTCATTTGCGAGAGACAATTCAGATATTGGTGTTATTGTTCTAGCAGGAGCTGGAGACAAAGCTTTCTGTTCTGGCGGTGACCAAAGTGTTCGTGGTCATGGTGGTTATGTAGGTGATGATGAGATTCCTCGTCTAAATGTCTTGGATCTTCAACGCCTCATTCGTGTTATCCCTAAGCCGGTTGTTGCAATGGTATCAGGTTATGCGATTGGAGGAGGACACGTCCTTCACGTGGTATGTGACCTGACAATTGCTGCAGATAATGCTATTTTTGGTCAGACTGGCCCTAAAGTTGGTAGCTTTGATGCTGGATACGGTGCAGGATACCTTGCTCGTATCGTAGGTCATAAGAAAGCTCGTGAAATCTGGTACCTATGTCGTCAATACAATGCACAAGAAGCACTTGATATGGGACTTGTTAATACGGTTGTTCCACTTGATCAGCTTGAAGCTGAAACAGTACAGTGGGCACAGGAAATGCTTGATAAGTCACCAACAGCCCTACGCTTCCTTAAAGCTTCTCTTAACGCAGATACAGACGGTCTTGCAGGACTCCAGCAAATGGGTGGAGACGCAACGCTTCTTTATTACACAACTGACGAAGCAAAAGAAGGACGCGATTCATTTAAAGAAAAACGCAAACCGGACTTTAAACAGTTCCCACGTTTTCCTTAAATCGATTGCTTGAAACAGCTTGATGGATTCCCATCAAGCTGTTTTTTTCAAATAGTCTATGGTAATGAAAGAAAGGATGTTAAAGATGGATACGATGCCAAATTGGCTACATAAACGTGCTTCTATGACGCCTGAGCGAGTGGCGCTTATCGATAATGGCAAACAGTTAACTTATAAACAGTTACAAGAAAAGGCAGTTAAGATGGCAAATGCTCTAAAAGCAAAAGGGATCGAAAAAGGAAAGCATGTTGGTTTTTATATGGAGAATGGATTAGACGCTGCCGTTTGTTTACATACTCTGATGTACATTGGGGCTGTCATTGTTCCATTGAATCATCGATTAACAGGACCAGAGATATCTTTCCAAATGAACGATGCTGAGATTTCCTATGTGATCACTGACAATTCACTTGAGAAGAAAGCTAGTGACGCAAAACAAAGTCCGGTAAATATAATCATCTGGGAAGATCTTCACCCAGGTGCTTATCAGTTAGAAGAGCTACAAACAACTATTGAGTTACATCAGCTTCATACGATTATGTACACTTCTGGCACAACTGGAAAACCTAAGGGTGTTATGCTTTCATATGGTAACCATTGGTGGAGTGCGATCGGTTCCAGTCTTAATCTTGGTTTAGATATGAATGATCGCTGGCTGTGTGCGGTTCCAATGTTCCATATGAGTGGACTTTCTATTCTATTGCGAAGTGTTATTTACGGAATCACAATGGTTATTCAACAACGGTTTGAACCGCGTGTCGTTAATCAATCGATTCAAAAAGAACGGATTACAATTGTATCGGTAGTAAGCGCTATGCTGAAAAAAATGCTCGATGACCTTGGAACCGATCATTACCCCGAAACATTTCGCTGCATGCTTCTTGGAGGTGGTCCAGCTCCATACCCGCTTCTTTCTACTTGCGAGGAGAAGCATATTCCTGTCTTCCAGACATTTGGTATGACGGAAACTGCCTCTCAAATTGTGACGCTTTCACCTGAATATATGCTAGATAAACAGGGATCAGCTGGAAAGGCGCTTTTCCCATCAGAGATTATGATTAGTCTTGATCATAAATCCCTTTCTGCTTTAGAGCATGGAGAGATTCTCGTGAAAGGACCTACGATTACAAAGGGGTATTGGCGAAGGGATGATGCAACAAGAGCTGCATTTGGAGACGGGTGGCTTCATACAGGCGATATTGGTTATCTGGATGAAGATGGCTTTCTCTTTGTATTGGATCGAAGGAAAGACCTCATTATATCTGGTGGTGAAAATGTGTATCCCGCAGAAATTGAAGCGGCGATCCTTGAGCATGTAGATGTGGAGGATGCAGGCGTAACTGGGTTTAAAGATGAGCAGTGGGGAGAAGTACCTGCAGCATTTGTTGTTAGTAAGAATCGCTCTTTGACGGAACAGCAGCTGCTCGATTATCTTTCAGAACGTCTTGCGCGTTACAAGCTACCTAGAACGATTACTTATGTGGATAGCCTTCCTAGGAATGGGGCAAATAAGCTACAGCGAAATTTATTAGTAGATATGAGTGATACGATATGATGCAACTGGAGAGTGTTACTCTACGTCATATTCGAATGAACCTAAAATCCCCTTTTAGTAACAGTTTGGAAACAGTCACTGCTCGAGATTTAATTATCGTCGAAGTAAGAGATTCTGAAGGGGAAGTAGGTTTTGGAGAAGGAGTTGCCTTTACGTCGCCCTGGTATACAGAAGAGACGCTTCAAACTTCCTGGCATATGCTAAGAGACTTCATCATTCCTAAACTCAAAAACCAACTGATTGCTCATCCGTCCGATGTGGAAGGAATACTAGCGGGCATTCGAAGAAATCCAATGGCTAAATCTGCGATTGAGGGTGCGATCTGGGACTTATATGCTAAAAGAGAAGGAATTAGCCTCTCAAGAGCATTAGGTGGTTCTTCACAGAAGATTAAGGCAGGAGTTGCCGTAGGCGCTTCGGATCCTTCAGTTATGCTAGAAGAAATCCATAGAAGAGTTGATGAGGGATATGAACGAATTAAAGTGAAGATCAAACCTTCGCAGGATATTTCGATTCTAGAAGCAATACGTCATTCTTATCCAAACTTATCGTTAATGGCAGATGCGAACTCAGCTTATTCTCTGCAAGACATCGATCGTTTAAAAGCACTTGATCCATTTCATTTGCTGATGATTGAACAACCTCTAGCAGCTGACGATATTGTAGATCATGCGATTTTACAAAAAGAGATTGAAACACCGGTCTGTTTGGATGAAAGTATACATTCTTATGATGATGCCCGTCGAGCGCTCGATTTAAATAGCTGTAAGATTATTAATATTAAACCCGGACGTGTTGGAGGGTTATCCGTTAGTAAGAGGATCCATGATTTATGTAGTGAAAGGGGGATACCTGTTTGGTGTGGTGGCATGTTAGAGTCTGGAATAGGAAGGGCGCATAATATCGCGCTTTCTAGTTTGGCTAATTTCACAATACCAGGAGATGTCTCTGCATCAGCACGGTACTGGGAAAAAGATATTATTGAACCTGAAGTGGAAGTGGAGAACGGTTTGATTACTGTTTCTAAAGAGAATGGGATCGGATACGAAATAAACTGGCAAGAACTTGAGAGGGTGACGGTTTCTAAAGAAGTTTATTAACATAGCTAGGGAAAAGATAACAAAAGGCAGAACCTTCTAAAGGTCCTGCCTTGTTTTTATACTTCAGAATTTTTTGCGATTCGCGCATCGAATATAAACGGTCCGAATGGGATAACGGAGGAGACAACTGCGAGCGCGGCTTTAATGAAAGACCAGCGCTTAACGATTGTGACATATAGAATTACGGCAAGATAGAGAACAAACAGTCCGCCATGTAACGCTCCAACAATCGTTACGGCCATAGGGATATCCATCATATATTTAAGGGGCATCGCGATTCCTAATAATAATAAAAATGATATTCCTTCTGCGTAGCCGACGCCTCGGAATAGTTTCAATGGTTGTTTCAACAATGTATTTCACTCCTTCATCATTATCTGATGTGATCTGCTTCACATAAACAGTTACAGGCAGTTTACAAATAGTATATCAATACTAGTCCTACAATAGAAGTTGAAGTTTTATCGATTTCTTGACAGTTTGAATGCAAATACTCCTAATCAATTTTTTATTCACAGAAAATTTAGTACTAAGGCATTGTTTTCAAATGTTTTGTAAGTGATGATTGCTTATACGTGCCTTTATCGAGTAGAATGAATGAGGGTAACAATAAATCAACTCTGAAGGAGATTTGTATGAATAATAACAAAAAGGCAATCTTTATATACATTCCAAAGTCCAAAGTTGATGAAGCCAAAAAAACATGAAGAAGAATGATTAATAGACGATAAAAAACAGTCGAACCGTAATGGCTCGACTGTTTTATTTATGATGAATTAATAAATTTCAATTGCTCAATTTTACAATATTAAATAAATGAAATGATAGCTGCAATCACAGCAACCGCGCCAATGATCATAAGGATTGTACGTACCATTGCTATTCCTCCTTGATAAAGTCAATTTAGTTCATACATAACTATATTTTTGCTGCCTTCTAGAATAATGCGCTGACAACAAATGCTACTACAACAACAATACCGATAATAACGAGAACTTGTTTTAACATAATGACTTCCTCCTCTAATATAGCAATGTCCTTTGCTACTATTGATATACCCTATTCATTTTTTATATCAAACCTTTTTTTGAAATAAATAGTTATAAATGACTACTTTCAGAAGAAAATACTTCAAGTTACAAAGCGATTTATGAATAGCGTTCCAGTTATCTGGGTTTTTATGCTTGAAAAATAAAAAGAAGCCTTCCTTTATTTGGAGGCTTCTTCGTTTATTTAAACATTTGTTTCTGAGTGGGTAACTATTGTTTAGGATGTACCTTCATCCGCTCTTGCTGGAAAAATTCTTTTAGCTCCGGGTTAAGTAAGTCCGGCTCCTCATCATTTAAGTTCAGTCTGATCAGCTTGCCTTCAAGGTAATCCATAATACCGATAATCGTACCGTTTCCAAGCTGCTTCTGAAAGATGGTTTCGTAACGAATGCTGCTCATCGGAGCCCTCCTGTTGCGCGTTTTTTTCTACTATAGCACGTTTGGAGAGCGAATTATTGAAGTTAAACTTCTCTTAAATAATTTGTAATCAAAGCGCAACAAAGCTTAACACAGTGACATAGTTCAGTCTTTTTGAACAGGCTTTTGCGAAATGATCATTGGCTTATCACATAAGGGGCATTGCTTTTGATCAGGTTGTTTCTTATCCTCTATTTTCATCCATCCTTTGCAAAATTCACTACTGCAAACCCATGCTTTCACCGTTTTACCTTCTTGTTGAATTTTCTTCTTGAAGGCATCCGTTAAGAAACGAGAGACGGGTGTTTGTTTACCAAGGTGTTTCTCAGGGGAGCAAATATAGAGCTCTTCCTTTGCACGTGTAATGGCAACGTAACAAAGGCGACGTTCTTCCTCAAGGTCAGCAGTCGGATTTTTCATATAGAGCTGCTTATGAGAGGCTTCTTTGTCTTTCATCGTATTGAGCGCAGAAACGTGCGGTAGAATCGTTTCTGAAGCACCAATGACGTAAACCGCAGGGAATTCAAGCCCTTTAGCCTGGTGAATGGATAGTAGTGAAAGCGCGTTAGAGGCGCTAGCTTTTTGTTTATGCTCATTGAATCGTTGTATGATTCGATCGACGTAGGCAAGGAACTCTGGGATGGTTTCAAATCGTGAGCTCGAGAACTCAAGCTCGTCCATCATTTCTTTAAGAGTAGTCTTATGCACAGTTAATGCTTCGTCATTTGCGCTGTCCAGATGTTTCATATAGTCATCTCGTAACAATTGAATGGCTTTCTGGGGTCGATGACGTTTAGCTTCTTGAACAAGGCGGACACGTCGATCTATCGATTTTTTTTGAAAATCACGTAGTGTTTTCCAAGATTTTAAATGTAACAAAGGAAATTCAACTGGATCAACAAAATTTTCCATCTCAATGTGGCGCATACCTGATTCTTGATTAATAAAAAGGGATGGGAGTATGGCGGCTGTCGCATCAAGATTTTGGTGCTCGTATGCGAGGCGAAGGTGCTCCATCATTCCTTTAATAATCGACTGCTCGTAAAAGACCTGTTTCATTCCCTGTGCGTTGAAAGGGATGTCCTGTTCAATCAACTGCTCGAAAATGGCTCTAGCATTTGTATAAGTTCTTGTAAGAATGGCAATGTCTTTCCACTCTCGCTTCTTTTCTCGAATATGACGGAGGACATAACCTGCTTCGTCTTCTGTTGTAGCAGGGCGAAGATAGTATGGTTGCTTTCCGTCTTTGTCTGTAGCGTTCATCGTTTTCGTTCTTCGATACGTATTGTGCTTAATTACATGGTTTCCGAGTCCAACAATGGGTGGAGCTGATCTATAGTTTGTATCCAGCGTTACGACGGATGCCTCGGGATAAGCACGATCGAACTCTAAAATGATTGAGCTATTTGCACCATTAAAAGAATAGATAACTTGATCATCGTCACCCACTACAAATAAGTTGTTTTGAGGAGCTGCAATTTGTTTAATTAATTCATATTGAATTGGATTCGTATCCTGGAATTCATCTACTAAAATATATTGAAATCGATTTTGCATTTTTTGAAGTAGAGCGGGATTTTGATTGAATTCTCGATACATATAGACAAGAATGTCATCAAAGTCAATATAGCCATTAGCCGTTTTCCACTCTTCATATTCAGAGTAGGCTTTCTTTAATTCTTCTGTTTCTTTACTGTCAGGGATATCTGCAGGCTCCATCATTTTAACTTTGCAGGCAGATATTGATGAAAGCATAATCTCTGGTAAAGATGCTTCAGGACTCTTCATTTTTTTTAGAATATTCTTCATTATAATTTGTTTGTGACGATCACTATTCAATATTTTTTGGTTATAACCGAGACTCCTTAATAATTTCAAGAAGATAGAATGAAATGTTCCTGCTGTTAATCTTCCGGAGTCTTGAGAAGAGACACCTGGTAAGTGACTGATACGCTGTCGCATTTCTTCAGATGCCTTTCGAGTGAAAGTAATGAGTAGAATACTAGAAGGATCTTTTTCCTTTACTGTCATTAGAAAAGCTGTTCGTGCTGTTAAAACAGATGTTTTTCCACTTCCGGCTCCGGCAATTGTCAAAAGAGGGCCTTCAGTATGCTTTACTGCTTTTGTTTGAGGTTCATTCAGACGTATACCTTTTTCCTCTAAAGCATGAAAAAAAGCCTGCTCTGCTTTATCTTCCAATGGTCTGAGAGACGAGTGGGGTGTTAAAGGAGCAGATAGGTCCAATTCAGTCACTGCTTGATGCGGTGTTGTAGTAAAATTCATGATCATCACCTGAACTATTCTTATGGATTCATCCCTTCATTTTAACATAAATTTAGGTGTTTTCGTTTTTAAGGAAAAGATTAATATTTATCCGAAAAGGGTAAAGTGACAAGCAGGATAGGATAAAGAGGAGGAAAAATCAATGGAAAAATTTATTCAAGTTGTAGTGGATCATGATAAAAAACAATTTCATGTGGAGTCAGAAGCGACCGAAGCAACCAACTATGATGCGCGAGTTGAAGAAGCAAAGAAACAGGGACGTGACGTTGGATCATTTCGCTCTAGGCTTGATACTGTTGAGAAAACCATTGATGCTGCTCAACATGAATACAAAGGGTATCGTCATTTAGAAGAAAGTCCTGTTTAAATTTTCATGGAGGTGAGAAGCAATGGTACGTGAGACGTATTTTGTAACACCTAAAGGTGAGCTTCATGAGACAAATGTTGGCACTCAAATGAATGCCTTTGAAATTAGAGCAAGTCAAGAAGAGAAAATGGAAATGGAACGTGTAATTGAGAAGTTGCGCTCTCAGAAATATGTGCAACAAAATGATTTCTTTTCACTGAATCATTATGATGAAAGTGAAGTAGACCGTCATCGAGATTGGACGGATGAAGCAATTTATGAATTATATAAGATGATCCATCGACTAGGCACACCTCATACAAAGCAACAAATTGATCAAATGGGCGTATTATCAGCTCTAAACCACAATACAAGAAATTGAGGATGAACAACTAGTTTTTCTCCATGAACTCCGCTCATGCCCTTCCTAAATGGAATCAACTACATAAAGTAATAGTGTAGTGAATGAATTTTAACGAGGGGGATAAAGATGAGCGGAGGATATGGTAAAGGTTTTGCGTTAATTGTTGTTCTGTTTATTTTACTAATTATTGTTGGAGCTGGCGCAATGGGCGGCGGTTGTGGTCCTGGACCAGGTTATGTAGGCGGAGCAAACTACAATCCTTATTGTTGCTAAATCATAAAGAGAAGCCGGCTAATATTAGCCGGCTTCTCTTTATGTATTTCTCTGTTTTTTATGTTCTAAAAAAATGAAATCAAAAGTCCTTCTATTAAAACACAAAAACTATGCTGTAAAGAAGGAAGCTGAACAATACTAAATAAAATGGATTGTATAACTAATAACGATAAAATCATGTTTCTCAGTGGATAATCGTTACGGAGAATAACAAGAAACGAGTCTCTCATTTGTTCTTTTTTGATTGCTAAAAGCTGGTTTTGAGTGACCCATAAAAGGATTGGGACCATTATGTACGATGTGTACTCTCCTCTTAGATAATAGAGAATCAATGCTCCGAGTCCAATTAATCTGATATACACCCATGTGTAGTTTCCTTTACGAAAGAAAATCCTAATCAATAGAAAGGTCTGTGCGTTAGACACTGGTATCAATTGAATAATCCAGTGCAAATACTTTCTTGCCTTCACTTTATTCTGTAAAGAAGGCACATCGACGAATTGGTTTGCGAATTGCTCAAACCGAGCAGTTTGTGATGATTCAAGTTCAATCAATCTTTCCCACTGAAGCATCGAGTTTTGACGAAATAGTAAGTAAAGGTATGTAATGGGAAACATAAGGAATAAGGCACCAATAAAAACATATCCTTTCATGGTGAAGGAAAGAATAGTGAAATTGCTAATGAAAAGGTAAAGACGCAGCCATTTTTTCTTCGTGAAGTAAGATCGTATGATCGTAAAAAAAGACAATATAAAGAGCAAGAGTACCATGACATAAATCCATGTTAGTAATTCTAAAGGAATTTCTAAATGAATGAGGGCAGGAGCACTTACTAAACTAACGATTAAAATTATCGGCAGTGAACGAATCAAAGAATAGAAGAAAGTATATTTAATGTATTGCCTCATACGATCTTCACATGCGATTAAAAAGACGCGATCCGCTTGAAAGAGAAAGAACTTTCCTTCAAGAATACTTAGTACTACGCTCATGATGAGGGCGATCGCAAATAGGAGTGGAAATGGCTCAGGTATAACATCGATTAAACGTTGATAATAAACAATTCCTATTGCTCCGCTTAGCAATAAAGCGATCAAAAATCCGCCTTGCATGATGTAAGACAAATACTTAAGTCGATGCCGCAGATAATTATTAAATCGAATCTTCCATAATTCTCCCAATAAATCACCCCTCTCCCGAAATAAATTATGAAAAATCGAAACATTCTGCTATGTCTTTTCGTATAAGTAGTGTATCCAAAAGAAAATAGCAAAAATCCTTTCATTGCTATGGTAAAAAAGACTTAATATATCTCTAGTTTGTTTGACACCTAATAGGATGAGGTATGAAATCAATATAAAGAAATTCTACTATACTTAAAGGATGAGTGACATAAAAAAATACATAGGTTTATTAATGTTTGTAGGTGCACTAACTTTCACTTCGGGTTGTGGCGGAGAATTATCAAAAGTTGCTGCTGATCATTCAGAAATAGTGGTTTCTACTCTTGAGAATAAAGCAGAAGCAAAGACGGATTCAGTTGAAAAACCAGAAGTTGAGAATTTATCTAACGAACTTATCAATCATATTATTCAGGATACAGATGAAGAGGGTAAAGTTAAACAGTTTCAAACAATAGCAGAGGTTGAGCAGGACTTACAAAAGATAACCTCAAAAGAACTCGCTTCTGAAATTGCGGATGTTTATTTTGCAGAGCGTGAAGGTGATCTTTACTTAGTACCAACAGAGCTATTCCCGTGGGTGAATACTGATGAGTCATATGAACTGGAGAAACTTAATGAATATGAATATGAACTGACACAATCGAATGAGTCTGACCTTTATGGCTCTTACACAATAAACATCCATTTTCTTTATGAAAACAACCATTGGATCATTAATGATTTTGAGATTAAATAATTCAAACGCACGGAACTTTTGGTCCGTGCGTTTTATTTTTTGTACAGGTAGATTGGACAAGCACAGGCTACTCTTTTACAATAAAGTAAGAAACTAAAGGACGAGGTTATCAAATGAGCGAATTTATGTTTACAGATTACTATCATAATCAGGTAACATTTTCTTTCGAGGATCATCCTTACTCTCCCGCACCAAAACATGTTTGGGTTATTTGTCGCCTCGAAAAACAGTGGCTGTTAACCGAGCACTCTCGAAGAGGCATTGAATTTCCAGGTGGGAAAGTGGAAGTAGGAGAGAATGCCGAAGAAGCCGCGGTGCGTGAGGTATATGAAGAAACAGGTGGAGTTGTTAAGCATCTTCAATATGTAGGTCAGTATCGTGTTGAAGGAAAAGGCGGGACAATTATTAAGAATGTCTATTATGCTGATATTGATCGTCTCGTAGACAAAGAAGATTATATGGAAACAAAGGGACCGGTGAAGCTAACAACACTTCCGAAAGATATTCACTTAAATGAGCGTTATAGCTTTATGATGAAGGATCAAGTACTTACTTATAGTCTAAAACATCTTAATTATTTGTAATGAGAAAAAAGTCCAGTTCATTGTACTGGACTTTTTTGCTCGTAATTATACAAAATCCAATAAGCCACTTTCTTCAAACAAATAACAGATGGAGAATGCACTATTCATTGGCAGAGCCTCTTTCAGTAATTTCCCTGCCAGGTTCAACATGAATGGTGGCATTTCGAACGTCATGATCCTTCTCTAACTGGGCTTCTATTTTGTCCGTAATCGTATGCCCTTCTTTAATATTTAAATGAGGTGCTACCTCTACAACGGCATCGACAATAATATCATTTCCGGCCATCCGTGCTTTAATATCCACTAATGTTTCTACCCCTTCAATGTTTTGGATCGTCGCCTCTATATCATTCAATTTCTCTTTATCAAATCCATCCGTTAACATGAGTGATGAATCTTTAAAGATATCATAAGCCGTTTTGCATATGATAAGACCTACAATAAAGCCTGTAAGAGGATCTAGCCAATGCATGTTAAAGTGAGCACCAATAATTCCAATAAAAGCACCTAGACTAACGAGAGCATCTGATAAATTGTCTTTAGCTGCAGCCATTAGTCCGAGGCTATTCGTTTTTTTAGCGAGGCGGTAGTTAAAAAGATAAACGCCTCCCATAACGATCATTCCAAAAAAAGGCAACCCAGGCAGAGCTAAGTGGAGGAGAGGAGACTTTACCACTGAGTAAGACAGTAGCTGTATGGAAGAGGACTTGTATTCCAATCGCAAACATAACAAATGAGGCGAATAGAGAAGAAACGGTTTCTGCTCGAGAATGGCCATATGGATGGTTCAAGTCTGGTGGCTTAAGAGAGATTTTCATGCCAATTAAAACAGCAATGGATGCCACGATATCTGATGCGTTATTCCATCCGTCTGCTAAGAGGGCTTCTGAACCAAAGAGATACCCTGCGCCTAATTTGATCATTGAAAGTAGTAAGTAAGCTGTTATGCTAAGCCATACACCTCTTAGTGCGCTCATTGTTTTCACCTGTCTTATATAAGAATATGTTCTTCTATATGCTAGCAGATGGTATTTGGGTGGGTCTATAGCAATCATTTTGCAAGTGGTAAGACGTGTAGGAACCCATCATATTTGTGAGTGGTGGCTAACTAGTTTGCCCAATCACAACAAAATAAGCCCCTCTTAAGAGGAGCTAGTGTTTAATTAATTTCCGTTCTAACCATTCGACCCCTAAATACATGATTGATGAGAGAATCGCAATCATAAATAAGCTCAGTAAAACCAATGTGAAATTAAATACTTGGAAGCCATAAATAATCATATAACCAAGACCTTGTTTTGAAACGAGAAATTCCCCAACAATAACGCCGACCCACGATAAACCCACATTTACTTTCAAGGTAGAGATAATCGCTGGAAAGGAAGATGGCAGGATTACTTCAAAGAAGATCTGGCGCTTATTACCACCAAATGAGCGAATAACTTTGATGAAGTTTGGTTCAACAGTATGAAATGCGTGGTAGATCACAAGAGTAGTAATAATAACGGAAATAGAAGCACCCATCGTAATAATGGAGATGTAACCTGGACCAAGCGCAACTATGATGATTGGACCAAGAGCTACTTTAGGCATGGAATTCAATACAACAAGATACGGATCTGAGATTCTAGAAGCTTTGCGTGACCACCATAGAATTGCCGCGAACACGGTTCCAAGTACTGTTCCAAGAAGAAATCCAGCAATTGTTTCAAGTAACGTTACACCAGTGTGTAACAGTAATGAACCATCTGTTACTTTTGTTATAAAGAGAGAAGCAATTTTAGAGGGGTAGCTAAATAATAACGGATCGATCCATGTGAACCGTCCTGCTAATTCCCATAAAGTGAGAAATGCAAAGAGAATACACACCTGAAAACCCAATATTTCATTTCTTTCCCTTTTCAACTCTCTTAGATAATGTTGATGCTTATGTTTAAGTTGGAGATGGTTCAAGAGAATCAAGCTCCTTCCAAATCAGCTGGAAATTCTCAGGGAAAGCAGAATCATTCCTAGCTTCAAAAGGAAGTAATTCTTTAAGGGAAGCTGGGACTTGAAAAGTTCTCGCGATTTTCCCGGGACGAGGCGTTAAAAGGATGACGCGGTCTGACATCGCAATCGCTTCTCCAATATCATGAGTCACCAGCAAGGCGGTTTTTCGATGCTTTTTTAATGTTTTAAACACAAGGTCTTCGAGTTTTAATTTTGTTTGATAATCAAGTGCAGAGAAAGGCTCATCTAATAACAGTAGATCAGGATCTGTTGCAAGTGTGCGAACGAGAGCTACGCGTTGACGCATTCCACCTGAAAGCTGATCAGGATAGGCCGAGCGGACATCGCTTAACCCCATGCTATCCAATAATTCCAATGTTTGTTCTTTTTTATCCGCTGTCAACTTGTTTAGAAGCTTTAATCCTATAAAACAATTTTCTTCAATTGTTTTCCAAGGAAACAAGTAATCCTGTTGAAGCATATAGCCCATTCGTTCGCCGGGAGATTTTATAATTTTATTTTGTAGAGAAACGCTCCCTTCAGTAGGTTTTACTAATCCTGAAATGATCGACAACAGAGTAGATTTCCCGCATCCACTTGGCCCAAGGAGGGAAACGAATTCTCCTTCTTCAATAGCGAAAGAGAGGTTGGAAATCGCTTCTTTGGCAGCGTTTTTCGTTAAATACACATGTGAAATAGCGTTGAGTTGAAGGAAAGACATTATTTTCCCTCCTATTTTTGCGCTTTTTCGGCATAGCTATTATCTACTAATTTGCTATGATCAACGCGTTTTGGGAGTTCTCCTGCTTCATCCATAATATTTTGTAAGTTATCCCATTCTTCTTGATCCAGTGATGGGTTTGTAGCGAATGAATGCTGGCTTTTGTAACGATCTACTACAGTTGTAATGAGTTCAAGATCGGTATCCTGAAAGAAGGGTTCAATTGACTTTGCAATTTCTGCAGAAGAATGAGTATCTACCCACAGTTGAGCCTCATAAAGTGCTTTTGTAAAACGCTCTGCTACATCAGCATTTTTACTCAAATAACTTTCTTTTGCCATAAATCCTGTATATGGAATTTCCCCTGATTCTTTTCCAAATGAAGCTACAATGTGTCCAACCCCTTGTTCTTCAAAGACACTTGCTGTTGGCTCGAATAACTGAACGTAATCGCCAGTTCCAGAAGCGAATGCGCTTGAAATGTTTGCGAAATCAATATTTTGAATAAGGTCCAAATCGTTTTGTGGATCAATTCCTTTCTGTTTCAGCACGTATTCACCAGCCATTTGTGGCATACCACCTTTACGTTGGCCAAGGAATGTACTTCCCTTCAAATCTTTCCATTCAAAATGATCGACTTTTTCTCTTGATACAAGGAACGTACCGTCTGTTTGTGTAAGTTGAGCAAAGTTTATGACAGGGTCATCAGTGCCTTGTGCATAGACATAAATGGACGTCTCTGATCCTACAAGGGCGACATCAGCTCCGTTAGATAGTAGAGTGGTCATTGTTTTATCTCCGCCCCGAGTAGTCGTTAATTCGACATCAATGCCATGCTTCTCAAAAATACCCTCTGAGAGTGCCACGTATTGTGGTGCATAGAAAATCGAGCGTGTAACCTCAGCTACTCTTACCTGATCGTTTCCACTATTTGTACCACACGCCGAAAGAATAAGAAGAAATACACTTGTGTATATACAAAACGTTATAAACCAGTTTCTTTTCATTATCTATCCTCCACATTTGTCACATGAGGTAGGCTCATGTTTTAGATACTATAGCCTATGTATTTTAAAACAATTGGTGTTTTGAATAGGTAAATTAATGGAGGTAGATAGAAAGAGGAGGATGCGCGAAGTGAAGGTGAATGAGTCTTCAAATAAAAAAAGCACCCGTTAAGGTGCTTTTTGCAATGAGACTAAACATTTGGGCCTGCTTGTTTGATTTCGTCAGCTACATTTGAGAATTTGTCGAAGTTCTTCACAAACTTAGTAGCGAGATCTTTTGCTTTCTCATCATATTTCTCTTGATCTTCCCATGTTTGTTTTGGCTGCAATACTTCTGCTGGAACACCTGGACAATGAGAAGGAATATGCAATCCGAAAATAGGGTCTGTTACTGTTTCGATACGATCAAGTTCTCCATTTAAAGCCGCCTGGATCATCGCTCTAGTATATGAAAGCTTCATGCGCTCTCCGACACCATAACCGCCCCCAGACCATCCGGTATTTACGAGGAAGACTTGAACATCATGCTCCATAATTTTCTCGCCGAGCATTTCTGCATAGCGATGGGCAGGTAATGGCAAGAACGGTGCACCAAAGCATGTAGAGAAAGTGGCTTCTGGTGAAGTGACGCCTCTTTCTGTTCCGGCTAACTTGCTCGTGTAACCTGATAGGAAATGAAACATGGCTTGTTCCTTGGTCAGTTTGCTAATTGGAGGAAGGACGCCAAATGCATCTGCCGTTAAGAAAATAATCGTGTTGGGATGTCCGGCAACGCTAGGAATTGCAATATTAGGTATGGCGTCAATCGGATAGGCAGCGCGAGTATTTTCAGTTAGACTAGTGTTATCGTAGTCAGGTTCACGCGAGCCGTTATCCATCATAACGTTCTCAAGAACCGTTCCAAAGCGAATTGCATCCCAGATTTCAGGTTCTTTTTCTTTTGATAAGTTGATGCACTTAGCGTAGCATCCACCTTCAATATTAAAGACACCATTCATAGACCATCCGTGTTCATCATCACCGATAAGAGATCGATGAGCATCTGCTGAGAGCGTTGTCTTTCCAGTTCCAGATAAACCGAAAAATAGAGCAACATCCCCCTCTTTACCTACGTTAGCAGAGCAGTGCATTGAAAGAATATTTCGCTCTGGTAATAAGTAGTTCATAACGGTGAAAATAGACTTTTTAATTTCTCCAGCATATTCTGTTCCACCAATTAAGACGGTTCGTTTCTCAAAGGAGATAATAATAAATGTTTCTGAATTTGTGCCATCCACTTCTGGATCAGCTTGAAAACCAGGTGCAGAAATGACAGTGAATTCAGCGTCATGTTCTTTTAACTCTGATTCATTCGGACAGATGAACAGCTGGTGGGCGAAAAGGTTATGCCAGGCATATTCATTAATAACCTGAATGGGTAGTCTTGATGACTGGTCAGCACCAGCAAATCCTTTAAACACATAAAGTCCCTTTTTCTCACCGAGATAGTTCAACACCTTTGTGTAAAGGTTTTCAAAACTTTTTTCGGAAATAGGTTGGTTTGTTTCCCAGTTCACTTTGTTCTTTACGGAATCTTCCTTTACAATGAACTTGTCCCCAGGAGAACGTCCTGTATATTTTCCGGTTTCTACGCGAAGAGCTCCTGTAGCTGATAGTTGCCCTTCGTTTTTAAATAGTGAATGTTCAACCAGTTCAGACACTGATAAATTCACATGTGGATTATTCTTATTTAATATCGCATCCAATAACGGTGAGGAGAAGGAAGCTGTTTTCATACGTTAAACCCATCCTTTTTTAAAGATTTCGTTGATTGACTTGTTTAACTCAAAAATAGTATAACACATTCATTCAATTATTCTATACTAATCTATGTATTTTTTGCATAAAAAGTGAAAAATGGGTGAATGACTATTTCTTTAGGTTGAAATCCTGTCGCCATTATATAGGAAGTGATTATTTTATGGGTAAGGATTAGGGTAGTGGTTCGGTCGCTTCGCCCTTGAATTCGAACACAAAGCCCGTGTTCTTTTTGTAGGGCTCCAGCGCTTGTCGAAGCTAAACGGGCGCTTCCGCTTTTCTTCATTGACACATCCTTTCATGTGCGTTATTATATGTCGAGAATGGATACTCTTATCCCGAGCAGGCGGAGGGACAGGCCCGATGAAGCTCAGCAACCAACTCCTATACAACAGGATTAAGGTGCTAACCTGCAAGACGATAGTCTTGGAAGATAAGAGGCGAAAGGCATGAGATATCAGCTCCTTTTCCCTCTGAATGTAGGGAAGGGCTTTTTTAATGTCGTTGAGATTGATGACGCTATAAAAAAAGGTAAGACGATAAGAAATTGAATTCGTTCTCTCGTTTCGGCACAGGGTAATAGGGAAATGAGTACCGTATCCATTACAACATAATTAGATAGGATCCAATCCTTAAGGAGGTACTTGAGTGAGTAATCGTCGTTTGTTTACTTCTGAGTCAGTAACAGAGGGGCATCCTGATAAAATTTCAGATCAGATTTCCGATGCCATTCTGGATGATATTCTTGCGCATGATCCAAATGCGCGCGTTGCCTGTGAAACTACAGTAACAACTGGTCTTGTTCTAGTTTCCGGTGAAATTACAACATCACACTATGTTGATATTCCGAAAGTGGTTCGTGAGACGATTCAAACGATCGGCTATACACGTGCGAAATACGGATTTGATGCTGAAACATGTGCTGTTCTTTCATCTATTGATGAACAGTCTGCAGACATCGCTGCAGGTGTAAACGTTGCTCTTGAAGCACGTGAAGGTACGATGTCAGATGATGAAATCGATGCAATTGGTGCAGGTGACCAGGGGCTTATGTTTGGTTACGCTTGTAATGAAACAGCGGAATTAATGCCGCTTCCGATTTCTCTTGCGCATAAACTAGCGCGTCGTTTGAGTGAAGTAAGAAAAGAAGAAATTCTTCCTTATCTTCGTCCTGATGGTAAAACACAAGTAACAGTGAAATACGATGAAGCTGGTAAGCCGGTTCGCGTTGATACCATTGTTGTTTCTACACAGCATCATCCTGAAATTTCACTTGAACAAATTCAACGTAACATCAAAGAACACGTTGTGAAGCCGGTTGTTCCTGCTGAATTAATTGATGAAGAAACAAAATACTTCATCAACCCAACAGGACGCTTTGTTATCGGTGGACCGCAGGGTGACGCAGGTTTAACAGGAAGAAAAATCATTGTTGATACTTACGGCGGTTATGCGCGTCACGGTGGCGGTGCTTTCTCAGGTAAGGATGCTACGAAAGTAGACCGTTCTGCGGCATATGCTGCTCGTTATGTTGCTAAGAACCTTGTGGCAGCGGGTCTAACAGATCGTTGTGAAGTTCAACTTGCTTACGCTATTGGGGTTGCTCAGCCAGTATCAATTGCTATTGATACATTTGGCACAGGAAAAGTGTCTGAGGAAAGTCTTGTAGAGCTAGTAAGAGAGAACTTCGATCTTCGTCCAGCAGGCATTATAAAGATGCTTGATCTTAGACGTCCCATTTATAAGCAAACAGCTGCGTATGGACATTTTGGACGTACTGATATTGACCTTCCATGGGAACAAACAGATCGTGCAGAATCCCTTAAACAGGGTGCCGGAATTTAATTAATTTCTAAGAAGCCAAAAATATTTTGGCTTCTTTTTTTTGCTCTATCATCCTTTTTGACATCCGTTATATTGTATTGAATTATCATAAAATAGATGGGTGTTGTGATAAAATGGAAGAAAAAATGGAGGAGTGTAATGTGTGAATACTAGTATATTCGGAGAAACCGTGACCGATGTGAATGAACTAAAAGACATGGCAGGAATACCGAGTAAATTGGCTGCAAACAAAGTCATATCTTTTCTTGATAAACACTGTAAAGAGTTCATATGCCGTACACCATTTATTACGATTGCCACCCAATCAAGTACGGGTGGTGATGTTTCGCCAAGAGGCGATGCACCGGGGTTTATTCAGGTTCTAGATAATCATCATTTATTGATACCGGAAAGACCGGGAAATAAACGAATGGACTCATTGATCAATTTATTAGAAAACCCAAATATCGGTTTGCTGCTGATGATTCCCGGCCGAGAAGAAGCGTTGCGTATTAATGGGAAGGCCTTGATTGTAAAAGATAAAACGCTGCTAGAGCAGTGTGAATATAAGGGGAAAACGCCTTTGTTAGGTATTGGAGTAGAAGTAAAGGAATGCTACATTCATTGTGCCAAAGCCTTTAAACGATCATATCTTTTTGAACCTGAACGATGGCCGAGTACTGAGGGGCTCGCCCCAGCTGCCAGAATGCTATCTGATCATGCAAAAATAGGCGAAGAAAAAGTGATTGAATCGTTGAAAGAAAGTTACACTAAACGTCTTTATTGAACAGAAATCGAGCCCAAACCTTTGTGTATGTTTGGTTGAACAATGGAGCAGTAAATGAGATCATACGTATTTGCTATTTTTCGCATTTCATCTAGCGCGTACAAGTTGTGACCATGTGTTGCGAAGATAGAAGGTGCAGTTAAGCCGATTTCGTTAATCCCAAATACAGTAAGAATCATTTTTTTCTCCTTTCTAAGCATATCGAGCTAATCTTTTAATTCCAATTGTTTTCTCATAATCCTCTACTAATCGTCCGAAGATCGCATCCCATGATTGAGTAAGTGCATAACGACGTCCTTCATAACCCATCATTCTCCGTTCGGTATCATCTGATAAGAGACGATTGATAGCGTGGATATATTCGTCTTCTTTATACGGAGAGCAGAAAAGACCGTTTCTTTCTCCAGTGACAACGTCGGATAACCCTCCAGCATTTGCAGCGATAACAGGGGTCCCGGAGGCAAGTGACTCCAATGCGACATTTCCAAATGTTTCAGTAGCTGATGGAAAGATGAAAAGATCTGAAGTAGCGTATAGCTCTGCTAATTCTTTCCCTTCTCTATAACCGGTGAAAGTGACGTTGTTAGGGACGTTTTCTTGAATATGAGGGAGGGCTGGTCCATCACCAACAATCAGCCACCTTGTTTGTTGTTTCAGCTGATCTGGTAACTTCCACATGATTTTTTGTAATGTTTCAAGATTTTTTTCTGGAGCGAGTCGACTAACAAATAAAAGAATATACTTCTCCTGAATATTATATCGTTCACGTAGCGAGTGATTTTTTCTAATCGGAGAATAGTGTTCGCAATCGACGCCTCTTCTCCAAAGCTTGAGGTTCTTAAAACCTCTTCCTTTTAATCGATAGCGCGTTTCATTGGAAGGAATAAAGGTAGTGGAAAATGGTTGATGAAACCAGGTTAAGTATTTCCACATAAAAGGAGAGAACCATTCAAGGTGGTAATGCTTTAAATAGTCATCAAAATTAGTGTGGTATGAAGCAACCATAGGTATGTTATTTTTCTTTCCGTAATGTAGTCCGCACATGCCGATATTAAAAGGTGTCGCGACATGAAGAAGGTCTGGTTGAAAATCTTTAAGTTGGTTGCGGATAAGACTTACGTTAGGAAGGGCAATGCGACATTCGGGATAAAGGAAAAACTTCATACTGGTAAAGCGGTGAATATTACTTGAGAAAAGGTCATCATCTTTCTGACAGTTAGGAGCAAAAAGCATATAATTAACCTGCTGACGGTCCATATACCTGGTTAGTTTACCCAGAGTGCGAGATACTCCGTTAACCTGTGGATAGTAAGTGTCAGTAAAAAGTGCAAGTTTCATGAATAGCCCTCCCTTTTTCAGCTTAGGATGAAAGTTGAAAGAATACCGGATCCGCCACCAAGTATAAAACCAACAAGAACGTCAGAAGGATAATGATGACCTAAGTAAATCCGCGATATGGCAACTAGACTCCCAAGAGCCATTAAGGGAATAGCTAGTGAAGGAATATGAAAGATAAATGGTGTAAGCACAGAAAAAATAGCCGTTGTATGTCCTGATGGAAAAGAATGATCTTTTAGAGGGTATACGAGTATCTTTGTTTCAGGTAGAGCGAGATATGGCCTGTGTCTTGGATAATGCTTTTTTATAAATTGAACAGGTATATGACTAACAGCAAGGGCAAGCGCAGCTTGGAACGCCCATATCTTTAAAGGAGCAGGTAACAGGAACATCAACAAAAGTGTACTTAAAATCGTTGCCCGAGCACCACCCGTATGTGTAACAAATCCAAAAATAGAAGTAAGATATCTTGAATGACACGTTAAATTCACAAACCGAAACATCGTACACTCACGCTCATAAAGCCACCCAACCACTTTACTCAAAAAGAATCCCCCTTCATCCTATGTGTTACTTCTATCCTATACGAGAAATTTAATGCTACTATTAAAGAAATCTTAAAGAATTGTTAAGAGTATAATGAAAAGCGTAGCCGAGCGTTTAGAAACGGAGATATTGGAGCTCTTGAACTAGAACACGTCCTTTGTGTTCTGGTGAAAGAGTGAAATATCGCAGTTTCTGCGAGTCGCAGCTAGCCAAGAAAAGCGTAGCCGAGCGTTTAGAAACGGAGATATTGGAGCTCTTGAACTAGAACAAGCCCCTTTTGTTTGAATTGAAAGGTGAAGCGACCCAGGATCTGGAATATATAGATGGCTTTCAAGAAAATACATAAGATCGTCCACACTCTAACGCTCCAAACGTTTTCAAAAACCACACAAAATACCATGAAAAAAGACCAGGAATACCATCCTGATCTTTTTCTTCAAATTAATGTGAAGTAAATAACATAACCGATTGCAAGTGCTGTTGCGACGATATAAACAAGAAAAATCGGATTGCTAAAGAAAGAAGATTTCACCCTGGCGTTCCCTTGATTATCATATTCGCCTTTTTGATTTTGTCCGAGTCTGTACGTCATATATGCCCCTATAAGCAAGGTGATGACGACGAGCACGATCAAGACCATGGTCATTTTGTACACGGAGGCCACCTCGATCCATTAGGATTGTATTGGTAACCTTCCTCAAACTAGCGATAAATATGCGTGCTTTCTAGAGCGGCTTTTGCTCTTTGTAATAGGCAGCTTTTTCAACATATTCTCTTCGAATGCGGTTCATATCCTTTCGATCATCCTCTGTTAATGTTCTAACAACCTTTGCAGGTCTCCCGAAAGCAAGGGAATGAGGGGGGATTTTCTTACCTGGTGGAACAAGGCTTCCTGCGCCAATAAAGGAACCTTCCCCGATCTCAGCTCCATCAAGAATAATGGAACCCATTCCAATAAGTGCCTCTTTGCGAATAATACTACTATGAAGGATTACCTGGTGGCCGATCGTCACACCATCTTCCAGAATGAGTTTTTTATTTGGACTCTGATGAAGGACACAATTGTCTTGAATATTGACCTTATTTCCAATTTCAGTTGGGGCCACATCTCCACGTATGGTCGTGTTAAACCAGACGCTGCTATGTTCCCCGATTGTCACATCACCTGTAATGGTAGTATAATCCGCAATATAGACCGTTTCATGAATCACTGGTTTTTTGTCATGATAAGCATAAAGCATTCCAATCCCAACTTTCATTTATTATAGATGAAATCCTTTCCAAAAGTAGTGTATCAAAAAGAAGGAACCTACATAAGGGGGCTAATGTCCATGCGTATAAAAGAAACTGAATATCCAAAAGCGGTTATTGTGTTAGTTCATGGAGCAAACGAACATCATCGAAGGTATGATTGGCTCGTTTCTAAGTGGATTGAAGCAGGCTATCATGTAGTGCTTGGCGATTTACCTGGACAAGGTGAAAGTACTAGAAGACGGGGCCATATTGATTCATTTAACCAATATATTGAAACGATTGATAAGTGGATCAAGAGAGCTCATGAGTATAAGCTACCTGTGTTCTTACTTGGGCATAGTATGGGAGGACTTGCATCCATCCGTACGATTATGGAAAAACGTCCTTCTCTAACTGGAGTCATTTTATCTTCTCCGTGTATTGGACTAGTTAATCCCCCTAACAAAGGTGTAGACTTGCTCTCAAAAGTACTAAATCCAATTGTCCCTTCTCTAAGGTTAAATTCAAAGCTAGAACCGAACATTGGGACAAGGAATCCAGAGTTCCACAAACGAGATCAAGAAGATCCATTAATGGTTCAAAAAGTATCTGTTAGATGGTACCGTGAACTTCTAAAAGCGATGAAAATAGCCAATGAAGGAGCGAGATCATTTCATAATTTACCATTGCTTGTATTACAGGGTGGCGACGATCGAATTGTAGATAAGCATGCTGTTATTTCGTGGTTCAATCGCATTCCATTAACAGAGAAAGCATTTAAAGAGTGGGATGGATTTTATCATGAGGTGTTTAATGAACCAGATCGTGAAGATGTATTTCAAACGGCAAAATCATTTGTTGAGTTAAAACTTGAATTATTAGAGCGTAAGGAAAATAAGATAAATAATTAATACAGGAGTGGGATCACTTGAAAGTACCAAGTCAACCGTGGACGCTAATGTATAGTATTTATAGACGCGTCTTACCGAGGGTTCATCATGAATTAGAATATTGGAGGAAGCGGGCTGAAGAAATCCCTAATCCTGAATTGAGAAAGCAGGCGTTAGATAGCATTGATTCAAAAACGTTTCACTGTGAAGGTGGAGGGATTTATGGATTGCTTGCCGGGAAAGAAATTGATCGTTCTATTTCATTTATCGCAGCTTACCAGACGATAAGTGACTATCTGGATAACTTGTGTGATCGAAGTACTTCGCTTGATCCAGAAGACTTTAGTGCATTACATGAGGCAATGGCGGAGGCTCTTTCCCCTGAAGTTGAAGCTTCAAATAACTATTATCGGTATCGTGAAGAAAAAGATGATGGAGGCTATCTATTAGAACTGGTTCAAACGTGTCAAAAAGTCATTCGTGAATTGCCGAATCAAAGGGAAGTGCAGCCTGCCTTACTTGAACTCTGCCATTACTATTGTGATCTCCAGGTACATAAGCATGTTACAGAGGAAGACCGTGTTCCAAGGTTGAAAAGCTGGTTTGACCAGCATAAGCAACAGCTTCCAGAAATGACATGGAATGAATTCTCAGCGTGTGCTGGATCAACCTTAGGGATTTTCTGTCTTGTATCTTACTCATTAGGAGACATGATCCCTAAGGGCGGTACAGCTATGATTAAGGAAGGTTATTTCCCCTGGGTTCAGGGTCTTCACATAATGCTGGATTACTTTATAGATCAGGAAGAAGATCGAGCAGGTGGCGATTTGAATTTTTGTTTTTATTATAAAGACAATGATGAGCTCGCTCAGCGTGTTGCTCACTTCATTAAAGAAGCGGATAAAAGCGTTGAAAGTCTTCCACATTCTTCCTTTCATCGATTAATTAATCGCGGTTTACTTGGTATTTACCTTGCGGATCGTAAAGTAATGGAACAGAAAGACGTGCGCTCTCTTGCTCGTAAAATTATTCGAATTGGAGGAAGATCGAGCCTTTTCTTCTACTTTAATGGTTGGGTTTATAGAAGACTTCACAAAGCGTCTCAGTAAAAGCGTATAAAAAACGCTCTTTCGTGAGAAAAGAAGCCTATAGGATTTTGAAAGGGGCTCTTAAAATGAAAAAGCGTTACTATGTGGCTGTAAGTTCGGGCGAGATACTCGAAGATCAAGGGGCATCGAGCTATAATTTTGAAATCGATGCGGATGAGGAAGATATCTTCAAGCTCAGTGAGCTATTTGATCTGACAGATAAGGATAGTCGCCTATCGTTATATCGTTCACATGTTCCAGCTATGAGTTATCATGAAGATAAGAACAATGATGATTATGATAATCATATGAAAGAGATCTATGGTCTTTTACACAAATTAGGGAATAAGAAAACAAGAGAACATATCGAAACGATGGGAATTCTATAGAGAATAGAGGCTGTGCAGATGCACAGCCTCTTATTTTTTGCTGATGGCAATAATATAGGGTGGTTCATTGATTTGGTTAATAAATTGGTATTTTAGAACTTGATACTGTGACTGATCGAGATCTGAAGCGAAATCTGACACCTTTTCACTTTCAATTTTACCTTCTGGATGTCCTGGGTAGACGACTAGAATAAGGAGCCCTTCTGAACGAAGCAAATGTAGGATGTCTGTTACTGCTTGGATCGTTTCTTCAGGTTTCGTCACAATAGTTTTATCTCCACCTGGGAGGTAGCCAAGGTTAAAGATTGCGGCAGAAACGTTTCCTACATCTTTCGTCTCAATTTTGCTATTGATTGAAGCGTGACTCTCGTGGAATAATGCCACCTGGGCAGATTGCTTAGCTTCTGTCAGCCTTTTTTCTGTAGCTTCAATCGCCTCAGGTTGGATATCAAAGCCATACACTTTTCCTGAATTCCCAACTGATTCAGCTAGGAAGAGAGTGTCATGTCCGTTTCCACAAGTGCCATCAATAGCAATGCCTCCTTCTTTTAATACTGAATTCAGTAGCGTTCTTGTAAAAGGTAATATTCGTTGCATGATCTGTAATCCTTTCTAACAATTAAAATTTTCTTAAATGAGTCTTCTGAAACTTATCCTATCAATTTATTAGGACGTCGAGGTTTAGAGTGGCTTCTTGTTTGCTTCTAACTAAGTATGACTTTACCATGATCGACCTTTTACTCCAACTAACATCTTTATGTGTTTGGGAATATCTGGCTCGTGGTACAGAGTACTATACAAAAAAATGAGGTGATCATATGGCAGAGCATGAAAAATCACATAAACAAGGCGAAACTAATAATCCCGAGCAATTACCAAATAAGGAAAAAAATCAGCTCGACGAGGATGCTTCAGAAATGAATGTCGATGCGATTCCATTAGAAGATTTAAAAGAAGAACAAAAAGAAGAAAAAGATAAGCCACATTCCAAAGATGATTCGGCTAGTCAAAAAAAGTATCGTAAAGGATAACGTACCCAATCAGGGTGCGTTTCTTTTTTTGAGATATCCGCTTACTGTATTAATTGGAATTGTTCTTTTGGCACACATGCTAATTCATCGAATATAAGGACAGCGGATGTATAGATTACGAAAAAAACGTCTATTCTGATAATGTTCTTGACATTTCTCACAAGTATTCATACAATACAAATTATATACGTAACTAGTGAAACCAAAGATAATGATAAGGAATAGTAACAAAAATTCTATTACTAGAGAGTTAACGGCTGGTGGAAGTTAACATAGGAGATTTGTGAACTCACCTTTGAATCGGAAGCCTGAATAGAGTAAGGTTGCCCGTATGCCTGCGTTAAAGGCCTTAAGTGAGTGCTGTTTCTAGCACTAAGCCGGGTGGTACCGCGGGTGATTGTGAATATTAGATTCTCAACCTCTCGTCCCTGTTGATGAACAACGGGGACGGGAGGTTTTTTTATTTTTTTGCAAGGACTGGAAGGAGAGAGTGACAATGGCATTTGATCACAAAACAATTGAGAAGAAGTGGCAACACTTCTGGGAAACAAACAAGACTTTTAAGACAGAAAACGATGCTAATGGTGAAAAAATTTATATTCTTGATATGTTCCCATACCCCTCAGGGGCTGGGCTACATGTTGGGCACCCTGAAGGATATACAGCTACGGATATCCTTTCACGTATGAAGCGAATGCAGGGATATAATGTTCTTCACCCAATCGGATGGGACGCATTTGGACTTCCGGCAGAGCAATATGCTCTTGATACAGGAAATAATCCACGAGATTTTACTCAAAAGAACATTGACACATTCCGTCGTCAAATTAAAGAGTTAGGTTTTTCTTATGATTGGGATAGAGAAGTTAATACAACAGATCCACAATACTATAAATGGACACAGTGGATTTTCACAAAGCTTTACGAAAAAGGACTTGCGTACGTAGATGAAGTGGCTGTTAACTGGTGTCCAGCACTTGGAACGGTTCTTGCGAATGAAGAAGTGATCGACGGTAAAAGTGAACGTGGAGGCCATCCGGTAGTTCGTAAACCAATGAAGCAATGGGTTCTTAAAATTACAGAGTATGCCGATCGTCTACTTGAAGACCTTGAAGAGCTTGACTGGTCTGACAGCATTAAAGAAATGCAGCGTAACTGGATTGGGAAATCTGAGGGTGCTGAAGTGACATTCACGATTGACGGTCATGATGAATCGATCGATGTGTTTACGACGCGTCCTGATACACTTTTTGGAGCTACGTATATGGTCCTTGCACCTGAGCATCCTTTCGTTGACAAAATTTCTACTAGTGAACAAATCTCAAAAGTTGAAAGCTACCGATCAAAAGTACAAACAAAGAGTGACCTTGAGCGTACAGAGTTATCAAAAGAGAAGACTGGCGAGTTTACTGGCGCGTATGCCATTAATCCAATCAATAATGAGAAGCTTCCAATTTGGGTAGCAGATTACGTTCTAATGAGCTATGGAACAGGAGCTATTATGGCAGTTCCAGCTCACGATGAGCGCGATTATGAGTTCGCTACTACATTTAATCTTCCTATTAAAGAAGTCGTTGCTGGAGGAGATGTATCCAAGGAAGCTTATACAGAAGACGGAAAGCATGTGAACTCTGATTTCTTAAACGACCTTGAGAAAGTAGAAGCAATTACGAAAAGCATTGAATGGCTAGAGGAAAAAGGAAAGGGAACGAAAAAAACGACGTATCGTCTTCGCGACTGGTTATTTAGTCGTCAGCGTTATTGGGGCGAGCCAATTCCAATTATCCATTGGGAGGATGGCACAATGTCTGCTGTCCCGAAAGAAGAGCTTCCTGTCGTTCTTCCTGAAACAACGGAAATTAAACCGTCAGGAACTGGCGAATCTCCTTTAGCTAATATTGAGGATTGGTTGAACGTAGTTGATCCTAAAACGGGCATGAAGGGCCGACGTGAAACAAACACAATGCCGCAATGGGCTGGAAGCTGTTGGTATTACCTTCGCTACATTGATCCGGATAACGATGAAATGCTAGCTGACCCGAAAAAACTCGATGAGTGGTTGCCTGTTGATATGTATATCGGCGGTGCGGAACATGCGGTTCTTCACTTGTTATATGCTCGTTTCTGGCATAAAGTTCTTTATGATATCGGTGTTGTGCCAACAAAAGAACCATTCCAACGTCTCCGAAATCAAGGGATGATCCTTGGTGAGAACAACGAGAAAATGAGTAAATCAAAAGGAAATGTTGTTAACCCAGATGAAATTGTCGAAAGCCACGGTGCTGACACGCTTCGTCTATATGAAATGTTTATGGGTCCGTTCGAGGGTTCTATTGCATGGTCTAACAATGGTTTAGATGGCGCGCGCCGTTTCCTTGATCGTGTGTGGCGTTTATTTGGTGAAGGGGATCTAACGAAGTCTTCTATTTCTGAAGAAAATTCAGGAGAAGACATGGAGCGCGTCTACCACGAAACGGTTAAAAAAGTAACTGAGGACATGGAAGGCTTACGCTTTAATACAGCTATTTCACAAATGATGGTATTTGTGAATGAAGCATATAAGCAAGAGTCAGTTTCCGTTACATTAATGGAGGGCTTTGTGAAGTTGCTATCTCCAATCGCACCGCACCTTGCTGAAGAGCTGTGGAGTGCGCTTGGACATGAGGATACACTCGCATATGCAAACTGGCCAATGTTTGACGAAAGCAAGCTTACTGTAGATGAAGTAGAAATTGTAGTGCAAATCAATGGAAAACTTCGTGCCAAAATTTCTATTCCGACTGAAGCATCTCGTGATGAAATGCAAGAAATTGCTTTAGAGCATGAGAAGATTAAAGGTCAACTTGATGGCAAAACACTTCGAAAAGTGATTGCAGTACCAGGAAAGCTAGTTAATATTGTAGCTAATTAAGGTTGAACCCTCTCCTAACGACTAAGGAGAGGGTTTTTGAATGTAAACTACGGATGGGAAATTTTTAAACAACTCGAATAACCTTTTCCTAAAGCTGAGAATACTACTAAGATGAGTGGAAGATAGATTTCTTGTATTGAATGTGCAAATCATGTACGATTGAATTTGTTGAAGTGATTATAACTGAAAAATCCATATTAAAACTGTACGAGAGGGGTATGTTTTTATGAGTAACGAAATTAAGACGGTAACACCTCAAGAGGTTCAAGAGTTACTTAATGAGGGCAAAAATGTTTCATTAATCGATGTTCGTGAGGATGAAGAAGTAGAAGAAGGCATGATCCCTGAAGCAAAGCATATTCGTCTTGGCACACTTCCGGAACGACTTGATGAGATCAATAAAGAAGAAGAACATATTATGATTTGCCGTTCAGGACGTCGTAGTGAGCGCGCATGTGAGTACTTGCAAGAAGCTGGTTATGAAGTGAAGAACATGGTTGGCGGTATGATGAAATGGGAGGGTAAAGTGAAATAGCCCTGCTAAAAAGGAGAGAGATTGAATGGCGATATGGGGAACGGCTTTAGCAGCTGTTGCATTTACTTTAGGATTATGGAGAGTCATTTATCCTTATTCTTATATGAAGCCAATTAATATGGAGCGGTTTGATGATGATAAATATTGTCTAATCGATGTGAGAGATTACATTCTTTCACACCGGACACCTTATGAAAAAGCAAAGAACATCCCGCTTTCTTATCTAGGCAGACAAACGAAAGAAAACGAAGTGTGTGATAAAGAGATTATTGTTCTTGCGGAAGATCGAAAAGCAGCACGTCTTGCTGTTAAAATTTTGATGAAACAACGCAAGCAACCTATTTATTACATGACAGTTTCTTAAGTACGACGTCTTTTGGAGCTGGTCTCTAAAAGGCGTTTTACTGAATCTTTAATCCTAGTAAGTTGATAAGATTAATAAATCATAGCACTTTTTTCTCCATTGTCCAAGTAAATTGCCTTAAAGCTCTCTATTCATTTTGTTGATTCCTAGGTATATCGCTCGGTTCGTAAGTGGATCAAAATATGAGAAAAACAATCGTTCTTGCTCATGATCTGGTATAATGATGGAAAAGACTACACCGAGGTGTTGAAATGAAAGCAGATCTTATACGTGCAATGATGGATTTACAGGCTTTGCGACAGCTACAGCCTAACGCATTAGGCAAGCAACAGCCGTCTACTTTTTCCTTTACAGACATGCTTGAGCAAGCTCTCTCAACTCAAAGTACAGGACAGCAAATGAAAGCAGAAGTCCCTGTAAACTCAACCTCGGTGAATTCCTATGGCACATACAATTCCCAAATAGTACCGTCGACTAATTCTTCGTACACATCTTCATCGCTTGAAATTGATGGATATATTGAAGAATTATCGGCTAAATATAGTGTTGATCCAAAACTTGTTCATTCGATTATTAAACAGGAATCTAGCTATAAATCCGATAGTGTTAGCGGAGCAGGAGCTATGGGATTAATGCAATTAATGCCCGCAACTGCCACTTCACTTGGTGTGAAGGACCCTTTTGATCCTGGACAAAACATTGAAGGTGGCGTGAAATACATTAAGCAAATGATGGATAAATATAATGGCAATATTAAGCTTGCATTAGCAGCTTATAACGCTGGACCTGGGAATGTTGATCGTTACGGTGGGATTCCTCCATTCGAAGAAACGCAAAATTATGTTTCAAAAGTAATGGGTCATTACCAGACATAATAAGTAAAGGCTGTCTCGTCGACCGCTCTTCAGCAGTCGTAAAGGAGGCAGTTTTTTATATGGAATGGGACTTAGAATCGTTCCAATCTTGACCAAGATGGGTCATGGTTTCTTATGGCCTTAAAGATAATAAAGATAATTGTTATACTAAACACGAGGTGAATAATTTGAACGAATTTAAAGAAATGGGACTTGATGAACGTCTCGTTAAACAACTAGAAGTTCAGGGTATTAGTACCCCGACCGATATTCAAAAAGAAACAATCCCTGTTATGTTACAAGGAAAAGACGTGATTGCTCAGGCCCAGACAGGAACGGGTAAAACTTTTGCGTTTTTACTACCGATACTTGAAAAAATGGATACAGAAGCACCTGAAGTGCAGGCTCTTATTGTAACCCCGACACGAGAGCTAGCCATCCAAATCTCATCGGAACTAATGAAGTTAGTAGAACATCGCGATGACATTAATGTACTAGCTGTCTATGGTGGTCAGGATGTAGAGAGACAGATTAAGCGCCTTAATAAACAAGTACACATTGTTGTAGCAACGCCTGGACGTCTGCTTGATCACGTTCGGAGAGAGACCATTGACTTATCCCATACTTCTTATCTTGTATTAGATGAAGCTGATCAAATGCTTCATATCGGTTTCCTAAGAGAAGTGGAAGATATTATTAGTGAAACGCCTGAAAGTCGTCTTACAGCTCTTTTTTCTGCAACGTTATCAAGTGATATTAAACAGCTTGCAAAGAGATTTATGCGTTCCCCTGAGAAAATTAGAGGGAAGGAAAAAGGGAAAACTGTCGAAGAAATCGAGCAGTTTGTAATTGAAACGACCGATCGGAGGAAGTTCGCATCGCTTACCGAAACCATCGATGAGGTCAGACCGTTCCTCGGGATTATTTTCTGCCGTACAAAGCGTAGAGTAAGTAAACTAAATGGAGATTTAAAAGCAAGAGGCTATTTAACTGACGAGCTTCATGGTGATTTATCACAGTCGAAACGAGAAGGTGTCATCAAGCGATTCCGTGATGCTAAAATCCAGCTTCTAGTAGCAACAGATGTGGCAGCGCGTGGTCTTGATATCGAAGGTGTTACCCATGTCTTTAATTATGATATTCCTCAAGATACAGAGAGCTATATCCACCGAATTGGTCGAACGGGACGAGCTGGTGGCGATGGAGCTTCGTATACGTTTATTGCTGCAAAAGATCAGGCCTTTATTCAAATGATTGAAAAGGGAATCGGTAAAAAACTTGCCAGAAAGAGCGTTGAGGGTGCATTACCTTCGCATGAAGAGCGTAACGATCGTAGAGAGAATGATCAAAGAGGAAGAAATCATCGATCTTCACGGAAGCCAGGGGCATCGAACAATCGAAATAACGGAAGAAATCGAAACAAACGATAAGTTAAACGAAAGAAAGAGGGACCTGTCTATGGACTGGTCCCTCTTTCTTTGCATGTATTCACCTTAAAAATATCTAGTGGTTGAACTAAACGGCGGATTCCGCTTTCCTTTCGGCTGCGCTTTTTCCTGCTGTATAGCCTGTGACGAAGGCTGATGTAATATTGTATCCGCCGGTATACCCATGAATATCGAGTACTTCACCACAAAAGTAAAGACCAGTTGTGAATTTTGACGCCATTTCTTTTGGGTTAATTTCTTTTAGAGATACTCCGCCACCTGTTACGAAAGCTTTATCGATTGGAAGCGTACCGTCTATGGCCACCTGGAACTGCTTTAATAGCCGCGCGTATTCGCGCACTTTTTCTTTCGATAAGTGAGCGTAAGTTGTATCTGGAGAAATTTCTGCTTTGTTAAATAGAAAGAGCATATATCGCTCTGGAACTTTACTTTTCCAAATGTTCTTAATCGCTTTTTTTGGCTCTTCTTTTGCGAGTTTCATATGCTCGCGAAATAATTCTTCTTCGTTTTGATCTGGTACGGCATCAATTTGTAAGGGAATATACTGAGCATTAAATTTTTTCATTGCTTTAACGACATATTGACTGCAGCGAAGAACAGCGGGGCCAGATAGTCCGATATGGGTGAAGATCATATCCCATCGATGTGTCTTTATTATCTTTCCTTTTGGATTGAGAACGGATAGGGCGACATCTCTTAACGATAAGCCCTGCAGTTCTTTATTTTTGATAAAAGGTTCACTAGATGTAAGAGGCACTTCAGTAGGATAAAGATCTGTGATGGTATGACCACCTTCTTTTGCCCATGCATATCCATCACCTGTTGAACCAGTATGTGGAACAGATTTTCCTCCTACTGCAATAACTACATTTGAAGAGTGGATCTCTTCTTTTGTTTGTAGCTTCACTCCAGCTACTTCTCCATCCCTATATAGAACTTTCTCAACTGGGGTGTTTACTTGGATAGTCACATTCAACTGGCGTACTTTGTTTAGGAGCGCATTTACAACAGATTTTGCATCATCAGTTACGGGAAACATTCTACCGTGATCTTCTTCTTTTAATTTAATGCCTAGATCTTCAAAGAATGTGATGATATCCTCATTATCAAATATGTTAAATGCACTGAATAAAAACTTCCCATTACCTGGAATGAATTTAATTAGTTCATCTAGTGGAAGGCGGTTAGTGACATTACACCGTCCTCCCCCAGAAATGGCTAGTTTTCGCCCAAGCTTATTCCCTTTATCAACGAGAAGTACTTTTGCTCCATGTTCAGCCGCTGATACAGACGCCATGAGTCCGGACGGGCCACCGCCAATCACAATGACATCATAGTTCATACTTACACCTCTCTCATTTTGCTACACACAAACATACCACAATTTGTACTGATTATAAAAGTTTCACAAAAATTTATATTTGTTGTTACTAGGTAAATAGCTTAAAATGGAGAAGTGTATTTCATAACTGTTGAAAATTGTTGATAGATGACGAATAGATATAGTTGAATGGTTAGAAGTAGGAGATGGAGAAATGTCTGATTCAAATGTGATTAGAGGGACGATGCTGTTATCAGCAGCCACCCTTTTTTCTAGGATTATTGGTATGATTTATATGTTTCCTTTTACAGCACTAGTTGGTACACAGGGGGTAGCGCTTTATACGTATGCTTATACTCCTTATACCATTATGCTTAGCCTGTCTACGGTTGGGATTCCATTGGCTGTTTCTAAATTTGTATCTAAATATCATACTCTCGGGGATTATCGAACTGGTCGGAGGCTGTTTAAATCAGGACTTCTTTTAATGTCTCTTACTGGATTCGTTGCGTTTTTAGCTCTCTTTTTATTGGCAGAACCAATTGCTCATATCGTCATTGATGAAGGTAATGAAGGTAACACGATTGCTGATGTAACATTGGTTATCCGTGTTGTGAGTATGGCGTTATTGATCGTACCGATTATGAGTTTAACTCGAGGGTTTTTCCAGGGGCTTCAATCAATGGGGCCAACGGCCGTTTCGCAAGTCGTTGAACAAATCTTTCGTATTGTTTTTATTCTAGTATCAAGTGTTATTATTATGAAATTTATGGACGGAGATGAGGCAACTGCTGCTACGTACGCTACGTTTGGCGCTTTCGTTGGTGCAGTAGGTGGACTGATGGTCGTCTTCTGGTATTACAGAAAACGTAAACCTGCTTTAGATCAACATTTGGCTGAAAGTACGGTTGATCATAATGTGTCGTTAAAGGATATGTATAAAGAAATTATTACGTACGCTCTTCCGTTTGTCGTTGTTGGTCTAGCAATTCCATTGTATTTGCAAATTGATACTTTATTAATTAATCCGGCGCTAAAGAGTATTGGTTATGATAAACCCGCTTATGAAGAAGTTTTTGCGATTATTACAGGCCTTGCTCATAAATTGATTATGATCCCAGTTTCTCTTGCAACAGCTCTTTCAATGACGATTATACCGGCCATTACGAAATCATTTACAGCAAATCGTGAAGGTGCTTTGCGAACTCAGTTAACACAAACCTTCCAGATTTTATTGTTTTTGACTACTCCTGCCGCAATTGGACTAGCGGTTCTATCTGAACCGATATTTAGAGTGCTATATCCTACAGTGAATCAGGAACTCGGAAGTTCGTTGTTAATGTGGTATGCGCCAACTGCTATATTGTTTGCTCTTTTCTCTGTAACGGCTGCTATCCTACAGGGAATAAATAAACAAAAATTTGCGGTTTATAGCTTACTTGCAGGATTAGCCCTTAAAGCAGGATTAACTTACCCATTCGTCACAATTTTTGAAGGGAAAGGTTCTATCCTAGCTACAAATCTTGGATTGTTTACATCGGTGTTAATCACAATCATTATTATTAAGAAATATACTGAATACGAATTTGGTTTTCTTTCAAGAAGATTGCTGCTTATCGGTATCTTTGTGGTCGTGATGGCCGTGGCTTCTAAACTTTCAATACTACCATTGGAATTTCTCATGCCTGATTTGTATCGTTCAACAAGTGAAGGTGGTAGCATGCTGTATTCAATCATTAACCTGTTGATTGGAGTAACAGTTGGAGGAATTGTATTTCTATGGCTATCCTACCGATCAAACCTTGCAGGCTTAATTTTAGGAGAGCGATTCTCATTCTTAAAAAGACGTTAAAAAATGAAGGCCAAAATGGCCTTCATTTTTTTGAGAGATGATATTAATATCCGTAGTCCTCATCTCTTATTCCAATTTGTCTTTCAATCCTTGTAATTCGACGATCCTGTCGTCTTAATTGACGCTCAATTTCTCTTAATTGCTGCTCGATGTTTCCTGGGTATCCTGGTTGGCCAGGGTAACCGGGCTGACCAGGATATCCTGGGAATCCGGGATACATTTGATACCCTTGCCCTTGCTGACGATCATACATAAAGATCCCTCCTTAAATAGGTACCTGATAGTGTATGTGAGTGCTGGGCAGTGTTGCTGGGCATATGTCCCGTGTTATACTGAGTTTTTCTGATACCAGCTTAATTGTTCTCCAATTCCAAGACCTTTGAGAGGAACCTCATATTTGTAATTGAAATGATTTAGCTGCGGTTCAAGGTGTTTGCGATAGACAGATCCTCCGTGCAAACACACAACAATATCTGTAGACGTTTCATACTGAGAGAATTGCTCAATTACTTTTTGAGCCCACTCCTCACGTTGATGATGTGTAAATGTTTTGATGGATACATCATATGGATCCATGATGTCGTCTGGTAATAAGAGGCCGTCTTTGGCATTATAAAAATACATGCGATCATAGTGGTGTGATGCATACTCAAGCGTTTTTTGAAATAAAGGACTCTGGTAAAATTCTGTAACAGGCGCTGATTTATTACTTTTCTTACGAGCCGTTGCTAAAAGTCCAACTTTCACAGTCATTCGATTCACTCCAAACGTGCATATTGGCATTTAACGTTTACATACCCTTCAGAACTAGAAAGTATGCTAAAAAAGTAAATAAATCGTGGAAAAAATATGGAAAAGGATTGATTTTATGCGTTTAGATAAACTATTGGCAAATATGGGCTATGGAACTAGAAAGGAAGTAAAAAAACTTCTTAAGACAGGCGTTGTCCGCGTTGATGAAGAGATCATTAAAGATCCAAAGCAACACGTTAACACTGAACAGAACCAAGTAACGGTGCATGAAGAAATAGTTGAATATCGAGAATTTATTTATTTGATGATGAATAAGCCAGCAGGTGTGATTTCAGCAACGGAAGATGAAGACGATGAGACCGTCATTGACATTCTCGTTCCTGATGATCAAGTTTTTGAACCATTTCCTGTCGGTCGTCTTGATAAAGATACAGAAGGATTGCTTATCATTACGAATGATGGAAAGCTCGCACATCATTTAACGTCACCAAAACATCATGTTCCTAAAACATACTTCGCTAAAATTAATGGTGTTGTTACAGAAGAAGATGTTCATGCTTTTGAAAAAGGTGTCACTCTTGATGATGGTTACGAAACAAAACCAGGTGAATTGACCATTCTATCATCGGATGAGGTCTCGGAGATTGAATTAACGATACATGAAGGGAAGTTTCATCAAGTAAAGCGGATGTTTGAAGCAGTCGGAAAGCAAGTCGTTTATTTGCAGCGGATTCAAATGGGGGATATTCACCTTGATCGCGATTTAGAACCGGGGGAGTACCGCGAATTAACAGCTGAAGAAGTAGACATTCTGCATAAGTAAGTCCTCCTCTGATGAAGGAAGGTTTACTTTACCGTTTTCTTTTCGTGTAGCTGGGGAATACCCTTACTAGTCAGTCGCGAAGGAGAGGATGTTCATGATTAAGGTTGGAAAAGAAGTGCTGAATCAAAAGCTTAAGAATGATTCAACAGCTGAATTTGTTGTAAAGCAGGTTTATTTCGATCGATCACTTTCTAAAGCAACGTTTGTTGAGGTTCAGAAAAAAGAAGCAACGAATAAGCAGAATGCAATACCAGATCATCATTCAGATGAAATGCTTCATTCTATTCAAGCCTCTGGGGGGCAGTTTACTCCTGATAACTATCCTGTTACAGACGATGACCGAAAAGAAAAGGAAGCCGATGAAACGATGATTATTTCATATAATCAGATCAATTGGGAAGGTGATGATTACCTTCTTCATAATCAACAAGAAGAAGTGCAATCCTCCGTTTTAATTGATCAATGTTCATATAAATCGTTGGATAAATGTCAGGTTCTAACGGAGGATGGTGAAGAGTTAGGGAAGGTGAAAGATATCGTGATTCATAAGGATGGACAGATTGAAGGATTTTATCTTTCAGAGGGTTTCTTATCTGATTTTCTTTCAAGTGATCACCCTTTTCTAAGTGCGGATCAATCTGTAAGTTATCGTCATGATAAAATCATGGTTCCAGCGAATTATCATCACTCATTATTGAAAAAATAAATGATGCAAGCCCTGCTCTAGTAGCAGGGCTTTTATCGTGGTCTCCTTAATTAGAGGGCTGTGTTAATAAGCGTTGTTGAATTTTAGCTCATTTAGGCATTTAAAGCGAATACTCACTTCAATGATTCAAAAATCGAAAATCAACAATAGAAGCTAACATATCCAAAATTAAAAGTGAAAGAGACCAAAAATAAAGGCCTTCGTCAGAATGACATTGACGAAAAGCCAGGTTTTACGAGTGAATTTATTTTGTTATCCAACTTTTACTCTCTTGCTTGTGGTTGTCCAGAATCCTCGGTTTAGGCTTTTGACTAGTTCATTGTAGGCCAGCACGTTTAAATCTCTTTGAACAGTGCGCTGGGTAATCCCAAACTCTTCAACTAACTCATTAGTGCTGACAGTACCATGCTTGCTAATAAATAAATAGATAGACTTGATACGGGTCATCATACGATCAGTTGAAGTAATACTCAAAGAACCACTCCCTAACATGTAATCAATGCCTTATCCTTAGCATAAATAGTGACTATTAAAACCATATGAAGGAAACGTAAAGATATACTTAATTTTCTAATTGTTCCTTCGATTTTTTCATGAAAGTTTGGTTGAGTGCTCCGATTATGACTGGAAGTGATTTCTGGATGTGTTGGGTTCCCCAACTTGGTGTATTGACGAATAGGTATGACCACTTTCATAAGATAAGCGATTGATTGGTATTATTATTTAATTCCACTCCTACTCCCATTTCCCTCTTTTGGGCGAACTTACACCCCCTCTTTAAAGTTTATTTTACAATAATTCTGTTATTTCGGCAAAAAATTTCATTTCTTTTGAGTCAAACTTCCTTATCGAACTTACCTTTGCTATTCTTAAAGGACTAATATTGAGAGGAGGCGTGTGCTGGTGTTATTTCGAATATTTATTAAAAATGCGATTAAATTAAACAACCGGTTTATGATCATTGTCGCTATAGCATTAGTGATCATAAGTGCTTTTGTTATGCGTTTACTCGAACCTGAGACATTTCCTTCACTCTTTGATTCATTTTGGTGGGTTATGACGACCGTTACGGCAGTAGGATATGGAGACTACTTCCCTGTCACAGTTGGAGGAAGAATCTATGCAATGTTTCTCTATATCGCAGGAATTGGATTAATTGGTGTGGTTATCGGTAAGTTTGTGGACGGATTTGCAGAAATTAAAAAGCGAAAGGAGGAAGGGAAAATGCCGTATCAGGGAGATAATCATATTGTTATAATAGGGTGGTCACAAAAGGCGGCATATGCCGTATCAGAGATTAGGGATTCTGATAAATGTGAGATTGTCATCATTGATAAACTACCAAAAACCCCGCTAACAGAAGATAACATTCATTATATACAGGGGGATGCGGCTGAAGAAGCCACTCTCAAAAAAGCGGATATAATGAAAGCGAAGGCGGTTCTGGTGTTTTCGGATGATGCTATCCACGATTCTCTTCTTGCTGATGGGAAATCGTTGATTATTGCTAGTTCGATCGAACGCATGTCAACTGATATTCACACAACGGTTGAAGTGATGAAAGAAGAGCACATAAAGAATTTCACTCATGTCCAGGTAGATGAATTTGTACTTTCGCATGAAGCTGTATCTCGCATGGCGGTTAGATCAGCATTTACGAAAGGAATATCAAGCGTCTATTCTCAGCTATTAAGTCGAGGACATGGTGATAATTTATATGAAATAGCTGTTCATCCAGATTGGAATACATATAGGGAAGCCTTTCAGGACTTATTACAGCAGGGTGCCACATTGGTTGCAGATGGTAACCGCATGGATATAAATCGCCGTCTTGATGAACCAATTTCACGTGACGCAAAATTATTTGTGATTTGTGATAAAAGCGTATATGAAAAAATAAGTAGGCAGGTGTAAATAATATGGAGAGTATAAATTGGAAAAAAGAAGTGATCAATCGAAAAGAAGATTTGTTAGCTGATTTAAAAGGACTTTTGAAAATCGAAAGTGTGCTAGAAGAAGAGATAGGAAATGAAGAAGCACCGTTTGGTCCCGGCGTAAAAGAAGCTCTTGATTACATGCTTGCTTTAGGTGAGCGAGATGGCTATCAAACGAAGGATGTTAAACATGTGGCAGGACATTTAGAATTTGGTGAAGGAGAAGACATTGTAGGTGTGCTGTGTCATGTGGACGTTGTTCCAGCGGGAAATGGTTGGACGACTCCAGCATTTGATCCTGATCTACGCGATGGAAAGTTGTTTGCTAGAGGAGCTATTGATGATAAAGGACCAACTATTGCTGCTTATTGGGCGATGAATATAGTGAAAGAGCTTTTGCCTTCAGTCTCAAAGCGAGTGCGAATGATTATCGGGACAGATGAAGAAAGTTCATGGCGCTGTGTAGACACATATTTTAAATATGAAGAAATGCCAGACATGGGTTTTGCACCTGATGCAGTTTTCCCTATTATACATGCGGAGAAGGGGATTGCTGATTTCGAATGGGTTTTTCCTGTTAATGACACTCAGAAAGAAGGAATGATTCTTCAATCATTTATTTCCGGTCAGCGTTTGAACATGGTTCCCGATTTTGCTAGTGCTAAATGTGAGGGGGATGAAGCTGAGTTACTTGACGCAAAGAAAGCATTCGAGCTATTTTTAGAAAAGAAAGGTTTAGAAGGTCGTGTAACACTAGATCAGGAACTATCACTTGAAGTGCACGGTGTATCTGTCCACGGATCTGCTCCCCATGAAGGATTAAATGCAGCCTTCAAATTAGCTGAATTTCTAGATGAACAAGCTCTCGATCAAAATGGCGCCAACTATATTGGATTTATTACTAAGTGGCTCCTGAATGATTTTAATGGGGAGCGGTTTGGTGTAGCTTACGAAGATAAGGCAACAGGTTCTCTAACGATGAACGCAGGTACATTTTCATATAAAGCTAATCATGAAGGGCGAATTGGCATTAATCTGCGCTACCCTGTTACATGCTCGTTCGATGATGTTAAGAGAACGTTCAATAAAGTAACTGAACCACTGGAAGTGCAAATGAATGTAGTTGATCATATGACACCCCATCACGTACCTGAGGATCATGAATTGATTCAAAAGCTTCAAAAGGTGTATGAAAAGCAGACTGGTGAGCAAGCAAGACTTTTATCGATTGGTGGAGGGACTTATGCTCGTTCACTAAAAGCGGGGGTTGCGTTCGGTGCTTTATTTGAAGGGAAGCCACAACTCGCTCATCAAAAAGATGAGTATGTTGATATAGAAGATTTATTAAAAGCAACAGCCATTTATGCTGAAGCTATTTATGAACTTGCAAAATAATAGAATGAGCGCCATGCCAACATTGGCATGGCGCTGACTAATTAATGATAAATCAAAGATCACTTCTTTTATTTAGAGCTGAATAAATCACTTGAAAGGTATCGTTCACCGGAATCGCAGGTCATTGTGACAACAACTTGGTCAGGTGATAAACGTTCAGCAACTTGCATAGCAGCATATACGGCTGCACCTGATGAGGGTCCCACAAGAAGCCCTTCTTCTCGAGCAAGTTTCCTGGTTACTTCGTATGCCTGTTCATCTGAAATTTTAATAACTCCATCATAGACAGACGTATTAAGAATATCTGGAATAAAGCCTGGGCTTGTTCCAACAAGCTTGTGTTTTCCGGGCTTTCCACCAGACAACACTGGTGAGCCTTCAGGTTCCACAACATGAACGGTTAAGTCAGGGTAGTGTTCTTTCAGTACTTCTCCTGTTCCTGTTACAGTTCCGCCAGTACCAGCTGTTGAGATAAAGGCTGCCGGTGTAACGCCGAGCTGCTTCATTCCTTCAATAATCTCAAGAGCCGTTGATGTCCTATGAGCATCCGGATTAGCTGCATTTTCGAATTGCATTGGGATAAAGCTATTTTTAATTGTTTCGGCAATTTCTTTGGCCTTTTTAATTGCGCCAGGCATTTTCTCAGAAGATGGAGTTAATACGACTTTTGATCCGTAAGCTTTAAGAAGCTTGATTCGCTCTTGCGTAGCATTATCGGGCATAACAATAATAGCTGGATATCCTTTAGCCGCTGCATTCATGGCAAGACCAATACCTGTATTTCCAGAAGTAGGCTCGATGATTGTTGAACCTTCTTTGAGTAACCCATCTTGCTCAGCTTTTTCAATCATATTGAACGCTGCGCGGTCTTTTACGCTTCGACTGGGGTTGAAATACTCTAGTTTGGCGTAAATTTTTGCTCCGTCTGGGTTTGGAACACGGTTTAATTTAAGTAATGGTGTATCACCAATAAGATCAGCCATATTTTCATAGATCATATAAGCACATCCTTTTCAGACAAGTTAAGGTTATTTACCTTATTTAATTGGTAAGAGTATAGAGAGTAATAATATCGGTGGAGCCCAACAGATAATGATTCCTATTACTGTTCCCCATTATAGCAAAAGATAAATCTTAAGTAATAAGAACTAGCTTAAAAGCAAAAAGATAAAAGATTATTCAGTTTTTTTGATAGAATAGAATTAGGATAGAAAGAGTGAGTAAGTTGAATACACATTATTTTATAGCACTCCCCATCCAACCACAACTTAGAAGAACGCTTCAAGAAATTCAAGAAAGCTCTCCTTTAGAATTGTTTAAACATGTGGTGTATCCTGAAGATTTTCATATTACACTAGCTTTTTTAGGTGGAGCAGAAGAAGAACAGTTATCTGTACTTCATCAAGGGTTGGAAAGGGTGGTTAGGAATAGTAAACCCTTTAAGGTTATGCTTGAAGGGTTAGATCATTTCGGTCATGATAGACGCCCAAGAGTACTGTACGCTTCCGTCCATCGAACTGAACCATTGGAAATAATTCATCAAGAAATACTCCGGGTGAGTGAATTGGCAGGTTTTCCTGTTAGTGAAGGGGAATATTCTCCTCACGTTACGCTTGCAAAAAAATGGCGCGACTCTAGTAAAGAAATACATCCTGATTGGCCGTCACTATCATGTGAAAGTCAGGACGTCTCAAGCATTCATCTATATCGAGTTGAACCTAATGATAAACCGAGATACAAATGTGTGGCCTCTTATGAATTCACTAATTAATAAGTTCCTTATGATCACCTTGCAGGTTGGCCTTCTGTTCGGGTTTTACATTGTAGGAGGTTATCTCCAAAAGGTCTTATCACTTCCAATTCCAGGAAGCGTTGTTGGAATGCTCCTTCTCTTGTTGGGACTTTATTTAAAGTGGATTCCCGTGAGTTGGATTTCTCAAGGAGCAGCTACATTATTAAATCATTTACCGTTGCTTTTTATACCGGTTACTGTCGGTATTGTGCAACATCTCGACTTCTTTAGTGGAAAAAGTCTCTGGTTAGTTCCAATCGTTCTGATAAGCACATGGGTTGTAATGGGAACGACAGGATTGCTTGGCCAGTTTCTTGCTAATCGAAAGGAGTAGAGAAAAATGATGATCATGCAAATGATTCTATGGTTTATGATTACTTTATTGTTATATGTTGTTTTCCGGCGTCTTTATCAGATATTTCCTTATCCATTTATGATACCAGTGCTAACGTGCACTGTTATTCTCGTTATCATCTTAACGTCCTTGGATGTGTCATATGACACGTATTTCAGCGGGGGGAAATGGATTGATGCTTTATTAGGACCTGCCATTGTGGCACTTGCCTTTCCGCTATATCAACAAAGGGAATTATTAAGTAAATACAAATTAGAAATACTTGTAACGGTACTAATAGCAAGTATAGTAGGCATTTTGTCAGGATATTGGCTTGCGGTCATAAGTGGGTATAATGAAATGATTGTCTCCACAATTATTTCCAAAAACGTGACAACCCCTGTTGCAATGGAAGTAGCCAGTATGACTGGTGGAGAGCCAGCTTTTGCGGTTATTTTCGTCATGATCGCTGGGATTGGCGGTGCTGTCACAGGCCCATGGTTATTTCAGCTACTTGGTATATCCAATTTTCTTGGAGTGGGAATGGCATTTGGTGGGGCATCACACGCCATTGGCACTTCAAAAGCCCTTGAATATGGAGAGAGAGAAGCAGCTATTAGTTCTATTGGGTTAAGTTTATGTGCCCTAAGTGTCTCTATACTTGGGCCGATATTATTAAGTTGGTTTTCATGAAAATCTAAATCGAACAAATGTCAAAAAAAGATTTTCAAAATAAGATAGGTAGTGACAAACGGTTGTAAGCATCTCAGCAAAGGATGGGATTCATATGATACGAGATTATTCCGCATATAAAAAAGTGAGCCAGGCTTTTACAGCCTATTGGGATGACTTTCAGACGATTACGGTAATGGCTGATGTCTCGTTAGATGTTCAAGATGCCTACACCCTTACTGATGGACATATAGATCTTTCAATTGAAGTAAAAGAAACCTCTAAAATGGGAAAAAAGAGGCTAGTTTCGTTGCATGTTGATCATGAATATAGTCCAGGAAACAATTATTTTCTAGTTCATTCGAGTGGTGAAACAAGTCTTGTTTTTACTGGGAAAGTTGTCAGAACTGATTTATTTGATGAACGCTATTATTATGATGGTGAACTAGGGGCAATTCTAACTGAGAATGGAACCATATTTCGAGTATGGGCACCGACTGCTACAGAAGTAATCGTCAATATTTATAATGAGGAATTCCAAAAGGTAAAAGAATTACCGATGCTAAAACAAGAACAAGGTGTATTCGAGGGGATAGCTCCTGAAGATGGAGAAGGAACGCTGTACACTTACACAGTATATGTGAATGGAGAAATGCGAGAAACAATCGATCCTTATGCGAAAGCCGCTACGTCTAACTGCAAGTTTGGGATGGTAATGAACGCTTCAAATACGAACCCCGATGGCTGGAATCCTATGGAAAAACCTACTTTTGCAAAACCTTCTGATGCAGTTATTTATGAACTTCACGTCAGAGATTTTAGCTCACAAGCAAAAAGTGGTCTTAAAAATAGAGGGAAATATAAGGCATTTACAGAAGAGCCACCGCCTAAAGATGGTCTTCCTTCTGGGATTAATTATATAAAGTGGCTCGGTGTTACGCATGTTGAACTTCTTCCAATTCAGGATTTTGGTAGTGTGGATGAAATGAAAGCTCCTCCGGGATATAATTGGGGCTACGACCCTATCCATTATTTTGTGCCAGAAGGAAGCTATTCATTAAATTCTCATGAACCTTATACGCGAATTAGAGAAGTAAAAGAAATGATTGGGAAGCTTCATGAGAAGGGATTGAGAGTGATTATGGACGTTGTTTATAATCATGTCTATCAACTTCATGCATCCCCTTTGGAAAAAATTGTGCCAGGTTACTACTTCCGGTTTGATCATGGTGGAAAACCTTCAAATGGAACTGGCGTTGGGAATGATACGGCGTCAGAAAGAAGAATGATGAGAAAGTTAATTGTAGATTCCGTCGTTTACTGGGCAAAAGAATATGGTGTTGATGGATTTCGCTTCGATTTGATGGGTATCCACGATAAGGAAACGATGAATGATGTACGTTATGCGTTAGATTGCATTGATCCATCGATATTGATTTTTGGTGAAGGGTGGCATATGAACACCATCCTACCGGATCATCGGAAAGCGATGAGCTCAAATGCGCGGGAAACGCCTAGAATCGGTTATTTCAATGATCACTTTAGAGATTCAGTTAAAGGGAAATTGTTTGATACAGGCTCTACAGGCTTCGCTAATGGAAATTTTTCAGTTAAAGAAGATGTAAAGAAGTGTATAATGGGGAGTGTTGGAGAAAAATTTATTACAGCATCTCAATCCATTAATTATGTGGAGTGTCACGATAACCATACGCTATGGGACCGCTTAAATCGCAGTCATCCTAGTGTGAGCGAAGAAGTGAAACAAGGCATGCATAGATTGGCTACTGCCATTACAATACTTTGTCAGGGAATTCCATTTATTCATGCAGGTCAGGAATTTTTCCGAACAAAGAATGGGGTAGAAGATAGCTATAAATCTCCAGATAAAATTAACCGATTTGATTGGCAGAGAATGAGAGCTGTCCAAGAAAATGTCAAGTATATTAGAGGACTAATCTCGATTAGAAAACATTTTGAAGCATTTAAAATGACTGAAGGTCATGACATGAATCGAATTAACTTTATCGATTCTCCAGGGCCTATTCTCGCATATCGAATCAACCAGCACCATACTAGCGAATCGATTATTGTGATTCATAACGGAGGATATCATCCTGATGTGATCGATATTGGAGATGGAGACAAATGGGTCCTTGTTGAAGGTGAACATGCAAGTGTTGAACCGCTAAGAAAAACATCTGAAAAAGTCATATCTATTGCACCGTTTAGCACAATTGTTCTAATAACGAGAGATTAACACATGAAGATTTCTTCAACGTGTGTTATAATTTTTTATTCGTAGACGGTTTTTAGCTAAGTCCGGAGAAGATCTCGCTAAAAACGCAAAACTTCCAGAATCTACAAACTAACGGAAATCGAAGGTGAATTTGTTGGATAACATTTTAGGCGAAGGCTGGCAGGTGACCCCTGCTGGCGGAGCGACAGGCGAAGCATACTTAGCTCAATATGGAGACGAGAAATTATTCCTAAAACGGAACTCCTCGCCTTTTCTGGCTGTTTTGTCGGCGGAAGGAATTGTACCGAAACTTCTCTGGACCAAGCGACTTGAGAATGGAGACGTTATTACAGCCCAAAAGTGGTTGCCGGGGAGGGAACTGAAGTCCTATGAAATGAAGCAGCCGCGAGTGGCGCAAATGCTTTATAAAATACATCGGTCTTCAGAACTCCGAAGGATGCTCAATCGGCTTGGGAAAAAGCCCCTCTCACCTGATGTGATTTATTTTGATCTATTGCAGAAGTTTGAGAATCATCATCGGAGAGACGTGGAAGTGATAAGAGCCCTTTCGTATTTAGCTGCAAATAAGAATGACCTTGAACATGTCGAAAAAGTTGTGTGTCATTGCGATGTCAATCATAACAACTGGATGTTTAGCGAAGAAGGGAATCTCTATTTGATTGATTGGGATGGAGCGGTAGTGGCAGATCCAGCTTTGGATATTGGGATGCTTCTATACTGGTATGTTCCAAAAGAAGAATGGGGAGAATGGCTCGGTCATTATGGGCTAGAGAATACAGAAAGCCTTCGCCACCGCATGTATTGGTATGTGGTAGCGCAGACCTTACTGTCCATTTACTGGTATGATCTTAAAGGCTTAGACGGGGAAGTTGAATTCTGGAAAAGGGATTTAGAAAATTTGAATCATTATCGACTTATTGATACCGATCAATAGTATCGACCCACTGGCTAAGATGAGGCTGGTGGGTTTCTATGTGGTTTAATAAATTTGTTTCTGTCGCACCTGTTACACTATATTGCTCAATTTGATTGAGGATTTGTTTGATTTCTGGTGCAATGCCATTATTTTGTTGCAGGGAATTGGCAAGGCGCTGAATTTGCTCACACTCTGAAGTTGTTCCAGAGCAATCGGTTTGATGATTTTTGAGAATATCAGCGAGTATAAAAAGCTGGTCGCGATGTGATAGTGGCATAATTGTTCCTCCTTATTTGTACTATTAGATAGCGTGTACATGTGTGTAGGAATTATGCCGGTTGAATAATGAAAAAACACGGATTCCTCCGTGTTTTGAAATGAAAAGTTTCTTTTATCTGCTTTTGGATATGTTATTTAGTGTCCCCTTTTGCTCCCCAGCCAAAAAGTGCAACCACGGAAACGACGATGACAATCCAGGGTGCCCACATCATGAGAAAGTGCTCCATTTATTCACCCTCCTCTCTGTCTCTAGCATAACCGATATTATTAAATGATTCTGGTTTGCTTTTCAACAATCTTGTTACTTTTACATACCCCCTCCCTCGCCTTTCTATTCTTAAGAATTCATGGTAAAATGTCGATTGTGTAAAAACGGTGATTAGATAATAAGGAAGTGAAAGTATGCGTCAACGCAATAAGCCATGGGCAGAAGATATGTTTGCAAAGAATCCTCAATTCGTTCCGACGAACCCTACTGATCGTAAAGGAAATTGGAAAGATGTTTTCGATAATAGTAATCCGATACATTTAGAGGTTGGAACTGGTAAAGGTCAATTTATAATCGGTATGGCCAGACAGAATCCCGATGTGAATTATGTTGGTTTAGAGCTTTCATCAAGCGTAATGGTGTCAGCATTAGAGAAATTAATTGAAGAAGATGTTCCAAATGTTCGTTTGTTGAATGAGAACGCACAAGATTTAAGCACCATTTTTGAAGAAAATGAAGTCAGTCGAGTATATTTGAATTTCTCTGATCCTTGGCCAAAAAATCGTCATGAGAAAAGAAGACTTACCAATAAGACATTCCTTGATCTTTATCGGGGTGTTATGAAACCAAATGGAGAAGTTCATTTTAAGACAGATAATCAAGGGCTTTTTGAATATTCTCTTCATAGCTTCTCCTTATATGGGATGATACTTAATCAAGTTAGCCTTAACTTGCATCAGAGTAATATGGAAGATAATGTGATGACGGAATATGAAGAAAAGTTCTCATCAAAAGGTAGTCGGATCTATCGATGTGAAGCACAGTTTAGAAGTTGAGTCGTTTAAATGTGGCTCTTTTTTTGAATATTATTGAAAGCGATTTCTTTTGGTGAGAAAATGAAACTAATCTTATAAAGGTGGGATTTCGATGGAGCAGTTACAAGTTGGGAGTTTATCGATTACATGGCTTAGAGGTGGCGTGACTCATATGGATGGGGGCGCAATGTTTGGAGTTGTACCAAAACCATTGTGGAGTAAGCGGTACCCGGTAAATGAAAAAAACCAGATTGAGCTTAGAACAGATCCTCTCCTTTTACAATGGCAGGGCAAGAACATCTTAATTGAATCAGGGATTGGAAAAGACAAATTAAGTGAAAAACAAAAAAGAAATTATGGAGTTGAAGAAGAGTCAGATATTCATGGATCCCTTGAAAAACTTGGCCTATCTGCTGAGGAAATTGATATTGTCTTAATGACACATCTTCATTTTGATCACGCGAGTGGATTAACAGAGCCAGATGGAGATGGATATAAACCAACGTTTCCGAATGCTGTTATTTATGCTTCAGAGGTAGAGTGGAACGAAATGAAGGAGCCAAATATTCGTTCGAAAAATACATATTGGAAAGAAAACTGGGAAGCGATTCAAAACCAAGTCCAAACATTTAAGGAATCTTATGAAGTCATTCCAGGCTTGAATATGTACCATACAGGAGGACATAGTGATGGACATGCGATCATTATTATGAATGAGGGCGAAGAGCGCCTGATTCATATGGCAGATCTTATGCCAACTCATGCCCATCACAATCCTTTATGGGTTCTTGCATACGATGATTATCCGATGACATCGATTTATGAGAAAGAGAAATGGATAAAAGATGCTGTTGATCAAAATTCGTGGTTTATTTTTTACCATGATGCGATTTATCGTGCTTTAAAGTGGGATAAGGAGTACAACGTGACGGATGAAGTAAAACGAAATGTGTGATAGTAAGGGGACTGCTAAATGGCAGTCTTCTTTTTTTGTTCAAATAAAGCTTTGTTCAAAGTGTAATAATAAGCAATTGTGGTTGATAGAAAGTCTCGTATGATCATTTGTGATTGTTTTTGATTGTTTTTGAATAAATTTGAACGAAAATGATTGACTACTGAAAGTGCTTTCATTATAATGAGATTAGAAAGTAGGTGATGAATTGTTAAATGCTGAACGTCATTTCATCATTTTACAAGTTCTTAAAGAAAAAGAAACGGTTACGGTGCATGATTTGAGCGATGCAACTGGTGCTTCAGTTTCAACTATTCGTCGTGACCTTGTCCAACTCGAAGAAGAGAATAAGCTAAAGCGAGTACATGGCGGAGCATCTCTTTTTCACTCGAAGTGGACAGAACCGTCCCTTGGTGAGAAATCAACACAGAATTTGACCGAAAAGGAAAAGATCGCTTCTTACGCCGCTGGATTAGTTAAAGATGGTGACTGTATTTTTCTTGACGCAGGGACAACGACTCAGAAAATTGCTGAGTTTTTATCTGACAAACAGGTGATGGTCGTGACTAACGGATATCCTGTAATTGAGAGTCTTCAAGGAGATAGAATAACCACCTATGTGATTGGTGGGAAGTTCAAATCAAGAACAGGAGCTATGACAGGAGTAAAGGCGCTTGAAAGTATTGAAACATATCGGTTTGATAAATGTTTTATAGGTATAAACGGTATTCATGAAACGTTAGGATATACAACAGCTGACCCTGATGAAGCCATTATCAAAAGAGCAGCGATTAAACTATCGCGCGAACCATACATTATTGCAGATTACTCGAAATTCGGAGAAGCGGCATTCAGTAAGGTGGCTGATCTTGAAGCATGTGCCATCATTACGAACGAAAATTCTGAAATGCTCTTAGATAATATTAGTAAACAAACAACAGTAGAAGTGGTGAAAATATGATTTATACAATTACATTAAATCCTTCAGTTGACTATATTGTTCGACTGGATGACCTTAAAACGGGGCTTGTTAATACAGTAGATGAGGAAACAAAGATTGCCGGTGGTAAAGGCGTTAATGTTACCAAAGTATTAAAACGACTTGGACACGATTCTACAGCGTTAGGATTTGTAGGCGGTTTTACAGGTCAATTTATTGAACAATCACTAAAAGATGAAAGCCTACATCCTCATTTCATCCATGTTGAAGGTGATACGCGAATTAACATTAAGTTAAAAAATGGTGAGGAAACTGAAATTAATGGACTATCCCCAATGATTTCTGAAAGAAATGTTGAGAAATTACTTCAACAACTTTCACAAACTGTCGCGGGTGATATCGTCGTAATGGCAGGTAGCGTGCCGACTAGTATTGATCAAAATATCTACTCTAATATCTTGAAGTCCTTACCAGACGGAGTGCAGGCTATTGTCGACACCAAGGGAAAAGCATTGGAAGAAACCGTGAAAGCAAAGCCATTCCTAGTGAAGCCGAATCATCATGAACTTGGCGATTTGTTTGGAGTTAAAATAACTTCAGTGGAAGATGCAGTTGAATACGGGAAGAAAGTGCAACAAATGGGAGCAATGAACGTGATTGTCTCAATGGCCGGTGATGGGGCTGTGCTGATTACATCTAATGAGATTCTTTTCGGAAATGTCCCGGTCGGTAAAGTACAGAATTCAGTTGGAGCAGGGGATTCAGTCGTAGCTGGTTTTCTAAGTAAATATATTGAAACTGAGAATTTGAAGGAAGCATTCCAATCTGGAATTGCAGCAGGCAGTGCAAGCGCATTTTCAACAGGCTTTTGTACAGCAGAAGAAGTACAAGAATTACGAAAGCAAATTAAGGTTCAGACTTATGAAGAAATGGGAGGTCGAGGTATATGAGAATTACAGAATTATTAACAAAAGAGACAATGATTCTGAATCTTGAAGCGGATTCAAAAGATCGTGTTATTAATGAGCTATCTGAAAAACTAGAGAGAGCAGGCAAATTACAGGACCTTAACGCGTTCAAAAAAGCGATACATGCGCGTGAGAAAGAGAGTACGACTGGTATTGGAGAAGGTATAGCCATTCCTCATGCCAAAACAGCAGCAGTAAAGGCACCAGCGATTGTGTTTGGACGTTCTAATGCGGGTATCGATTATCAGTCTCTTGACGGTCAGCCGGCGCACCTGTTCTTTATGATTGCTGCTACTGAAGGTGCAAACCAAACGCATCTAGAAGCGCTATCAAGACTATCTTCATTCTTAATGGATAACGAATTCCGTAAAGGGCTTCTTGAAGCAAGAACGGAAGAAGAAGTTTTGCAAGCATTTGATCAGAAAGAAGAAGAAAATGCTGATGAAGAAGAAGTAGAAGAAACAACTGAAGTTACTGGGAAAATATTAGCTGTTACAGCATGCCCTACAGGAATTGCTCACACGTATATGGCTGCGGATGCGCTGAAAGCGAAAGCATCTGAAATGGGTTATAGTGTCAAAGTTGAAACAAATGGATCTGGAGGCGTGAAAAATCGTCTAACTGATGAAGAAATTGAAAAGGCACCTGGTATTATTGTTGCTGCTGATACGAAGGTAGAAATGGAACGTTTCAAAGGAAAAAAAGTAATTGAAGTTCCAGTGGCAGAAGCAATCCGGAAGCCAGCTGACTTGTTGAAGCAGGCAGCAAATGGCGATGCGCCAGTCTATAAATCTTCAGGGTCATACGAAGATCAAATCAGTGAGAAGAAAAACGAAAGAAAAGGAAAGCAATCAGCTTTCTACAAGCACTTAATGAACGGTGTTTCGAATATGCTTCCGCTCGTAGTTGGTGGCGGTATTTTGATAGCCCTTTCATTTATCTTTGGTATCAATGCCGCAGATCCAGATGACCCAAGTTACAATGCATTTGCAGCAGCACTTAGCACAATTGGTGGTGGAAATGCCTTTGCCCTTATGATTCCAGTTCTTGCAGGATTTATTGCAATGAGTATTGCCGATCGTCCTGGTCTTGCTCCTGGTCTTGTTGGTGGCTTGATGGCTTCTACAAACGGTGCAGGGTTCCTAGGTGGACTCATTGCTGGTTTCCTTGCTGGTTACGCTGTTCTTCTTTTGAAAAAGCTTTTCTCTGGACTACCACAGTCTCTAGAAGGGTTAAAGCCAGTCTTGCTTTATCCACTGTTTGGTATTTTTATTACAGGGATTATTATGATGTACGTTGTAATCGAGCCAGTTGGGGCTCTGAATACTGGGCTTGAGAACTGGTTGAGTGGTATGGGCACTACGAATAAACTCCTTCTTGGCTTAATTCTAGGAGGAATGATGGCGGTAGATATGGGTGGTCCAATTAATAAAGCGGCCTTTACGTTTGGTATTGCGATGATTGATGCAGGTAATCTGACGTATCATGCAGCGATTATGGCAGGCGGTATGACACCACCACTTGGACTCGCACTTGCAACAACACTATTTAAAAATCGATTTAACAAAACTGAGCGTGAAGCAGGAAAAGTAGCGTATGTGATGGGGGCTTCATTCATCACTGAAGGCGCAATTCCATTTGCAGCAGCAGATCCAGGCCGAGTGATTCCTTCCATTATTGTTGGTTCATCTGTTGCAGGTGCATTAACAATGTTGTTTAATATAGCTTTACCAGCACCGCATGGCGGAGCGTTTGTTATCTGGTCTGTAAATAACATCTCATTAACTCATATTCTTCTCTATATCCTTGCCATTGTCATTGGTACAGTTATTACGGCATTGATGGTAGGAATATTGAAGAAATCTAAACCACAAGTACAAGCATAATAATGAGAGGTCCCAAAAGGGGACCTCTTTTTTGCTATATTTATGGAAAAGCAAATCGAAATTCATATAAGTAATGAATAGAATCCATCGTTTAAAAAAACTGAAGTGAACCTTTTTTACCACAATATGTTAATAATGCAGTCTTGATGAGAGATTGTGAGAGGGCGTGAGAAGCGATATAAGTCGATCTCAATCACTTAGTTTACGTTGAGATTCGAATGATAGCGTTTTCACTATGTATCTTGCACGTATGCTTATTTCTTGCTTCATAAAGGTTGAAGCGTGGTGGATGCAGTGTTAGTATAAATGACCGTAGATGATTTTTCGGAAATCCAAAGGAGGCAATCATGCTAGAAAATAAAACCGTAACGTTTATCGGAGCGGGTTCAATGGCAGAAGCAATGGCTGCAGGAATGATTGAGTCAGGTACTATTGAACCTGAACGTATTATTATGACAAACAGAAGTAATGAACAACGTCGTCAGGAACTTATGGAGAACCACGGCGTATTGGCGACTCAAAGTATAGAATTCGCAGTTCGTGAGGCTAATGTTGTTATCCTAGCAATGAAGCCAAAAGATGTTGAACGTGCACTTGAAGGAATTGAAGATTTCATTTCAGATGATCAACTTCTCTTATCAGTTCTTGCTGGCGTACCATCATCTTATATTGAGGATCAGCTCGATGGAGAGCAACCAGTGATCCGCGTTATGCCGAACACTTCAAGTATGATTGGTAAATCCATTTCTGCCCTAGCAGCAGGAAAACATGTAAATGATGAGCAGGTATCAATTGCCCGCGCACTTATTCGTTCTATTGGCGAAACAGTCGTGATCGAAGAAAAACAAATGGACGTATTTACAGGTGTTGCTGGAAGCGGACCGGCTTACATTTATTATGTTATTGAAAGTTTAGAAAAAGCAGCAATTGAAGGCGGTATTGAAACGGAAACAGCAAGGAAAATGGCTGTTCAAACTGTACTTGGTGCTGGAATGATGGCAGAGCAGTCAGAAGACTCTCCAGCTGATCTTAGAAAGAAAGTTACTTCACCAAATGGAACAACTCAAGCGGGTCTTGAGGCATTGTATGAAAATGGTGGAGGAGAAGCTTTTGAAGCCGCTGTTGATAATGCTGCAACACGCTCAAAAGAAATTAGCAACGAGTTTAATAAAAAACCTGTTATTCAATAAGAATCGGTGCATACCGGTTCTTTTTTTTTGCTGTGCTCGTTCGTATCCCATTTTTATACCAAATCATATGAGATTAAAGGAAACTTATATAGCCGTTATGAAATCGTGAAAAAGGATATGGGGCTATAAAGGTAGAACCAGAATCTATCCTCTACTTCCTCGTATTGGATGTTTTTTTCTATAAAATGTTAGTAGAATAATAGATGGAATATGATATGATAAGAATTGGATAATTTGTTTGATAGAGGAGGAAAAAATGATGAAAAAAGGGATTTTTGCACTTATTGCTGCGTTTTTGATCGCATTACCTTTCGCGAATACTGCAGCACAAGCTGAAGCTGATGTTAGTGGTGATGTAGAGAAGGGTGTTGCGGGTTACCTTGGGGAAGAGCATTATGACTATGATAAAGGTTCTCTTAAAGTTGTAGATGCTGAAAACATTGAAGTTGATAGCTCGGCAGATAAGGACTTTAGTAAGGTTTCTATGATGCTTGTAGAATTCACGACAGTTCGTGACAATATCTTCTTTGAAGATCATACACAGGTCCTTTTCTATGACACTGAAGCTAATGCTATTATTCCAGACTCAAAAGTATTAGACATTGAAAAAGCAAAAGAATACAAAGACAGTCATGCAGACGTAACGGGTGAGCATCTTCATATGAGTGTTATTCTAATTCTAAGTGCGATAATGCTTGTTGGTCCAGCACTTCTTGCTTATCTATGGTCAAAAAATAAGTATTCAACTCTTCGTTTTAAATTACAAAATAACGTATACGATACGAATACTACTTTCTAATTAATTAATGTATGTAACCCCCTTGCGATTCTTCCGCAAGGGGGTTTTAATGATTCAAGACTCCAAAGGGGAGTCCCAAGAAGCCTAAAGAGTTAGTCCTCTTATTGAGCTTGTAGTTCTACTAGTGTGCCTGTTTCAGCATCAACCATAAATTCAAGCTGTTGGAGCTGTCCTTCTTTTTCACAGGTTAGTCCACCAGCATATACTGTGAACGGGAGGTGGAACTTTTCTACTGAATCCGTTTTCATGTGAATCCATGAACCTTTGACAGTATAAGTAGGTTTGACAGCTCCCTTCACAGCTTTTAGTGCCTTTTCAGGTGATATATACGTTTTTTTAGAAGCAATCGTTGAAGTAGTAATAGCTGCTGCCCCAGCTCCAATAAGCGCTCCAATTAATAGATCTCTTGTTCTCATTACTATGATTCTCCCTTCCTTTAATGGACGATTTATTTTCCATCTTTAGTATATCTGAAGTTAGCTCTCTGACCAAATATTTCTATAGAAAATCCGTGACACTAGCAACAATTATCTAGATTCGATACAATAGGAAAGGAATAGAGGAACGATGGAAGGGGATACATATGGAAAAAGAAACTCTCTCGTTATTTAAAACATTAACGGAATTACAAGGTGCTCCTGGTTTTGAACATGATGTTAGAAAATTCGTGAAAAGTGAGATTGGCAAGTACACGGATGAAATTATTCAAGATAATCTTGGAAGCGTTTTTGGAGTTAAACGAAACAATGGCCCACGCATTATGGTAGCTGGCCACATGGATGAAGTTGGGTTTATGGTTACATCAATTACTGAAAATGGGATGCTTCGTTTTCAAACACTTGGTGGCTGGTGGAGCCAGGTGCTTCTTGCTCAGCGTGTTCAGGTTATGACCAAAAATGGTCCTATTCCTGGAGTTATTGGTTCGATCCCTCCACATTTGCTTGATGATGCTACACGAAACAAGCCAATGGCTATTAAAAATATGCTCATTGATATTGGTGCGGATAACAAAGAAGACGCAGAAAAAATTGGTGTCATGCCTGGACAACAGATCGTACCGGTATGTCCATTTACGCCTATGGCAAACGAAAAGAAAATCATGGCAAAAGCGTGGGATAACCGCTATGGTGTAGGTCTTGCCATTGAGCTGTTGAAGGAGCTTCAGAATGAAGAGCATCCAAATGAGCTTTATTCTGGTGCTACAGTTCAGGAGGAAGTAGGTTTACGTGGGGCACAAACAGCGGCAAACATGATTGATCCTGATCTTTTCTATGCTCTTGATGCTAGTCCTGCCAACGATATGACTGGAGATAAAAATGAATTTGGCCAGCTTGGTAAAGGGGCTCTCCTGCGTATTTATGATCGATCAATGGTTACTCATCAGGGGCTAAGGGATTTTGTGCTTGATACAGCGGAGAGCAACGAAATTCCTTATCAGTATTTCATCTCTCAAGGTGGAACTGATGCTGGACGAGTGCATTTATCTAATAACGGAGTACCATCTGCAGTAGTAGGAATCTGTTCAAGATACATTCATACGTCTTCATCAATGATCCACGTAGATGATTACGCAGCGGCAAAAGAACTATTGATTAAATTAGTGAAGTCAACAGATCAAGCTACAGTAGATAGCATTAAAAGCAACGTGTAAGTGAGGAGGGGCCAAAACGGCTCCTTTTCTTATGAGATCTTTTAAAAAAATGGTGGAGGGAAGATGTATGGATAAAGTTGCAATCGGGTCGACAAATCCTGTGAAAGTTAATGCAGTCAAAGCTCAATTTAAAGGTGAAGTAGTGGGGGTGAGCGTTGAGTCAGGTGTCGCTGAGCAGCCTTGGGGTGATGAAGAAACACTTCTTGGTGCTAAACAAAGAGCAATAGCTTCAATGGAAAAAGGGCATGCGATAATTGGTATAGGTCTTGAAGGCGGAGTACAGATGGTAGGGGACCACTTATATGTTTGTAATTGGGGAGCACTTGTAGATGGGAATGGGAATGAAGTAGTAGCCGGTGGTGCAAGATTTCCACTTCCTGAAGAAATTAAGAAGAAGTTAGAACAAGGGGAGGAATTAGGTCCTGTCATTTCAGATTATGCGAGACAAGTCGATGTTAGCAAAAAAGAAGGCGCCATTGGTGTTTTTACCAATGGCGCCGTTACAAGAACTGACATGTATGAACAACTAGTTTCTTTACTGGTCGGTCAATATCAGCTGATGATTCGTTAATTTGTTTCTAAAATATAGGACAGGGCTTTTAGTGCCTGATCAGTATTTTCTACTGTAACTTGAGCTTTGTTCGATAGCTCCTTTAAAGGATGGTGCAATGATTCAGGGCGAACTAGAATAAGTGGTTTGCCAAGGGTGATAGCTGTAGCAGCATCCATTGCACTGTTCCATTGTTTGTAACTTTCACCAAATAATGCGAGGACAACATCTGATTTTTCAAGAAGAACCTGAGTTCTGAGATTATTGATCTCTGAAGCTGCTTCATCCTTCATAATAGCATTAGGCTGATTGCCTTTAATTTCTTCACCAATGGCGTCAGAACGCTCATGATTTTCCATGGGTCCTACGAAGTGAATAGGTAATTCCAGTTTGATTGCTTTTTCTTTTAATTCATTTCTCCAGTTATCGTGAATTTGTCCAGCAAGATAAACAGTTAAGTCCATTTGTAGTCCTCCTTTAATTTGATACCGGTATTATTGTAGCATGGCTTTTTCATATATTCCCAGTAAAGAGAACGAGTAAAGCCTTTCTCGATAATAGAAGGTTAAATTACAATTTCTGTTTGAATAAGGCAAAATGAAAATGCCTGTTAGTTCTGAAACCTTAATCAAACGTGGTAAATAAGAAATTTGTGTATACTAAGTAAGGATCATCAGTCTGGAAGGAGAAAGTAATGAACGGATTTTTGCAAAGGAAAGGCGTAACTCTATCACCACGAGTCTATTTTATTACAGCTCTAAGCTACATGGCTCTTGGTCTATTTTCGTCGTTAATTATTGGCTTGATACTGAAAACGATTGGAGGGCAAATCTCATCGTTATCATTTCTTGTTCCTATTGGTGAGCTTGCGATGAGTTTAATGGGACCAGCGATTGGTGTCGCCGTAGCGTATGGTCTACAAGCTCCTCCTCTTGTCTTATTTGCATCGCTTCTAGCGGGTGCAGCGGGTGCTGAGCTTGGCGGTCCAGCAGGTAGTTACGCTGCAGCGATTATCGCGGCGGAAGCAGGCAAACTTGTTTCCAAGTCAACTAAGTTAGATATTATCGTGACGCCACTAATCACTATTTTTGCAGGTTATGGAACGGCAGCTCTTATCGGACCTGGCATTCAAACATTACTGACTAATTTTGGTTCACTCATTATGTGGGCGACAGAGCAACGCCCGATAATTATGGGAATCATAGTAGCTGTTCTTATGGGACTAGCTCTTACGGCTCCGATTTCTAGTGCGGCCATTGCAATCATGCTAGGATTAGAAGGCATTGCTGCAGGAGCAGCTACAGTTGGTTGTGCAGCTCAAATGGTTGGTTTTGCTGTAAGTAGCTACCGAGAGAATGGGGTAGGAGGCGTTATTGCTCAAGGAATTGGTACTTCTATGTTACAAGTTGCGAATATTGTTCGAAATCCATGGATTCTTCTTCCACCTACGCTAGCTGGCGCTATTCTTGCCCCGATTGGCAGCGGTTGGCTGACGATGTTAAACAACCCATCAGGTGCCGGTATGGGGACGAGCGGCTTTGTTGGACAAATCATGACATTGAACGTTATGGGCGCCGGAGGAAATATTTGGACAGCTATTCTTCTATTGCATTTTATTGGACCAGCTATTATAAGTCTGCTAATATCCGAGGTAATGAGAAAAAAAGGACTCATTCGTCCAGGAGATATGAAAATTAATACCGATTAGTACTAGGAGGTTTATCATGAAGAAATTTGCCACTCATGAAGAATATTTACAAGCAATTAAAGAAGGGAAATCGGTTTTGTTATTTTCCGCAGATTGGTGCCCTGATTGTCGCGTTATCGATCCGTTTCTTCCAGATTTAGAAGAGAAGTACTCTGAGCTAGATTTCTATTACGTTGATCGTGATGATCATATTGAACTTTGCCAAGAAATGGATGTTTTTGGCATCCCAAGTTTTGTAGCCTTTAATGAAGGTGAAGAGACAGGAAGATTTGTAAGTAAGATGAGAAAAAGCAAGGAAGAAATTGAGGAATTTCTTACAGAAGTTAAGTAATTTCGTACAAAGCTATGCGTGGCATAGCTTTGTTTTTGTATTGGTTTATTTCATGGTATGATAAAAGAACATCTCAATTATAGGTGGTGAAAATATGGAACCAAAAGAATTGAAGAAATTGCTCGAAAAACGTCTTCAACAAGAAGACCGTGAGCTTACATACAATCAAAAGGAAGAAAAACTTAGGGTAGAGGATAGTTCAACAGGTAAAGGAATTAGTCTTGGATTAAAGGGATTGTCTGCTAAGTATGAAGAGCGAGGCGAAAAGATACTAGATGAAGTCGTTCATCATGTAGAAGAAACGTTAAAAGTAATGAGAGAGAAGCAAGAACTTAATGGTAAAGAAAACCGCATCTTTCCAGTCATTCGCTCGGGGTCGTTTGCTTCAGAAACGGAAGCTGGCGTTCCATTTGTTTTCGAAGAACATACGGCGGAGACAAGAATCTACTATGCACTTGATCTTGGTCATTCTTATCGCTTGATTGATGAGGAATGGTTAAAGAAGGAAAATTGGACGAAAGAAGCCTTGCATGAAGTGTCATTGTTCAATTTAAGAGGGTTATCTACTGAAGTGAAAGCAGATACGGTTGCAGGAAATACATTTTATTTCTTGAATACAAACGACGGATATGACGCAAGTAGAATTCTTAATGATTCATTATTGGAACGCATGGCGAAGAGTGCGAAGGGTGAATTAGCGGTAGCTGTTCCTCATCAAGATGTCCTGATTTTTGCTGATATTGAGAATGAGCAAGGTTATGATGCACTTGCACAGTTGACCATGCATTTCTTTTCTAGTGGACTCGTACCAGTAACTGGACTTCCCTTTATGTATGAAGATGGAAAATTAGAGCCGGTATTTATTATGGCGAAAAACAAACCGAAAAAATAACTGTTTGATAAAAGGAGTACATGGACAATGAACATGTTTTACAATAAAGAAGGCGTTGGAGATACTCTAATCGTTACTTTAGGAAGTACTGAACGAGAAGATAAAGCAGTTCAGCGCAAAGAGAATATTGCACGTATTTATAGTAAAGAAACGAATAAAACTATTGGCTATAATCTATTTCATTTTTCACAAATCCAGGAGTTAACAAGCTCAGGTGTCGTTGAGGAAAGCGAAGAGCTTGTTAATGCTGTCAATCGGGCCATCCAAGCTAACGGATTTGATGATGAGCTTGTGTACGATGCTTCCCCTAAGTTTGTTGTGGGTTATGTCGAGGAAATGGAAAAGCATCCGAATGCTGATAAATTAAATATTTGTCAGGTGAACGTAGGACAAGAAAAGCTCCAAATCGTTTGTGGTGCTCCAAACGTCGACAAAGGGCAAAAGGTGGTCGTTGCGAAGGTTGGAGCCGTCATGCCTTCTGGTATGATCATAAAGGATGCGAGCTTGCGAGGAATTGAATCAACTGGAATGATTTGCTCAGCAAAAGAACTTGCACTACCAGATGCTCCTCAGGAGAAAGGGATTCTGGTCCTTCCAGAGGATCATGAAATTGGTACGGAATTTAAGGCCTACTAGAAATTTTTCTAGTAGGTTTTTTCTTTCTATAAAATTGGGAATAAGGAATATTGAACCTATTTTTGCGGTTTTAGACGAAGAACCTGTTTTTTTTACGAAAGATTTTAGAAACAGCCTTACAATGATAGGGGAGTTTCCGATAAAATAGAAGAATAAATCGACCTAAAAGGGCTTAATTAGAAAAGGTGATAGTAGTTGGATAATAATTGGATAAAAAAAGCGTGGAATAAATTATTTGACCTTGATGAGGAAGAAGAACCTCAAAGAAAGGAAACAGATGTTAAAGAAACAAAATCGTTAAAAGACCGACCTGATCGAAAACACTCCATTGGGCGGATGGAAAATGCGAATCGGAAGAATGAAGCAAGGATTGTTCACCAATACCCAAGAGAAGGGAACTTTCGATTCCCTCTTATTCCGGATCATTCAAATAACCAAAAGAATAAAGAAGGGAGAAAAGAAGTCCAACGCCATCAAAGTGAACAGATTCCTACGAAAAAACCTAAGGCTGAGAATCGTAATCAGAGCATCACTTCTCCGAAGAAAGATGGCCCCTCCAGCAAAACGACGAGGGATGGGCTTTCAGAAAACAACGGTTCAGTAACAAATAAAAAATTCTCAGGTGTGAATTTCAAACCATCTCAAATCCCATCACCTATTTATGGTTTTAGCAAACGTCCTGTTACTGAAAAAATGGAAGAAGAAGTAAAAAAATCACATCCAAACAATCGATATACATCACTCGATAAAAGTGACGTAATTGAAAAACTTATCCAGGAACCTGAACCTTATTCACTAAGCGAAGGGAACGGCATACTGACGGATTCAGATCAAGTTACTCAAGGTGTCGATCAGCAAGAGACTGAAGCCGTTAGTGTGAAAGAAGAAACGACAAGCAAGGCAATTGTTAATGAAGAAGAAAGAGAAGACAATAGAGAGGTCTTCATTTCTGATAAGAACAACTTTGGAGTTAAAAGCGATGCTTCCTTACCTCTTGAGACAGAAAAAGAGAGTGAACAATCTAGTGAAGCCGATTTGGAAATCAGTCAGCCTGAGAAACAGTGGGAGCAAATAGAAACTCTCACTGAAGATGTAACATTAGAAGAAACAAACGACCTTCAAAAGAACGAGATGTTAGAAGAGGAAAACGAAGAGAAATCAGAGTGGACTGCTGATTATGAAGTGACAGATGATATGGAAGAGGACTTTATCATTTCAGATGAAGATTTTATTGTTGAGCATCAAAATGAGGAACAAACAGCTATTGAAGAATCACCAGAACCAGAACCAGAACCAGAACCAGAACCATCTAATCAACTCGAAGTAGAACAGCAGTTTCAGCGAGAACAAATAGAAGAATCAATTGAGGAGTCGTCTCAACATCTTGAACATAAGGAGAAAAATGTTCAAGAACAATCCGGACGGGATTCCGCTCGACCAAAGCCGCAGGTTCCTTACAATGTAATGATGCTTGCGAATGACCGACGTCATTTAACAAAAAAACCAGGCAGTGGAGCAGAATATAAACTTCCTCCTATTTCACTTCTTGATATCCCTCCTCGCAATGAAGGTAATGACGAGCAGTGGCTTGAAGAGCAAAGGGAACTATTGGAGCTAACCCTTTCAAACTTTAATGTACAGGCTAAGGTAGTAGGGGCAACAATGGGGCCGACGGTTACCCGTTTCGAAGTGCAGCCAAGTCCAGGAGTTAAGGTGAATAAGATTACGAATTTAAGTGATGACATTAAATTAAGTCTAGCAGCTAGAGACATAAGAATGGAAGCACCGATACCTGGAAAGAATGCAATAGGAATTGAGGTGCCAAACCCTACGAGTAAGCCTGTATTTATTCGGGAGATTGTTCGAAGTGGAGCATTCCAATCTGAAGGTTCACTATTAAATGCGGCGCTCGGTTTTGACATTGCTGGGGAAGCAAAAATAACTGATATTCAAAAAATGCCTCATGGTCTTATTGCGGGTGCTACAGGGTCTGGTAAGAGTGTATGTATCAATTCGATCTTAGTGAGCTTATTGCTTAAAGCAAATCCTAATGATGTAAAGATGATGTTAATTGATCCTAAAATGGTAGAACTTGCACCATATAATGGCCTGCCACATCTAGTCACACCAGTTATTAATGATGTGAAAGAAGCTACTACTGCTTTAAAGTGGGCAGTGGATGAAATGGAAGAGCGTTATGAGAAATTTGCGGCAGCTGGTGTTCGAGATATCAAGCGATATAACGAGCGAGCGATAAACCACGGAGAACCTCAGCACAAACTACCATACATTGTCATTGTGATTGATGAACTCGCTGATCTAATGATGGTTTCACCACAGGACGTTGAGGATGCGATTTGTCGAATTGCACAGAAAGCAAGAGCTTGTGGGATTCATCTACTAGTGGCAACGCAAAGACCGTCAGTTGATGTAATTACAGGGCTTATTAAAGCGAATATCCCTACACGTATTGCTTTCTCTGTATCTTCGCAAATTGATTCTAGAACAATCCTTGATACAAGTGGCGCTGAGAAGCTTCTAGGAAAAGGCGATATGCTTTGTTTGGAGAATGGATCCTCGAAACCAGTTCGATTGCAAGGTAATTTTGTTTCGGACGAAGAAATTGAGCGAGTGACATCCTACGTACGTAAGCAGCGGAAGCCGAATTATTTGATCAAAAAAGAAGATTTAATGAAGAAGCAGCAGTACGATGATCAGGAAGATGAATTGTTTGAGGAAGCGTGCATGTGGGCACTTGAACAAGGTCAGGCTTCTTCTTCTGCACTGCAACGTCGTTTCCGAATAGGATTCAATCGAGCGGCAAGACTAATTGAAATGATGGAAGAACGTGGATTAGTATCTGAAGCTATGGGAAGCAAGCCTAGAAGTATTTTAATGACGAAAGCTGATTTTGAAGAAACATTCCTAAAAGATATGCACGTATAGTGCATATCTTTTCTACTTGTTTTATAGAGCCAGGTTCTATATGATAAGTAGTGTTAAGCTAATGTTAAATTATAGTCAGATAAGTGAATGGTTGAACATAGAGAGCTCACATTCGAATGACGAAACTACTTGAAGGAGCCCCATTATGAAGGAAATTGAACTTAAAATGCAAGGCAAAATAAAAAGGCTTACGAACCGAACCTTTAAATTTGATGAGCGTGTAGGCGAAGGCTGGTTTTCAGCTGTTTACTTCCTAAAGACATGCGAAATTGTGGAAGAGTTCAAGCCGGACAATATTGTGACAATGCAGTTCTTTCAAAAACATGATGCCGTTCTTTGTGGTTCAGATGAAGCAATTGCACTCATAAAAACCTTTGCGAAGGACCCTGAATCGCTTGAAATAGAGTCGCTAAAGGATGGGGATAAAATCTCTCCATTTGAAACGGTTTTGAAAATTAAAGGGCCATATCAAAACTTCGGTTTTCTCGAAGGAATTATTGATGGTATTCTGGGCAGAAGAACATCCGTCGCGACGAATGTTTATCATGTAGTGAAAGCAGCACGATCATCAGGTATCCAAAAACCGGTTATTTTCATGGGCGATCGTGATGATCATTATACTCAACAAGCGGGTGACGGGTATGCTTCTCATATTGGGGGGTCTACTGCACAGGCAACCCATGCGATGAATGAATGGTGGGGAAAAAGAGGAATGGGAACTATGCCTCATGCCTTAATTCAACTTTTTAAAGGTGATGTTGTTGAAGCATCAAAAGCTTATTATGCGAAATACCCTGAAGATGAATTGATTTCTCTTGTTGATTACAATAATGATGTTATTACGGATTCATTACGTGTAGCAAGGGAATTTGGCAAGACGTTGAAGGGTGTTCGAGTTGATACCTCTCGTACGATGGTTGATCAGTATTTTTGGCGTAATCCTGATGTTCTAGGGACGTTCGATCCAAGAGGGGTTAATGCAGAACTGATTTTTGCACTTAGAGATGCCCTTGATAAAGAAGGCTTCGAGCATGTGAAAATTGTAGTAAGCGGCGGTTTTACGGAAGAAAGAATTCGAACGTTTGAATCTCAAAACGTTCCTGTTGATATTTATGGTGTTGGAAGTAGTTTGCTTAAAGTAGACATTGGATTTACAGGAGATAATGTCATTCTTGATGATAAAGCAGAAGCTAAAGCAGGCAGAAAATATCGACACAACCCGCGTTTAGAGCGTGTTGAATAAGCAAAAAAGACAGGAACAAAATCCTGTCTTTTTTGCGCCCGTAGTGCCAAATTACTTTGATGAATTATATTGGAGACCTGTCTCTTTTTCTGCTATAATGTAGTATTGAAAAGAAAAGCAGCGCATACTTGTAATGACATCATATACTAAAAAAGGTTACGCGGAGAAGAAATGAAAGTGTGGAGGTTCTGAAATGACTATATATCACTTTGTTGGCATTAAGGGATCCGGGATGAGCGCTCTAGCACAAATCCTTAGCGATATAGGATACAGTGTACAGGGTTCAGACGTAGAGAAACGTTTCTTTACACAGGAGGCTCTTGAACAAAAAGGTATTACTATTCTTCCATTTGGAGAAGAAAATATTAAAGAAGATATGATTATTATCGCCGGCAATGCATTTGATGATCAGCATGAAGAGTTAGTGCAAGCAAGAGAAATGAACCTTCCTGTTTATCGCTACCATAAATTCCTTGGAGATTTTATTCAAAAATTCACTAGTATTGCTGTAACAGGCTCTCATGGTAAAACATCAACAACTGGTTTGTTGTCTCATGTTGTTGGGGCAGCAGAACCGACATCGTATCTTATCGGAGATGGTACTGGTAAAGGCGTAAAGGACAGTCAGTATTTTGTGTTTGAAGCATGTGAATACCGTCGTCACTTTTTATCTTACCAGCCTGATTATGCGATTATGACAAACATCGATTTTGATCACCCAGATTATTTTTCAGATGTTGATGATGTCTTTTCGGCATTTCAGGAAATGGCAATGCTTGTGAAGAAGGGTATTATTGCTTATGGTGATGATTCTTACCTTCAGCAAATCCAAACAAAAGTACCAGTCGTATTCTACGGCTTTGATGATCAAAACGATTTTCAGGCAACCAATATTAAAATTGATGAACATGGGACAACATTTGATGTTCATGTTCGTGATGATTACTATCGTACATTCCAGATTCCGATGTACGGGAAACACAATGTGCTGAATGCTTTATCTGTCGTTGCTCTTTGTCACTATGAAAATCTTTCAGGAGATGCAGTAGCTGCTCAACTTGCAAACTTCAAAGGAGTTAAGCGTAGATTTACAGAAAAAGTCGTTGATAACCAGGTACTAATTGACGATTATGCGCATCATCCAACTGAAATTAAAGCAACTATAGAATCAGCACATCAGAAGTATCCAAATCGTGAAGTTGTGGCCATTTTCCAACCTCACACATTTACAAGAACAAAGACGTTCCTAAATGAATTTGCAGATGTGTTAAAAGAAGCAGATGTTGTTTACTTATGCGACATCTTTGGTTCGGCACGGGAAGATGCAGGTCAGTTATCGATTGATCAACTGATTGAAAAAATCCCTAATGCTCACATGATCTCTGAAGATTCCATTCAGCAGCTTAATGACCATGATAAAGGAGTACTTCTTTTCATGGGAGCCGGTGATATTCAGAAATATCAAGAAGCATATGAGACCGAAAAAGCGTCTATTTAAGCGAGAAGGCTCCTTGAGCCTTCTTTTTTTTACTATTCTCCTGATAGAGAAGAATGAGAATATGTTATAAAAAAAAATTAAAAAAGGAATAATGAAACTTGTAACGAATTAATTATGGTGTAGGGTAGTAAAGTAGACTCATTTTTCGTTCGTATGTGAAATGACAAACTTGTGTTTACGAAAGAGGAATGAAGGGAAGAGATTCAGAAAAGGGAGGTGCCAGCACATGGAGATTATTTTGTATTTAAGTGTAGCTATTATTGCGATTGCATTTGCAGTTCTTGTTTATTTCGTAGCCCAAACTCTCAAATCCTTGAAGGATACGCTGAGTAATACGGCGAAAACACTTGATAGCCTTGAAAAACAAATGAATGGTTTAACAACTGAAACTACTGCACTGTTACATAAGACTAATTTGCTTGCAGAAGACATTCAGGGGAAATCTGAAGCTCTGGATACTGTTTTTGTACAAGTAAAAGAAGTCGGAACATCACTTGGAAAGATGAATCATTCATTAAGAAATATTTCTGGAAAAGTAACAGATGAGGCAGAGCGTCAATCTGAACAAGTTACAAAAGTCGTTCAGTGGGGAAATGCTGTCATGCAAATATGGCAAAAATGGCAAGTTAAGAAGAAAGCCACAGATCAGTACGTTGATTCAAAATAATAGGAGGTATTTATATGTCGGATAACAACATTAACACAAAAGATTTTATCATTGGTTCACTTATTGGTGGTATCGTTGGAGCAGCGGCTGCACTACTTTCAGCACCTAAATCAGGTAAAGAACTTAGAAGTGATCTAAATCAACAAGCTGGAGCAGTGAAGGAAAAGACTTCTCAATTCCGTGATTCTGCAGTAGAACGTAGCACAGATTTTGCTAACCGTGCTAAAGAAAAATCTTCAACAATTTACAAGCAAGTATCGGATCAATCGAATAACATTGTTTCAAAGATTAAAGATCGTAATCTTGAAACAGAAGAAAATAGTGATCTGCATACTCAGGCAGATGCTGACGTTGAGAGCTTCCAACAGGATCTTAGCGATCATTTCTCTGAAGAAGAACCAGCTTCAATGGAGAATCCTACTAAGTCCTAATTTGTTATATAGAAATGAAAAAGAAGAAGCATAATGCTTCTTCTTTTTCATTTCCTGTAAACTTCTTTATAATGAATTTATAGCAATTTGAAGGGGGATAAACTTATGGCCATTACAAAAATAACTACATCAGAAGATTTCAAACGCATCAAGGAAGCTAATAATCAATTTCTATTATTTAAAAATAGTACAACTTGCCCAATAAGTGCTCAAGCTTTTGAAGAATTTCAGAAGTTTTCCGAGGGTGTGTCAGAAGACGTGTATTATTTGAACGTGCAGGAATCACGTCCTTTATCAACTGAAATTGCTGACTCATATGGAGTAAAGCATCAGTCGCCACAAGCGCTAGTGTTTAATGAAAATGAGGTTGTATGGAATGATTCACATTGGAGAATCACTAATACCTCGTTATCGGATGCTGCGAAAAAATATTTAAAGTAAACGGCTTTATAAAGCCGTTTTTCTTTCACTGACATGGTTTAATGCTTAAAAGCGTTTAAGAATTAAAAGAAAAGTAGTGACATTTTATTTTTCATCGTATATAATAACCCTAATCACTTAAACAGATAGGAGTGGAGATATTATGGCTAATATCCAAATTGATGAGTTGAGAGAGAAATTAGACGAGATTAACCTGCAGCTGCTTGATTTAATTAATGAGCGTGCTGAAGTGGCGAAAGAGATAGGTAGAGTAAAGAAAGCACAGGGGATTAATCGTTTTGACCCTGTTCGGGAACGTAAGATGCTTGATTTGCTTACAGAGAAAAATGGTGGGCCTTTTGATAATTCCACTCTTCAACATATATTCAAGGAAATTTTTAAGGCAAGCCTTGAGTTACAGGAAGACGATCATCGTAAGGCGCTTTTAGTTTCAAGAAAACGCCAACCCGATAATACGGTTATTGATATTAAAGGCGAAAAAGTTGGAGATGGCGGGCAAGTTCTTATTTCAGGACCTTGTGCTGTTGAAAGCTATGAGCAAGTTGCTGAAGTAGCGAGGGCTGTTAAGAAGCAAGGATTTAAAATGCTTCGTGGTGGAGCTTTCAAACCACGTACATCGCCATACGACTTCCAGGGTCTTGGAGAAGAAGGATTAAAGATTCTTAAACAAGTTGCTGATGAGTACGATCTAGCTGTAGTCAGTGAAATTGTAAACCCTGCAGATATTGAAACAGCAGTTAAGTACGTTGATGTAATTCAAATCGGAGCACGTAACATGCAGAACTTTGAGTTACTTAAAGCGGCAGGATCCGTTGATAAGCCGGTTCTTCTAAAAAGAGGTTTATCTGCGACAATTCAAGAATTCATTAATGCGGCAGAATACATCGTATCGAACGGTAATACACAAGTAATGCTTTGTGAACGAGGAATTAGAACTTACGAAAAAGCAACGAGAAACACGTTGGATATTACAGCAGTTCCAATTCTTAAACAGGAAACTCATTTGCCAGTTCTAGTTGACGTAACGCATTCAACTGGACGCAAAGATCTTCTATTCCCTGCAGCAAAAGCAGGTCTAGCTATTGGAGCAGACGGTATCATGGTGGAAGTTCATCCAGACCCAGCTGTAGCTCTTTCCGATGCGGCTCAGCAGTTAGATATTCCACAATACGAACAATTTGTTAAAGATCTAAAAGCAAGTGGTTTATTCAATCCAGCGAAAGCTGCGCCTTCTACTTTATAAGTAGAAGGTTTTTTTCTGTGTATGATGTATGAATCCTCAACCTGATGTTCCTAAGTGGCTTGGGTTCTATTGGAATAAAAGAACGTAAGAGTGTTATCATATATAAAGATGGAAGCAAATACGACAGATTTATGATTTAGTCTTTGAAAATTTACGCTTATATAAAGCAAAAAGCGACTAAATATGCTATCTTTAATACAGTATCTAATTGTGAAATAACCTACATAATCATAATAGCAGGTGTTTCACAGCTAATAGTGGTTTATTAGTGTGAGTCGATATAGGTTTTGGTTTGCAGTCAAACGGATAGTATCGTATCATTAAATAAATTAAAGTCCGTAAGAGCATGAAGGAGGATCATCGTGAATACAACGATTTATGACGTAGCGAAAGAAGCAGGAGTATCAATGGCAACTGTATCAAGGGTTGTGAATGGCAACCCTAATGTTAAGCCTGCAACAAGAAAAAAGGTATTAGAGGCGATTGAAAGACTTGGATACCGTCCCAATGCTGTAGCAAGAGGTCTTGCTAGTAAAAAAACGACGACTGTCGGAGTTATCATCCCTGATATTTCGAGTATTTTCTTTGCTGAGCTTGCTCGCGGTATTGAGGATATTGCTACAATGTACAAATATAATATTATCTTGAGTAACTCAGATCAAAATAAAGAAAAAGAAATTCATCTTCTAAATACGATGCTTGGAAAACAGGTAGATGGAATTGTGTTTATGGGCGGTAAAATTACAGAAGAACATGTTGAAGAATTTAAGCGCTCACCTGTTCCGATTGTTCTAGCAGCAACCCTAGAAAAGGGCCAGGAGATTCCGTCAGTTAACATTGATTATCAAAAAGCTGCATATGAGCTTGTGACTAGCTTTATTGAAAAAGATCATAAAAAAATTGGACTTGTTAGTGGTCCATTAGAAGATCCAATTAACGGTGAAGAAAAGTTTCTTGGTTACCGAACAGCTTTAGAGGATGCAGGTATGAAAGTTGATGAAGATTGCGTTGCAATTGGCGACTATACGTATGACTCAGGTATTGAAGCAATGGAAGGGTTTCTTGAACTAGATGAGAAGCCAACAGCTATCTTTGCAGGTACGGATGAAATGGCACTAGGCGTTATTCACGCTGCACAGGACAACGGTTATAACGTTCCGGAAGATTTCGAGGTCGTTGGATTTGATAACACAAGACTAGCAACGATGGTTCGACCAACGCTTTCAACCGTTGTTCAACCTATGTACGATATTGGTGCTGTCGCCATGCGTCTTCTTACAAAATTAATGAATAAAGAAACAGTAGAAGAACAAACGGTTGTTTTACCACACCGTTTGCAACATCGTAATTCAACTACTCATAATCAAGATTAAAAAAACGAGCCTAGGCTCGTTTTTTTATTAATTTACTATTTGATAAAGCGCTCGTTCGCAAGTTAGTTTGTTTTTTTCTGTGATTTCCTGTTTCCTTGGAATGGGCTCATACAAATCAGCTTTATCATGCCAATTCTCTGGAAGAGAAAGTGGTGAGAGTGGGGCCCACCTTTCAATCCATTGTTTTGGTAGGGCACCGGCTACTGATAGCCCTTTCATTTCTAACCAAATTCTTGACCAAGCGCGTGGTACAACACGCCAGATATCGTAACCACCCCCGCCAACGGCAATCCATTTTCCATCACAATACTCATGAGCTAATTGGTGTGCTAGTTTCGGAATGAACTCATAGCTTTTCATGGAAACAGAGAGATGTGTTAACGGATCATAATAATGAGCATCTGCACCATTTTGAGTTAGGATTACATCAGGCTTGAAAAAATCGATTACTTTTCGAAACGAATCCTCGTACACTTCCTGAAATGACTCGTCCTCTGTAAAAGCGTCAATCGGAATATTAAATGAAAACCCATATCCTTTTCCTTGACCTTTCTCATTAATATTTCCTGTTCCAGGAAATAAATAGCGTCCCGTTTCATGGATAGATAGTGTGCAAACATCAGGGTCGTCGTAAAAAGCCCACTGCACACCGTCTCCGTGATGGGCGTCAGTATCAACATAAAGGACCTTTGCACCGTATTTTTGTTTCATGTATTCAATGGCGATTGAACTGTCATTATAGATGCAAAAGCCTGATGCTTTACCTCGGAAACCGTGATGGAGTCCTCCGCCTATGTTAAGGGCATGATCAGACTTTCCTGTCATAACTGCATCAACTGCAGTCAGCGTTCCCCCAACAATAAGAGCACTAGCTTCATGCATGTTCGGAAAGATTGGCGTATCTTCTGTTCCAAGACCGTAGTTAGCTGCAACAGAGGATGCAAGGTTTCCTTTACTAGCTTTTTTTTACAGCTTCTATGTAGGCTGGGTCATGAATAAGAGCAATCTCACTATCGGTTGCAATCCGAGGAGGGACCACTTCTTGATCATTTAAAGCATTTATTTCGGTAAGCAAGTCCTGTGTGAGCTTAACACGTATATGATTGAAAGGATGATCGTCACTGAATTTATAATTTAAATAGTCTGAGGAATATACAAAAAGGGAGTCGCACTTCATTTTTGAACACCCGGCATATTTGGCCAGAGAACCTCATAACCTTCATTTTTAATATCGTTTACAACGGAAGTGGGATTCATCGTTTGTATTCGAAAAACGATATTTTTGAATTTTTCATTGTGACTACACGGGTAGACTAGAACGCTAATAATGTTAACATTGCGCTTTTTAATGATTTGGGTAATATCGGCCAATTGTCCTGACACATTTTCCACCTGTACTTCAATATGTGAACTCGGCTGGTGTGCCCCTGTCAAAAGGATTAACGTATGTAACATATCCGTTTCAGTAACCATTCCGATTACTTTTCGGTTTTCAACAATCGGAATCGAACTAATGCGCTGCTCATAAAAGATCGTAGAAATTTCTTCTACAAAATCCAATGGGTGAGCTGTAATGACGTCTTTCTTCATAATAGAGGAAAGAGGAGACTGTAACACTTCCTTGTTTGGATTTGAGTCAAGAATTGATGGACTAGCATCTTTAATATCTCGATCTGATATAATGCCAGTGAGCTCCCCTTCGCTATTTACGATAGGAAGATGGCGAATGTTTTTTTCTCTCATCATTTTAATGGCATCCGCAATGGTTTGGTTCTCTTCAAGTGAAAAAACATTTTGATTCATAATTTCTTCAATGACCAACTTGGCTCACTCCTTTGCAATCTTAATACATGAAGCGATTATGGAATCGCAGGCGATCAAACGCTTGAACAGAGTCCTGGTTAATTCTTGTCCCAATTCTAGCCATTAAGCAATTTGCAGGATGAGAGCTTATTTCAGGATCATCCGTTGCATACCACTCAAGACCTCCTGCATTCATCATTTTCTCCATCACTTTACGATAATCCCAAACTGATAAACCTGTTCCTTTAAGGTCCCAATGCCAATAATACTCGGTAGTTATCACAATGTAATCATTCATTGCATCGTCCATAAATGACGTTTTGAGAAGGCTTTTGCCGACTTTAGCATTACGGTACTTTGGAATAACTTCAATCGCTCCTAATTCAATTAAATCTTCCATATTGCCTTCTGACCAACGCTCAAGTGGGTCTGGATATAGAAATGTGACATAGCCTACAATGGTTTCTCTTTCCCTAGCCACAATGATACGGCCTTCAGGCAGACCTGCTATTTCAACCAGTGCTTTATGCTGTTGTTCCGGTGGGCGAAATGCGACAAGGTCCTTATGTAAATGATAGGATGCCAGGCGATCTGGAGTAATTGGTCCTTCAATAATAAGTTTTCCATGCGGGGTGTTCTTCTCGATTGCATTATACGTTTTACGATGTTCCATCTAGTCACCACCTTTTAATAATGGTCTCAGTTCTTATTATACATGAAACGCGATAAATGTAAGGGGTTTCAATGTTATTTTTTGAAGTTTTGTCATTTGTTAAAAAATTAGGAATTTATGTTATACTATCAGTGAAAGACATGAAGGAGAAGGAGGAGATTACTTATGGAATTGAAACCGCTTTCTGCTACATTGGGTAATCATAATTTACAGGATTATGAAGCTACATACGAGAATTTTGATTGGAAAGACGTGGAGAAAACATTTACCTGGAGTGAGACAGGTAATGTCAATATGGCCTACGAAGCAATCGATAGGCACGCTGAGTCCGATCGTAAAAACAAAGTAGCTCTTTATTTTTCTGACCCAACACGAGATGAGAAGTATACGTACAGTGAGATGAAATCAATGAGTAACAAAGCAGGTAACGTTCTAAAAAAAGTGAATGTCGAAAAAGGAGATAGGGTCTTTATTTTCATGCCAAGATCTCCTGAGCTATACTTCATTCTACTCGGAACGCTTAAGTTAGGTGCGATTGCTGGCCCACTTTTTGAAGCCTTTATGGAAGGTGCAGTAAGGGATCGTCTTGAGGATAGTGAAGCAAAGGTACTTGTTACAACCCCTGAGCTACTTGAGCGCGTTCCGGTTGATGAGCTTCCTAATCTCGAAAGTGTTGTGCTAGTAGGAAATAACGTTAAAGAAGAAGGTCCTTATATAGACTTTTATAAGCATTTTGAATCAGCAGAAAAGAAGCTTAAAATAGAATGGGTTGACCGTGAAGATGGTATGATTCTCCACTACACATCAGGTTCAACTGGTAAGCCGAAAGGCGTACTTCATGTTCATAATGCGATGATACAACACTATCAAACGGCGAAATGGGTACTTGACTTAAAAGAAGATGATGTCTACTGGTGTACAGCTGATCCAGGTTGGGTAACGGGGACGTCATATGGCATATTTGCTCCATGGCTTGCTGGAACGTCGAACGTCATTCGTGGTGGTCGTTTTAGTCCAGAAGATTGGTACGGTACGATCGAAAAATATGAAGTAACTGTATGGTATAGTGCTCCTACTGCATTTCGTATGCTTATGGGTGCGGGAGATGAGATCGTTAAGAAATTCGAACTTTCATCTTTACGTCATGTACTAAGCGTAGGAGAGCCATTAAATCCTGAGGTTATTAAATGGGGTAACAAAGTTCTTGAACGGAGAATTCATGATAACTGGTGGATGACAGAAACGGGAGCACAGCTAATCAGTAATTATCCATCAATGGAAATAAAGCCAGGATCAATGGGCAAACCAATTCCAGGCGTGCACGCAGCAATCGTAGATGATCAAGGAAATGAACTTCCTGCTAATCGAATGGGGAACCTTGCGATTAAAAAAGGCTGGCCATCAATGATGCGAGCGATTTGGAATCGTCCTGAAAAATATGAAAGCTATTTCTTAAAAGGAGACTGGTACGTATCTGGTGATTCAGCTTATAAAGATGAGGACGGATACTTCTGGTTCCAGGGGCGAGTCGATGATGTTATTATGACTTCGGGTGAAAGAGTTGGTCCATTTGAAGTTGAAAGTAAACTAGTCGAACATAGTGCTGTTGCTGAAGCTGGAGTGATTGGGAAACCGGATCCTGTGCGAGGTGAAATTATTAAAGCCTTTATTTCACTTAGAGATGGTCATGAACCGTCTGATGAGTTGATGGAAGAGATAAGAAATTTCGTTAAAAAAGGACTTGCAGCTCATGCAGCACCTCGAGAAATCGAATTTAGAGATAAGCTTCCGAAAACGAGAAGTGGTAAGATCATGCGTCGCGTATTAAAGGCGTGGGAGCTGGATTTACCAACTGGCGATTTGTCTACAATGGAAGATTAAGTAATAGAAAACAGCCTGCAGCATTATGCTGCAGGCTGTTTTTTTACTGGTCGTTATTGCTTGTGTTGCCGCCGGTGCTATTTGAATTATTTCCGCTGTCAGCACCATTTGTAGGACTACTATTTCCATTGTTATTTCCATTACCGGAGTTGTTATCATTTGCATTTTCACCGGTGTTGGTATTCCCTTCATTTGAAGATGAATCTTCTGAGTTGCTAGATTCATCACTCTCATTATCGGAGGGAGCATTATTTTCGTTCTCTTCATTATCAGAAGCTTCATCATTTTCTTCATCTGTTGAAGGTTCTGCTTCTTGTTTTTTCTCAGGTTTTGGCTCTGGTTTATCAGACCAATCTCCATTTGTTACTTTAGCCGATGGTCCCGATTCATTCCCAGCTACATCAACTGCTGTTACGTAATAGGCATATGCACCAGAAGGGATGTTGAATGAGCTACCATCAGATGCTTTTACGCTTCCAAGCTTCGTAAATGAACTACTACCGTTCGAAGCGCGATAAATACGATAACCAACAATATCACTTTCACCTGAAGCACCCCAATTTAGTGAAGAGCCACTTATTGAAACGCCACCAACTGCGCCAGGTTTTTTCCCATTTTCTGAAGCAGTTTTTCCTTCTGACACGATATTTAAATCACTAAATCCAGAAGGGAGAAGCTGTGAAATATCAACTCCTGAGAAGTAATCCTCTTTAATCATGACTCCGCTGGATACAAACTCTTCTGGAGTGGAACTAAGTGCTTGATAGGTCTTACCATTCATGATGACATAACGACCTTGAGTGAGACTGTCATCCACTTCAGTTGGTACATACTTTGCGTTGAATAGATCAGTTTTGACAAGTCCGGCTTTCTGACAGAGATCAGAAGCGAGCTTTCCAGATATACCACAGAACGAACGTCGCACAATACCCGTTGGCATTTTGAATGATTCTTCTGGATCCATTATTTCTGGTTTTTTATCATAAGCGGCATTAGCAAATAGTGCCCATAAGTTTTTGTTTCTGTTGGCATATTGACTATCCATGCTAATTTGTTTGTCATATCCAGTCCATACACCTAGTGAAACATTAGGATTGACTGCTACAAACCATGAATCATAATAATTTTGTCCAGTTCCTGTTTTTCCTGCCCAGTCAGAAGCGAATTTTAATTTCCCTGGAATGTCTTGGGCAGTACCCTGGTTAACTACATCACGCATCATATCGATTGATAGATAGGCAGTTTGAGGACTGAAAACATCCACTGGTTCTGGTTTTTGTTCGAAAATGGTGTTTCCATCGCGGTCAACTATTTTATCAATTAAATAAGCATCAACAAACTTTCCTCCATTAGCAAACGTGCCAAATGCGTTGGTATTCTCTTCGACACTTACTCCCCGTTGTAGCGCACCAATTGCCATTGAAGGATTGGTTCGATCATCAAGAGTCATTGTACTAAAGCCCATCTTCACCAAATAGTCGGTTGCGTCCACTGGGTTCATTTTATTATAAACTCGAACAGCTGGAACGTTATAAGACCTTTCCAACGCTTTACGTGCAGTTACAAGACCATGGTAGTTTGATGAATAGTTACCAGGATTATATCCATCTTGAATTGGTAAGTCTGGCACAATATACCCAGGCTGAACTTTTCCCATTTCCGTTGCCGGGGCATAGTCAAGCAATGGTTTCATTGTAGAACCGTTTGATCGATAGGCGTCTGTAGCATGGTTAAGTTCTTCTTGCGCGAAATCCCTTCCACCAACAAATGAAAGAATTTTTCCAGATTCATTTTCGATGAGGATACTACCTACTTGCATAGGAAATTCTTTATTTTCAAGCTCTCCAGTTTCAGGATTTTGCACGGAGAGGGTTTTAGCACTTTGGAAATAGCTTCCGTTTTCTAGCACTTTATCTCTTGCAGCATTCATAGATTCATAAATATCTTTGTCAATTGTAGTATAAATTTTATATCCATTTTTGCGAAGCTCTTTCTCTGCATTACTCATAAATTCAAGGAATACATCTGAATTTTCTTGAACTTCTTCCCATTTCAAATCCATTTTCTTGGCTATTTCCGTTGCAGATCTACCAGTAACGTTAGCATCATAAGTGATTTGATTGTAATAGTCTACACTCTTCGAAAGTTCCTTCCCGTCATATCCTTCTTCATTCGCGATCTGCTCGGCAAGAACTCGCTTCGCACGATCTTCAATCTCAAATGTAAGGTAAGGGTATTTTTCTACTGGCGAAGGCGAAGACTCAGCTAGATTTTTTTCAATATCGTATTCTAGCGCTTTGTTATACTCTTCTTCAGTGATTGTTTCTTCTTCATACATACGATATAGAACAAATTCCATCCGATCGATTCCAGCTGAAAGATCCTTCTTTACCTCACCCGAATTTGTAAAAGGGGTGTATGTATAAGGGTTTTTGGGAATACCTGCAATGAATGCAGCTTGAGGCAAATTTAAATCACTAGCATTGACACCAAATATGCCCTGTGAGGCTGCTTGTACGCCCGCAATATTATTACCGGAAGCATTTCGTCCATAAGGAACGATATTAAGGTATGCTTCTAGAATTTCTTCTTTATTAAAGAAATTTTCGAGTCGAAGAGCGAGTAGCATTTCTTTTGCTTTTCGTTCGAAAGAAACTTCTCTTGTTAGAATCTGGTTCTTAACTAACTGTTGTGTTAATGTACTACCACCGCTTCGATCATCTGAATTGGTGACTTCTTGAAGAACGGCACGTCCAATTGCTTTTGGAACAATACCATCGTGATCGAAGAAATATTCATCTTCTGTGGAAATAACTGCTTTTTGTAGAAGAGGAGAAACGTTTTTTAACTCAACCTCTTTTCGCTCAATATCAGAACGAAAGTTACCAAGAAGAACATCACCTGCAAAATATACCTCACTGGTTTCTTCATAGTTATAAACGTCTCTCTTCATCTCATCGTAAGAGCGAATCGGTTCATCTTTAACAAGTGATGCGAAATATCCTGCACCAACACCACCGGCGAAAATAGTGCCCATTAGACCTAGCACGATAAAAATAAGAAATAAATTCCAAGTCACTTTGTAGGCGATCCTGGACCCGGTTAAGATGTTATATTCTTGTAATCTATCAATGAACGCGTTCCACTTCTGCCTGATAGAAGAAAAAAGCTCTCGCATTCCTATACCCCCTCAAATTAATCCTGTTTATTATAGCATATGTCGTCGAGATTTGTATAAACTGGTAGGGATTTCTGTAGGCTTAGAATTGACATGATTTTACCTTTGTGATATTAATTTAATTAGTGTTTTTTAATGAACGACATGCCTTGATTGGACGAAGTAGCATTTTTCTCCCTTTTTCAGAGAGCTGATGTGCGGTGAGAATCAGCATAAAGGAAAATGTGAATTACCTCCATGAGCATCTAATGGGAAAGACAGTGTCTGTGTAGCATTAGACGGTTCAGACCGTTATTCTGACTGAGTGGGAGAAAGGTTACTTTCTTCAACAAGGGTGGTACCGCGATGAAACTCGTCCCTTTTCTGGGGCGGGTTTTTTTTGTTTTTTTGCCCATTTGGATTATTTTAGTGGTTTGCCAAAAGATATTATTAACGAAAGGGAGTCGATTACATGCACATATTAGAAGAATTAGAAACAAGAGGACTTTTAAATCAAGTTACAGATAGAGAGGGCCTTGAAAAGGAACTTTCAGAAAACCGCATTGCTCTTTATTCTGGCTTTGATCCTACAGCTGATAGCCTTCATATTGGGCATCTTTTGCCTATTCTAGCCCTACGTAGATTTCAGTTAGCTGGCCACACGCCGATTGCGCTTGTTGGTGGAGCTACTGGGCTGATTGGTGACCCTAGTGGCCGTTCAAATGAACGTACGTTGAATTCAGAAGACATTGTAAAAGATTGGACGAATAAGTTACAGGGACAGCTTGCTCGCTTTTTGGATTTTGGAACAGATGCGAACTCTGCAAAAGCTGTAAACAACTACGACTGGATTGGGGAGTTAAATGTTATTCCATTCCTGCGTGATGTTGGAAAGAACTTTGGTTTGAACTATATGCTTGCGAAAGATTCTGTTACTTCACGTCTTGAAGCGGGAATTTCTTTTACAGAATTTACGTATATGATTCTTCAATCATATGATTTTCTTCAGCTTTACCGGAAAGAAAACTGTCGTCTTCAAATTGGAGGAAGTGACCAATGGGGGAACATCACAGCAGGTCTTGAACTGATTCGTAAAGAAGAAGGCAGCGAAGAGTCTTCAAAAGCCTATGGAGCAACATTCCCACTTGTTACGAAGAGTGATGGTTCTAAGTTCGGTAAATCTGAAGGTGGAGCGATTTGGCTTGATGCCGATAAAACCTCTCCTTACGAATTCTATCAGTTCTGGATTAACACAGATGATCGTGATGTTGTGAAATTTCTTCATTACTTTACATTTTTAAGTATTGAAGAAATTAAAGAGATTGAATCAAAACATATCGAAGCACCGGAAAAGAGAGAAGCTCATCGTACTCTTGCTGAAGAAGTGACAAAGCTTGTTCACGGAGAAGAAAAGCTTCAGCAGGCAATCAACATCTCGGAAGCGCTGTTCAGTGGTGACATTAAACAGCTAACAGCTGATGAAATCCGTTTAGGTTTTAAGGATGTTCCTTCTTACCATGTAGAAGATAATGAAAAGGGACTTATTGACCTTCTTGTAGAAGCTGGTATTTCTTCATCTAAGCGCCAGGCAAGAGAAGATGTTAAAAATGGAGCGGTGTATATCAACGGTGAACGGTGTCAGGAAATGGATAAAGTTATTTCAGAAAGCGACCAAATCGAAAGTCAATACGTGATTATTCGTAGAGGGAAGAAGAAATATTTCCTTCTTACGTATTAATCATTTAGCTATTTTAACTAATACTGGTGATTCCCAATAACGGTTGGTTATCACAGAGAGTAAATGAGTAAAAAATCACCAGCGGTTATGAACAGCCAATCTTTAAGAGGAAGACCCTCCCATTGAAAAGAGGAGGATCTTCCTCATTTTTATATTTTTTGTACTAAGTAAATTTGGACATAAAAAACCCCGGAATAAGTTCCGGGGTTTTTGAAACAGCTTAACGAGAGTAATACTCAACGATAAGAGCTTCAGTGATTTCAGCAGGAAGTTCAGAACGCTCAGGAAGACGAGAGAACGTACCTTCAAGCTTATCTGCATCGAAAGTAAGGTATTCTGGAACGAAATTGTTTACTTCGATAGCTTCTTTGATGATGTCAAGGTTGTTAGACTTCTCACGAACGCTGATCACTTGACCAGTCGCTACACGATAAGAAGGAATGTCAACGCGTTTGCCATCAACTGTGATGTGGCCGTGGTTAACTAGCTGACGAGCCTGACGGCGAGTGCGAGCTAGACCTAGACGATAAACAAGGTTATCAAGACGAGCTTCAAGAAGAATCATGAAGTTTTCACCATGAACACCTTTCATTTTGCCAGCATCATCGAAAAGACGACGGAATTGACGCTCAGTCATGCCGTACATGTGACGAAGCTTTTGCTTCTCTTGAAGTTGAAGACCATATTCAGAAAGCTTTCTACGCTGGTTAGGTCCGTGTTGACCTGGAGCGTAAGGACGCTTTTCCAATTCTTTACCTGTTCCACTTAGAGAAATACCAAGACGACGAGAAATTTTCCAACTTGGTCCTGTATAACGAGCCATAATTAGCTCCTCCTTTATACCATTATTATTGGTATAAAATAAAAACAGTGTCGTGATTCCGGTTTGTGCACATTGTGTTTTCACACGCCTTCACCTCGACAGCCGGAGGTTACGCGGCGTACCTATTAAAAGGAACACAATGAAATCACAGCCCGTCACGCTGCTGCCCATTCTTATTTTACACAAATGCTATTGTAACTCTTTCAGTATTAGATGTCAACTTTAGTAGAAATGAGGTGGATAGAAAGTAAGTGTACATCATTGGTTAGGATATGAGAAAGATAAATACCTCTTCACCTTATAATAGAAAGCGCTTACAATGGAAGTGTATCTAGCTATTTTTATAACAGGGGGTTATAACTTTGACAGGGAAGCATCGCTTTGAGACAAAAACAATTCATGATGGATATGAATCTAAATCGCATCACAACAGCCTGGCATCTCCTATTTATCAAACATCAACTTTTACATTTGAAACGGCTGAGGCTGGTGAACGAAGGTTTGCAGGTGAGGAGCCTGGCTATATTTATTCAAGACTTGGAAACCCTACTGTTCGAATGTTGGAAGAGCGGATTGCCTCTCTTGAAAATGCTGAGGCAGGCTTAGCGTTTGGTTCGGGAATGGCTGCCGTGTCTGCTGTTCTTTTGAACCTAGTGAAGACAGGCGACCACATTCTTTGTTCAGAAGGGGTCTACGGATGTACTTTCGGATTACTTAAAATGTTAGAAGAGAAATTTTCGATTGAACATGACTTGCTTCCGCTAGACTCAGTTGAGCAATTACAAAAAGCAATTCGTCCAAATACTACAGTTATTTATATTGAAACTCCGATTAATCCAACATTGAAATTAATTGATCTTGAAATGGTTTCTGCAGTCGCAAAAGAAAAAGGAATTAAGGTTGTGGTGGATAATACATTTTCGACTCCTTATTTACAGCGCCCGCTAGAATATGGCTGTGACATTGTTTTGCATAGTGCAACGAAATATATCAGTGGCCATGGAGACGTGGTAGCCGGTTTAGTTGTGGGTGACCAAGAGACCATCTCTTCAATTGCTAAAAGTACGCAAAAGGATATAGGTGGAATTCTTTCACCATTCGATGCATGGCTATTGTTAAGAGGCTTAAAAACCCTCCCTATTCGAATGGATCGTCACTCTTCAAATGCTAGACAAATTATGCAGAAATTAGCTGAGCATCCTGCCATAACGAACGTGATGTATCCAGGTATGGAAGAATCTTCATCGTATGCTATTGCTCAAAAACAAATGAAGAGCCCAGGCGGTTTAATTAGTTTTGAAATTGCGGGGGAAAAGAAAGACTCCCAAGCCTTCATGAATAGACTTAATATGATTAAAATAGCTGTTAGTCTCGGGGATGCTGAAACCCTGATTCAACATCCCGCTACAATGACACATGCCGTTGTCCCGGAAGATGAGAGATTAAGAATGGGGATTAGTGAAACTCTTATTCGCCTTTCTGTTGGTCTTGAAGCATGGGAGGATATTTGGGAAGATATTCTTCAAGCGTTAGAGAACTAAAAAAGAGGCTGGGACATAA
>NZ_JBITPM010000036.1:0-87297 GCF_050467905.1 Pseudalkalibacillus sp. NRS-1564 | reverse complement strand
TAAGAAACGACTTTACAATGTAGTAAACTGAGCTGCATCCCAGGGCTTTGGAGTTCCAAATTCACGAGCTAGCTTTCTACTTTCACCTTTGCGACCTTTACGAATCTCTTTTCGTTCAACAGCTGTTTCATTCAAGAATTTCTCCTCTTCTGTTTCAGGGTAAACACCTGGTACCTCAACTGGATTTCCTTCTTCATCAAGGGCTACAAATGTTAACAGCGCAGTCGCACATACGTGACGTTCACCAGTGAACATTTTCTCTGCAATTGCTTTAACAAAAACCTCCATTGATGTTTTGTGTGTCCACGTCACCATGGATTCAAGACAAACAATGTCTCCTTGATTAATCGGATGAAGAAAATCCACTGAATCAGTTGATGCTGTTACACAGGGTCTTCTTGAATGACGAGTTGCTGAAATAAGAGCAACGTCATCAATGAAGGCCATCAGTTGACCCCCAAATAATGTTCCATGAATATTTGTATGAGTCGGATTGACTACGGTTGCTTTAGCCGTTCTTGACTCATTGGTAGACTTCATATTTGTATCTTCGAATACATTGTCCATTCTAATCACCTTTTCTTTCTTAATGGCTCTGCTAATACACTACCCTAATCGAGTAAATCTGTGTTGTTAGTAACAAATGACAAAATTCAACCCTTTATAGCTTATTTACTATATTTAAATCCTTTTTCACTAATCCGAGTAATAGGATAATCTTTTGACTCTGCGAGCATTTCAAGGATATTAAAAAGGGATGACTTTGAAATAGTGATTCTATAATGCTTCTCTAGTAGATCTGTCAGGTAAAGCGGCCCCATCGCCACTTGAGAACGTTCAAGGGTTTCTACGATTTCGGAAATTGGAGCTCTTGTAACGACAGACGCGCTACCGTGCATTTGATTCATAATTGTCTCACGCTCTATTTCAAACTTTTGAAGCAACTTCATTTCTCTTTCATTAAGATCCATTAATTGTTGCTGCAACTGCTTTTCTCCAGTCATTGCGACATGCTCCTTTACGTTAAGAATGATCAAAGTGTAGCAAGCGTTTTGCTAACATACAAGACATAGAAAATCACTGTAAACGCAATCATCCAAGGGATGAAACGGTTTTCTAACTTCCATATATTTCTTGAATAGAACCTATAACTAAATGGCATAGAAACAAGTGCAACTTTATTGTTGAAATAGGTTTAATTCTATAAGTGACAAAGAGAAACATAACTTTTGCTATTTAACGAAAAATAGCATAACAAAAAAGAAGAAAGCCTCAGCCTTCTTCTAACGATTCGTTTATTATTGTGCTTCCTCTTGCTCCTCAAAACGATTTTCTTTTACAAATAGCAAACCAAGCTCATGATGAGTATTATTATAAAGCGCTTTTTGCTCAAACCTAACTTCTCCATTAACATCAAGCACTTCCATTTTACAAAAAGCGGCATTACGTTGAAGAGCCGTATAAAAATCTACACCTTTTCCTAAAGGTAGCCCATTCACCTTAGAAATGACTTCGCCAACTTGTAAGTTCATTTGATCTGCAGGTGAGCCAGGGAGAATTCCGAGAATAACAAGTCCTTTATTTCGTTCATTGAAATAGGCAGGCTTATTTTTACCTCGATGAAGAAGTAAAATACCAGCTCGTCCAAGAATCACTAGAATGATTGCAACTAATGCAATCCATTTATTACTCAAAAAGTAACTCATTAGACCAATTAAGACCGTCGCTCCCCCGAGAAGAGCAACCTGCCTACCATTACTCTTCATCTCTGGAAGGGGTAATGCATGGTGTATAAGCTTTCGAAAGCCAATTGGAAATGGCAATAAGATAAAGGCATAGGTGCCAGCACCAAAATCAAGAAGAGGCCACCATGTAAATGATTCAACCTGACCGACTGGAAGGAAGAGGAATAGTGGTAAAAGCCATAGTCTTTGGACTTCATGGGCCCCCACTAACTTTCCACGTTTACTTTCTACGAGTCTTGGTGACGTCTGTTTCCCGGCATTCATCGTAATGAATAACCCTTCCATGAATACTAGAAAGCCAACTAAAATAGCGAGCGCAATCGGCGATGCATTCCCGACCCCCTCTTGCATCGTATTGAGAGTATCGTTACCGAGATCGATTGGAGTATAAAAAAACGTTGCTAGTGTAGGTAAGATGAACACAAAAGCAGGTGATAAAAAACGAATTTGTCCTGTTACTAAAAGCAAAAATGCTCCGAGACTCATTGCTACGGTGGTACTGAAAGGAATCGTTAAACCAAGCAAAAGATTAAGTATCAGAAAAGCGGCTCCAATCAATAATCCGGGTATGATAGCAAATGGAACATCGTCCAAAACATCATGTACTCTTGTGTGAAAATCTCTTCTATCACGTTTTACTCGTGAAAGGCCGAGCATAAATGCTCCAATAATCGTAATATACGTGAGGGGATGAAGGAAAAAACTAATAATTCCCTTAAGTATTGAAAGGCCAAAAGTGTCCATTTTATATTCCTCCATGCTTGTTAGCAGTTACTAAATGACTGGCTATGTTATATGAATGTTCCGCTCTGTCATGAGAGAATTATCGAAAATACCCTAACATTGCCAAATAATCATGAGACAACCAATCTAGTTTACCTCATTTTGAAAATGTCTTCTACTTGTTCAACGTGCTTATCATGGTCGAAAAAAATTCCGCAGGATTTCCTGCGGAATAGCTTCGACATCAACAGTTCATTTCCTTCTTGAAATTATTTAGCAAGGAGCTCCACCGCTGTCTTAAGCTGCACATCGTTATCAGGATTGCGAATGGAATCAATAATTTTTTCCTGAAGTTTCTGCGCAGTTTTTTCATCTATTTTCCCAGTAATATTTATATCATTCGAACGTTGGAAAGCTTTTACTGCTGTAACTGTTTTATCACTAAAATAACCGTCTTTGCGTCCCGGTTCAAAACCAAGACCTTTGAGCATGATTTGCGCAGACTCTACTTGCTCGCTGTTCTGATCAAATTCTAACGTCTTTTCAGTAGATAATGGATTTACATAGAAGTAATCAGGCTGCTTTGCTTCAACCGTTGGCTCAATTCCTTCTTTATGAATCCAGTTGCCATCTGGTGTTAACCATTTAAACATTGTCAGTTTAATATTACTGCCATCTCCAAGGTCTAGCGTTGATTGAACCGTTCCTTTACCAAATGACGTTTCACCGACCAAATCATAATCGCCTGCTTCTTTAAGCGCTCCGGCAAGAATTTCTGCAGCAGATGCACTCCCACGATCAATAAGTCCTACGACAGGATAATCTTTTTTCTCTTCAAGAGTAGAAACAGAACGCTGTTTCTCTCCTTCACGATCTTCAATTTGAACGTAAGGTTTGTCATTAGGAATCAGTTCTTCCGCCATATCCGAAACAACATTTAACAGGCCTCCTGGATTATTACGAACGTCAAGTACCAAACCATCAATGTCCTGTTTTTCTAATTTAGTCAACTCTTCTGAGAAGCTTTTAGCTGTATCCTCTGAGAATGAAGTGATTTGCAAGACACCGATTGTTTTTCCGTTTTCTTCTACCGTACTTGCACGGACCGTTTCGATAGGAATCTCATCACGCGTCACTTCTACCTTCATAGTCTCTGAAGCGCCTGGGCGTTGAACGCCGAGCGTGACAACCGTGCCTTTCTCCCCACGAATCTTTAATACGGCATCATACAAATCAAGTCCTTCTGTGCTTTCACCGTCGATCGTCATGATTTTATCATTCGGACGGAGGCCTGCTTTCTCAGCAGGTGAATCTTTATAAGGTGACACTATCGTTACTCTTCCCTCAGTCATATTCACTTCCGCCCCGATTCCCTCAAAGGAAGAACCAAGAGATTGGCTAAATTGCTCGGCTGTTTTAGGGTCCATATAGACTGAGTAGGGATCTTCAAGAGTATCTACCATTCCTTTAATAGCTCCATCTAACAACTCTTTTTGATCGACATCATTTACATAGCGATCCTGGATTAATTCATAAGCTTTGTTAATTTTCGTTAGCTCTTCTGTCTCTATTTCATTACCGGAACCAAGAGTTAAAGATTGAGTGCTCCCTTCAGGCTCGTCCTGTAATAAAGTGAAGGCCGCGTATGTACCACCTGAACCGATTACAAGGGCGATCACGACAAGTAAAGCGACAACTTTCCCCTGTATCTTCATTGTACTCACCTCTTCTAATTTGAAGGAAAAGGCACCCCATCATAACGATGCGATGCCTTTTCATCTTATTGTACTATATGATTCAGTTGTTTTCATTATGTTTCCATCTCAAATTGTGAGGGGGAAAGCCCATTGAAGCGAGGCTCATCTAATTATCGAATGTAATTCATTGGGTCAACAGCATTTGACTTACTAGAGTTCCATGAACCTTTGTGAATTTCAAAGTGTAAATGTTGTCCAGTTGAATGACCAGTATTCCCCATTGTACCAAGGTAAGTTCCCTGACTTACTGACTGACCTGTAGAAACTGCGCGATTTTGCAAATGAGCATACACTGTTGTGTACATTTGACCATTGATACTATGCGTCAAGAATACTACATTACCGTATGAATCTGAATGATAAGATTTTAATACTGTTCCATCTGCAGCAGCTGATACTGGGTTTTGACCACCTTGAGCAATATCAATTCCTGCGTGGAACGTTCCCCAGCGGCGGCCTAATCCAGATGTAATTGGACCAGCAGCAGGCTTAATGAATGTTGCGTTACTAGAAGGCGCTGGTGCTGGCTCAGGAGTTGGCGCCGGTGCTGAATTTGAACTGCTTGAACTATTTGAACTGCTAGACTTGCTTGAGCTTGCCGCTGCTTCCTTTTTCGCTTGTGCTTCAGCTTCAGCTTTTTCTTTTGCCGCTTTAGCTGCGGCTTTACGCTCTTCTTCAGCTTTACGAGCTGCTTCTTCAGCACGCTTAATCTCTTGCTTTACTGCTTTTTCTTGAGCTGCTAGAAGTTCAGCAGTTTCATTTAAGTCCATCATATGATTATGAAGATCGCCTTCTTCTTCTTCAAGGGACTTCATTAGCTTATCTTTTTGTGCTTTTTTAGAATCAAGCTCTTTTTTAAGATCTTCAAGCTCTGCTTTATTCTCTTCAAGAGAGGCAAGTTTCTCTTCTACTTGAGCTTTCTTTTCTTCTACTGCCTGCTTGTCCGCTTTATGCTCTTCAAGAATCTTTTTGTCTTGATCAGCAATTGTATTAAGAGCAAGAACGCGTTCTACTAGATCACCAAAATCAGTAGCACCAAGTAAAACTTCCATGTAATCAACTGTTCCGCCACCGTTTTGTTGCATAGAGCGAATGCGATCTTTCAATAACTTATCACGCTCAGCAATACGGTCTTCTAAAGCGCTAATTTCTTCTTTCAACTGATCAATTTCAGCATTTGTATCTTTAATTTCCTTCTCTTTCACTGAAATCTTCTCATCCGTTTCAGCTACTTCTTTGTTTAACTGTTCAATTTCTGCTCGAACATCTTCTTGCTCTGCTTTCACGTCCGCAAGTTCAGATTCCTTTTGCTCAAGCTCTTCCTGGTTTGAAGACTGCTTTTCTTTGACATTATTAAGTTGATCATCAAGATTTGCGGCTTCAGTCGTTTGTGGAAGTGCTGCAGTTGTTAGTCCGCTTAAACCTAGAGTCAATGTTAGAGCCGTTGCTAAAATTTTACGCTTCAATCTTTGTTCCTCCCCCAAAATAGATGAATCTATTTATCTCTTAATTTTCATTTTAAACTTTTAAGAATTTACGCATCGATGTAAGACTTCCCCATACTCCGATAATCACACCGAGGATAATTAACAACCCTGATAGCTGGTAAACAAACGGTGTTACCGGTAGTAAATCGATGAATAAAGTTGGGAAACGATTTGCTATTAATTCAATTAAATAGTAATAGCCGTAGATTAGAATTCCAATTGGGATAATCGAGCCGAAAATTCCAATTAGGATACCCTCTACTAGGAATGGCCATCGAATGAACCAGTTCGTTGCTCCCACTAGCTTCATAATTTCAATTTCATGACTTCTGGCAACAATTGTTAGTTTAATAGTATTAGAAATGAGGAACATGGCTGTAAATAGTAATCCAACCACAAGGGCCAGTCCAACATTTCGTGCGATCTCAAGAACTTTAAAAAGTCTGTTCACCGTATCTTCTGCAAACTCAACATCTTGTACATTTTCTAGCTGCTTAATCTCTTCAGCCACTGCCGTTACATTCTTAGGATCTTTGGTTTTGACCAGGAATGCGTCACTTAAAGGATTTTCTTCTCTTAATGACTCGAACACTTCACCTTCATCCCCAAGGTTATCAATTAAATTATCCAATCCTTCTTCTTTAGATTGATAAGTAACAGATTCCACTTCAGAAATGTTCTCGATCCTAGACTTAAGTTCATCTTGCTGTTCTTGCTGAGCCGTTAAATCAATAAATGCGCTGATTTCAACATCACTTTCAAGCTGATCACCAAAAGCATTTAAATTAAGAAGCAATGCGAGACAAACGCCGACTAAAAGTAGTGTAACGGTAACCGCAGAAATCGAAGCGAAGGTCATCCAGCCATTTCGACCAAGATTTTTGAAACCTTCTTTTCCGTGGCGACCAAACGTTTTAATTTTCATACCCGTACTCACCTCTTGCTTCATCACGGGTAACTATACCGCCATCAATTGCAATAACACGTTTTCTGAATGTATTCACAATATCCTTATTATGGGTTGCCATAATAACAGTTGTACCGCGATTGTTGATTTGATCTAGTAAATCCATAATGCCCCATGCAGTTTCTGGATCCAGATTCCCGGTAGGCTCATCTGTTAGCAGAATGTGAGGGTTATTGACGATCGCTCTTGCTATTGAAACCCTCTGCTGTTCCCCACCTGAAAGTTCGTCTGGTAAGAACCTTGCTTTGTTTTTCAAATTAACGAGACTTAGCGTTTCCATGACTCGCTTGCGCGTATTTGCTTTACTTTCCTCGATGACTTCAAGAGCAAAAGCGACGTTCTCATAAACGGTTAATCTTGGCAAAAGTTTAAAGTCCTGAAAAACAACGCCGATTTCGCGACGTAGCTTAGGGATGTACTTACTCTTCAATTTGCCAACATCTTTTCCATTAATTACGATTTTTCCACTTGTAGGCTTTTCTTCCCGATACATCATTCTCATAAATGTTGACTTACCGGCGCCACTTGGTCCTACTATGTAGACAAATTCACCTTTATCAATTGTAATATCGATACCGTTTATGGCTTTGATTCCATTGTCGTATGTTTTCCAAACATCTTTCATTTCGATCAAACTGTACCACTTCCTACTTGCTTAAATTCTCGATGCAAATTCTTAGGAGTTAGTTTTATTATTGGTGTTTTTATTTTTGATTAGTTCCTTTACATCTGAAGATATTATAACAAACAAATTCGCTATTTTAAGACAAATTTTTATTACATTTTTATTTCAAGACTCTCTTGATCTGACATCTTCTGCAATAATACATTAATAACTAATAGATTATTACACAATTATCTATGCTTAACTTTGTCAAGAAGGGAAATACAAGAGATACCCTCTCTCCTTCGTAATATTACATCCTCCTTTTTCCAAGTTTATAATCAAAAATACGACAATAAAAAAAGCACTATTCAGTGCTTCTTCTCTACTTATTTCATATCCGCTAGCCAGCTTGCTACGTTTTCTTCCACTTCCGTATCTCCACGTAAAATATTCCCAGGCATCTGCCCTTTCCCGTTTTGAATGACAGAGAGAATCTCATCTTTCGATAACCGTGAGCCTACATTTGAAAGTTGTGGCCCTACTTTCCCCTCAAGGTTGTCTCCATGACAGCTTAAGCAATTCGTTTGATATGTAGCTTCTGCGGCATTAGCATCATATTCACCAGAAGCTTGGCCTGCATTCCCATTTTCTAAGTTACCTTCTTTTGAAGAGCCCTCATTCTTGCTATTTTCATTATTACTCGCACCACATGCAGCTAAACTAAAAATCAGAACAACTACAAACAGAAACCCCATCCACTTCTTCATTATCTTCACTCCTCATATATACTGCCACCCACTGGACAAAGTAAAAACCTCACCTCTAATGGAGCTCACTTTCATTTACAATAGCCGGCTTACTCTCTTTTAAAACCTTCTCCTAGCACTTCAGTGGCGTTGGATACAATCACAAATGCTGAAGGATCAACCCCCTTCACGAGCTCTTTTAGCTTTGTAACCTCATTTTGCGCAACAACAACCATTAAGATGGGACGCTTATCATTGGTGTATCCACCCTGACCTGAAATTCTTGTCACACCTCGATCTATTACAGTGATGATTCCTTCACGCAGCTCTTCTTCTTTATCTGAAATAATAAGAGCCATTTTCGAGTAGCCCAATCCTAGTTGAACAACATCAATTGTTTTACCTGTTAGATACATAGCAATAAGGGCATAAAGTGCTTCTTCTAGGCTGAACACAAACGCTGAAGCAACGACAATTAAGCCATCAATCATAAATACACACGTTCCGAGCGAAACTCCTGTATACTTGTTTACAATTTGTGCAGCAAGGTCCGTACCTCCAGTAGAGGCCTTTCCCCTGAATACAATTCCAAGGCCAATCCCAACTCCAAGACCACCGAAAAGGGCACCTAATAACGGATCTGTTGTCGCTGGTTCTACGTTCTCTGTCAATTTTACGACAAAAGGTAAGAAGAGAGTTCCGACCAAGGTTTTTGGACCATACTTTTTCCCCAGAAAAATTAAACCACTTATAAACAATGGAATATTAAAAGCCCACTGGACATATGCCGGTTTCCAATCAAAGACTCCTTTTGTAATGGTACTGATCCCGCTTACCCCACCAGAAGCTATGCTATTAGGGAGTAGGAAAAGGTTAAAGGCAATCGCCACAAGGGCGGATCCTACCATAACGCTTAAATATTCAAGTATCTTATGTGCTGGTGAAACCTTTCTTGCTGTAAATTTCGCTAACGTTGCTATCATAACTGCATTCACTCACTTACCTCTATGATTTAAGTCACTGCTCATTTCTAAGCAAAAGCCTTCAGTAGTATATCATCGGGCATATGGGGTGTAAACCGCATTGTAGCAGCGCGTTATCAAGTTGAAGCACTTCTTTCTCCCTTTATACTTTGCCCCATTTATGACAGAAACATGAAGAAGCGATTGGTGATCACAAAGGGTAAACGACCGAAAAGTAAACAACGTACACTAACATAGCCTTTAAATAAAAAAAGCCGACCTGATTCTACAGGTAGGCTTGAAGTTAGTTTCAATCATTTAAACGAGAACGGAGAAAAGCATCAATAAATGGATCGAGATCGCCATCCATGACAGATTGAGTGTTCCCAACTTCCATATTTGTACGATGATCTTTTACCATACTATATGGATGGAAAACATAAGATCGAATTTGACTACCCCAGCCAATTTCTTTCTGCTCGCCTCGGATCTCATCGAGCTCTGCTTCTTGTTCTTCAATTTTCAATTGATATAGCTTTGCTTTCAACATTTTCATGGCCTGTTCTCGGTTTTTAATCTGAGAACGTTCTCCCTGACAACTAACAACTACTTTAGTAGGAAGGTGCGTGATTCGAACGGCAGAGTCAGTCGTATTAATGTGCTGACCACCAGCACCACTCGCACGATACGTATCGATCTTCAAATCTTCTGTGCGAATGTCAATCTCAATTTCATCATTAAATTCAGGCATTACTTCGCAAGAAACAAAAGAAGTATGACGTCTGCCGCTTGAGTCAAATGGTGAGATACGAACAAGGCGGTGGACGCCTTTTTCTGCTTTTAAATACCCATAAGCATTATGACCTTTAAAGTTTAACGTAACACTTTTCACACCAGCTTCATCACCAGGGAGGTAATCAAGCGTTTCAACTTTAAATCCTTTTTTCTCACCATAACGCGTATACATTCTAAGAAGCATCGATGCCCAGTCTTGTGATTCTGTACCACCAGCACCCGGGTGAAGTTCAAGAATCGCATTATTTTTATCATGCTCTTCGCTTAGAAGAAGCGTAAGTTCAAATTGATTGACTGCTTTTTTTAGATCTTTAATTTCTACTTCAAGATCTTCAAATAACTCCTGATCGTTTTCTTCTTTCACAAGTTCATAAGAAACTTCCAAGTTCTCATATTCTTCTTGAAGAGAATCGAACTCATTAACAGCTTCTTTTAGAGAATTTGATTCATTAATCACTTTTTGAGCGGCATTTTGATCATTCCAGAAATCTGGATCAGTCATTTGAATGTCTAATTCATCGATACGGGCTCTTTTATTTTCGAGGTCAAAGAGACCCCCTAAAGTCGTTTAATCGTGTTTCAATTGTGTTTAGTTCGCTTCTAATTTCATGCATTTCCATCGTCTTCACCTCAAGTTTTTCGTTATTTTACATAGAATAAGCAGGTGTTCAGCTTTGAACACCTGCCCGGCATTATTCTGCTTTGCCGTGACAATTCTTATATTTCTTGCCACTACCACAAGGACAAGGATCATTTCGTCCAATATCCTGCTTTTTCTTAACAGGTTTTGGCTTCGAGCTTCCTTCTTCTTTTGGATTAACGGCTTTGCCTTCTGCTACTTTTTCTCGCTTTAGATTACTTTCAATCTGAGCTCTCATAATATAGGTAGAGACTTCTTCTTCTATCTCTGTAACCATGTCCTCGAACATTTCAAATCCTTCAAATTGATACTCGCGTAAAGGATCATTTTGTCCGTAAGCGCGCAAGTGAATTCCCTGACGGAGCTGATCCATTGCATCAATGTGATCCATCCATTTACGATCAACACTGCGCAGAAGAATAACTTTTTCGAATTCACGCATGCGTTCCGGTTCGAATGCAGCTTCTTTTTCATCGTAATTTACTTTCATTTTCTCAACAAGAAGTTCTACGATTTCTTCCTTATCAAGGCCTTTGATATCTTTCACTGTTACCTGGCCTTCTTGAAGGAAGATACCTTTCGCGTGATCAATAATTGCTTGATGATCCCACTCTTCTTGAATATCCTCATCACCTGTATGAGCATCAACGATACGTGTAATAACAGAAGTCAGCATCGTTTCGACAATTTCACGTAAATTATCTGATTCAAGTACTTCTGCACGTTGAGCATAAATGATCTCGCGCTGTTGTCTCATCACATCATCATATTGAAGAAGCTGCTTACGAGCATCATAGTTATTACCTTCGACGCGTTTTTGTGCTGACTCCACTGCTCTTGATACAAGCTTGGATTCAATCGGCTGATCCTCTTCCATCCCGAGACGGTTCATCATGTTCATCATATTATCCGAGCCAAACCTTCTCATTAGCTCATCTTCCATAGAAATATAGAACCTTGATTCACCTGGGTCCCCTTGACGTCCTGAACGTCCGCGAAGCTGGTTATCTATTCTTCGGCTTTCATGACGTTCCGTACCTAAGATAAAGAGACCTCCAAGATCAAGTACACCTGTTCCTAATTTAATATCTGTACCACGTCCAGCCATGTTTGTCGCGATCGTTACCGCACCTTTTTGACCAGCAGATTCAATAATTTCCGCTTCACGAGCATGGTTTTTGGCGTTTAGTATATTGTGAGGAATTCCGCGTTTCTTTAGGAATTGCGAAATCAACTCAGATGTTTCTACCGCCACTGTACCAACAAGAATGGGTTGTCCATGCTTATGACGCTCTTCAATTTCTCTAGAGAGTGCCTGGAATTTACCGTTAGTGGATTTATAAACGAGATCAGGATAGTCCATACGAGCAATTGGCTTATTCGTAGGAATCGCAATAACGTTCATATTGTAGATATTCCGGAATTCTTCTTCCTCGGTTTTGGCTGTACCTGTCATACCAGAAAGCTTTTCATACATTCTAAAATAGTTTTGGAATGTAATCGTAGCTAGCGTCATACTTTCACGTTGGATTACAAGACCTTCCTTCGCTTCAATCGCTTGATGAAGTCCATCGCTATAGCGACGTCCCGCCATTAAACGTCCAGTAAATGAATCAACGATTACAACTTCCTCATCTTGAACAACATAGTCCATATCGAGTTGCATGATAAAATTAGCTTTCATCGCCTGATTAATATGGTGGTTTAGTTGTACATGTTTGTAATCATATAAATTCTCAATAGCGAAGAATTTTTCTGCTTTCGTAATCCCATCTTCCGTTAATTGAACGTTCTTTGTTTTGATATCAACATTATAGTCGTCTTCTTCTTTTAGTGTTCTAACAAATTGGTTCGCTTGAATGTATAAAGTGGTGGACTTCTCAGCACTCCCAGAAATAATAAGGGGTGTTCTTGCTTCATCAATTAACACGGAGTCAACTTCATCAATGATGGCATAATGAAGAGGGCGTTGAACCATTTCTTCTTTATATAAGACCATGTTGTCACGCAAATAATCGAAACCAAATTCATTGTTTGTTCCATACGTAATATCTGCAGCATAAGCTTCGGCTTTTTCTTCTTTTGACAGTCCGCTAATGTTTAGTCCAACTGTTAAACCAAGATAGTGGTAAAGTTCTCCCATTTCTTCAGCGTCACGCTTCGCAAGATATTCGTTGACCGTAATAACGTGTACACCTTTACCAGTTAAGGCATTAAGATAAACAGGCATTGTGGCACTAAGGGTTTTACCTTCACCTGTTTTCATTTCAGCAATATTTCCTTCATGAAGAGACGCCGCTCCCATAATTTGTACTGGAAATGGACGCATACCAAGAACACGTTCAGATGCTTCGCGAACGGTAGCGTACACTTCTGGTAACATTTTATCTAGATCTTCACCTTTTTGAATCCGTTCTTTGTATTCTTCCGTTTTGTTACGGAGCTGATCATCAGATAACTTCTTCATTTCATCTGAGAAAGTCTCTACTTGATCTGCAATCTTCTGTAAGCGACTAACCTGACGTTCATTGCCATTGGGTATGATTTTTCGTAATAAACCTTTCATCAAAACGCTCCTCTTTTGTTGTCAGTAGAGTGCTATCATATATCTAACTAAACTAAGAATTTTTTATACTATGTAGTTATTTTAACAATTAGTTGCTAGAGGCACAAGAAAGTAAAAAACCATGCCTTCTTACAACTATATTAATGTAGATAAAAAAACAAACTTCAGCACATATTTAAAGGGCAGGGGTGATCACCCCTGCCCTTGTTTATTTATTCGTTAATCTTGCTCAATCAATCCGTATTTACCATCTTTACGACGATAGACAACGCCTGTGCTTCCTGTAACAGCGTTTGAGAAAACGAAAAAGCTGTGTCCAAGCATGTCCATCTGAAGAATTGCTTCTTCAACGTCCATCGGCTTGAATGTAAAACGCTTTGTTTTCACTACTTGTAGATCGTCATCCTCATCCATATCAGCTTCAGCAACACTTGTTGTTGTAGGGTTTAATTCATCGCGGAACATATATTTAACGCTACCTTCCTGACGGAATTTGCGATTAACTTTTGTTTTATGCTTGCGAATTTGTCGTTCAAGCTTCTCAACAACTAAATCAATTGCTGCATACATATCCTGATGCTCTTCTTCTGCTCGAAGTAGAAGGTTTGGCATAGGGATGGTTACTTCAATCATTTGTTGATCGTTATAGACCTTCATGTTTACATGAACATCGGTATTAGGTGGAGTATCGAAATACCTTTCAAGTTTACTTACCTTCTTCTCAGTATATTCTCTCATTGCAGGTGTAACTTTAATGTTTTCACCACGGATGTTGAAATTCATCATGTGGCACTCCTCCTTCCATGCTATAACTATATTATTCGTTATACCCCCTCTATTACCCTCTATAAACTTTAAAAAATCACAAATATTTTTACGTTTTTTTCACAAAACACTCTAAATTCCGACATTTTTTAACAAATACATACATATAAGGGCTTATCCTCCTATTATATAACCCGATCGATAAGCTTAATCTAAAAAAACATCAGTATAAACTAAAATAGCTTTTAAAAATAAAAAGCCCCTATCAAATGATAGGAGCTTTAAGCGATTAATTTAATTTAAGATACTTTTTCTACGTTAGCAGCCTGTGGTCCACGAGCTCCATCAACAATCTCGAATTCAACTGTTTGGCCTTCTTCAAGGGATTTGAATCCTTCCCCACTGATTGCTGAAAAATGAACGAATACGTCGTCGCCATCTTCTCTTTCAATAAAGCCAAATCCTTTTTCATTGTTAAACCATTTTACTTTTCCCTGCATCTTGTTCAACATTCCCTTCAAAAATCTTCATGGCAGTGCCATATATTTATTATACGTTTATATTTACACACTGGCAAAGGGGTGTTTTTGTTGATATAACTCGAATGAAGGCGTTTTCTTGAATATTTTTCGACATTGCTTTATCCCCTGCTTAATGTAAGGGAATAAACTTCAGATGCACCTGCATTTCTTAGGGTGAGCGCTGCATAGTGAATGGTTGTTCCCGTTGTATAAAGATCGTCTAATAAAAGTATCTTTTTTCCATTTAGTGCAGATCCTTCTGTTACGCGAAACATGTCTTCTGTACGATTCATTCTTTTTTCTCGGGACAATTTACTTTGCTTTTCTTCGTTTTTGATTCGGATCAGTGGTGACTCTTGTTCAAATGATGTCCCTTCAATCCAAACCTCACATTGATTAAAACCTCTCTCATAGAGTCTTTCCTTACTAGTTGGCATTGCAATAACTTGATCGATAAAGGGATAAGATTTCTTTAACTCTTTTTGAATCAACTGTGAGAATACTCTTCCCACTTCAACATCCCCTCTAAATTTATAAAGAGCAAGCGTGTTTTTCAAAAAAGCATTGTATTCATAAAACGACTTATTATGGATAAGAACTTTTCCCCATCCTTTTTCCTCCCACTTTCTACAATCAGAACAGAACTGATTTTCTACAAATTTACTAGGAAGTTTATTTAGAGGCCGCCCACATTTCCGACATAAGTCTCCCTCAATTAGCACAAGTTGCTTACGGCACAGCTCACAACAATCCGGGTCACTTTTTATTCCGACCAACCAGCTCCAGGATACATTTCGACTTACATCTTCCCCGCACATAGTACAACGATTTAATTGAGCCAACCTTTCTCCCTCGCTTCAACATTCATTTTCTTAATTTGTTTTATAGCCTCTAACATGGCATTTGTTTTACCATAATGAAAAAAGCGAACATCTCCATCTGGGAATCTCTTACTTCTTCCAGCTCTTCCGGCAATTTGCACCAGGGCACTCTCTGTAAATACCTCATCCTCTGCTCCTAGCACGGCTACTGATATATTTTCAATCGTAATGCCTCTTTCGAGAATAGTCGATGAGAGGAGAATAGGGATTTCTTTTTTTTCGAAAACGGAGAACTTTTTCGGCTCGATTTTCATCCTCAGAATGAACAGATTCACATCGGAAGTGATTTTTTTCAAATACAGCTTTTGTTTGATTAATGATTTTTATGGATGGAAGAAATAAGAGGACGGGCTTTCGCTCAGATACTTGTTTCTTTATCCATTCAATTAATATATGAGGAAGGTAACCTTTATTTATTTTCTTTCTCCAATTGCCACTCCAATGACAAGATGGAATAGGAAGTGGGAAACCATGGTACCTTGAGGGAATCCGTACGATTTGTAGATTTTCTTTTTTTTAAAATCAACGGTGAAGGTGTTGCTGTTAAATAAATGAGGGAACCGCCTTGTTTTCTCGCTTTTTCAACATTGTATTGAAGAGAAGAATCCACACTATATGGAAACGCATCTACTTCGTCAATGATCATGACATCAAAGTAATTCTTAAAACGCATCAATTGATGCGTCGTAGAAACAACAAAATGAGAATGAGGATCGGAATGACCTGCATATAAGGGAGAAATCACAAGACTAGGGAAGACCTTTTGTAGGCGTGGAGCTAATTCTAATACAACATCTGTACGTGGCGTAGCAATACATACGGACTTTTGATTGGTGAGGGCATGAGCTAATCCATTAAATAACACTTCTGTTTTACCACTACCACAAACAGCCCATACAAGGAGAGTAAGATTATGTTGAATAGCCATGACAACAGCATTAGAAGCTTCTTTTTGACCATCCGACAATGTGCCAGACCACTCTAAAACAGCTTTATCTTCATTTTTTGGTATCCACTTGGATATGGAATATAGTGGAGAACAAAATGTTACCTTTCCCATTCTGATACACTTTCTACAATATTTACAGTTCTTACTATGGCAGCGCGAGCACGCGAAAAATGAAAATGAATCAGTACTTCCACACCTCATACAAGTTGCTTTTCCATCAATGCTTTGAATACCGGGTTCAAAATGAAGATAGCCATTTAAATAGTGTTCATGAAGTTCAAGAAATGAGTAAGGGATTTCATCGATTAATAAATGCCTTCCATATAAAAAATTCATAAGTTGAACATTCGGGTGAAAATCGGGATTTTGCGGTTGAGTGGGAATCGAGTTGAACATACCAATTGGAGCGAAATTGAGGGAGTAAGAAGGTTGATTAAGCAATTCAGGTATATATACTTGCTGGTTATTTAACACATAGGAAGCAAACCTCATGGGTTTGCTTCCTTTTCGATTTTAACGATCATACACGATACCAGCCGAGTCCAAGAGAACCTTCACCGAGGTGTGTAGCAATAACTGGTCCGAAATAACTTAAAATAATGCTTACGTTCGCGTATTTTTCTTCTAATTCAGCTTTCAAAAGCTCTGCTTCTTCTTTATTCGTTGCATAGATGACAGTTGCTTTAATGATACCTCCGCCTTTTGCAGCGTCATCAAATAGCGTCATCAGTTTATTTAATGCTTTTTTTCGAGTTCTAATTTTTTCATATGGAACAATTTTTTTATCTTCAAAAGTTAGTACGGGTTTTATTTGAAGAAGGTTTCCGACTACAAGCTGTGCAGCATTCAACCTGCCACCTCGATGTAAATGGCTAAGATCATCCACAAGGAAATAAGCATTCGTCCCTTGACTTTTTATCTTATGAAGACGATTTAATATTTCTTTACTTTTAAAGCCATCTTGCGCCATTTGTGCTGCTTCTAGAACATAAAAACCCTGCATCATGCAACTGATCTCTGAATCAAAAACATGAACGTCCGCGCCTTCAATCATTCCTCCAGCTGAATGAGCTGACTGATAAGTACCACTGATACCGCTGGAAAGAGTAATCGTAATAATTTCATCATGTGAACGAGCTAATGTTTCATATGCTTCGACAAAACTTCCTATAGAAGGCTGAGAAGTTTTAGGAAGCTCATCTTCTTTCTTTACTTTTTCAAAAAAATCCTCTGCCTGTATTTCTCTTTCTTCTAAATAGGATTCATTACCGAATATTACGCTAAGCGGAACCATCGTCACTTCGTATTCATTTAACATTGATTCAGGTATATAAGCCGTACTATCTGTTACAATAGCAACTGTCTTCATATTAACGCCTCTCTTCAATCTATTAAGTACTTCATACGATTTACGTTAAAAACCAGTCAAGTTAATGATAGAGCATTTTTGGCTTTGTGCCAACAAAAGCTTATAATATTTTTCACATAATTTGTCAACCATTACTCACCATATTTTTTAATGTAAATGTCGTAAAATGAAACTTTTAGTAAATTAGGCAGGTATTCTGTTACATAATTGTAATGTTATATTCATCCTCCTGTTATCTCAATCATGTAAACTAGCAATCGTGATAGAGAAAATAAAAGGTTTTAACTTATAAATCAGGGGAATTATAATATGTTTAAGAAAGTCGTGATCACTACTACACTCGCAGGTACTCTTTTATTAGCACCAAACGTAAGTGAAGCAGCACTAGGCGACCGTACCCTATACAATGGCATGAGCAACTCTGACGTAACTCAACTACAAAATGAACTTGATAATAAAGGCTATTTTGATTACCATAAAGCAACTGGATATTTCGGAAATATTACTGAAGATGGCGTTCGCGACTTCCAACGTAGCGCAGGCATTAGCGTAGACGGTGTTGTAGGGCCACAAACAGTTAGCGCACTAAAAGGTTCAACTTCATCTAAATCAAGCAGCTCTTCTAATACATACAGCAGCACACTTCGTCACGGTGATCGTGGACAAAGTGTAACAAATCTACAAAGTCAGCTTAAATCAAAAGGCTACTACAACTATTCCGTTGACGGCATTTATGGATCCATTACACAACAAGCAGTACGTAACTTCCAAAGTGCAAATGGTCTTAGCGTCGATGGCATTGCAGGATCAAACACATTTGCAGCACTTAATGGTTCTTCTGTAAGCTCATCTTCTTCATCACAGGTAAAAAGTGCATCAACATCTAACTCTTCTGTCGTATCTATTGCTAAGCAATACATCGGTGTACCATATGTTTGGGCTGGAACTACACCATCTGGTTTTGACTGCAGCGGCTACCTACAATACGTATTCAACAAAGCTGGTAAATCCATCCCACGTACTGTAGCTAGCATCTGGAACGCAACAGACAAAGTTTCTTCACCTTCTGTTGGGGATCTTGTATTCTTTGAAACTTATAAATCCGGCCCGTCTCACGCTGGTATTTATATCGGTAACGGTCAGTTCATTCACTCTTCTTCTTCATACGGAGTAACAATCAGTGACATGGATAACTCTTACTGGTCTCCACGTTACCTCGGTGCAAAGCGCGCATAATGGTACAAAAAATAGCCTCCAAAATTGGAGGCTATTTTTTTGTCTTCATTTTGTTTTCTCTTTACCTTTACCTCTCATAACAAGTAGAATACCCCAAAGAAAAAAGGCACGCCTCAGCGCACCTTAACCCATCCTTTTTTAATTGCCTCTACTACCGCTTGAGTACGGTCGTTTACATTCATTTTTTGCAAAATATTGGAAACATGGTTTTTTACCGTTTTTTCACTAATATAAAGGTCTTCACCTATAGAGCGATTGCTTTTTCCGTCTGTTAGCAGTTGAAGAACTTCGCATTCTCGACGTGTTAAAATATGAAGTGGTTTACGATATTCAACTTCTTTGTAACCAATTTGAGTCGATGGTCTTTTACCTTCCGTAGCAAGACGACGATATTCATTCACAAGATTATGCGTTACTTTAGGATGAATATAAGCTCCACCAGATGCAACAACCTTAACAGCCTCAACAAGAGAGTTTGCATCCATTTCTTTCAATAGATACCCTGCTGCCCCTGTTTTCACTGCGTGCGTGACATATGTTTCATCATCATGAATTGATAAAATAATGACTTTTGTCTCCGGTACTTGTTCAATAAGCTGTCTTGTTGCTTCTACCCCATTCACATGCGGCATATTAATATCCATTAAGACCACGTCAGGTTTATTTTCTTCGACAAGACGAAGTGCTTCATCCCCATCATCACCTTCAGCGATCACTTCAAAATCATCTTCCATGTCTAAAATACGTTTAACTCCCTCGCGAAACAAGCGATGGTCATCTATTATTATAATTTTCGTTTTGGTTTTAGCTGCATACATCTCTTACACGCCCTCCTGTTCATGAATCGGGATTCTTATCAATATATATGTACCCTTGTTCGGCGTTGATTGAACCTGAATTGTCCCATTTAATAAACCGACACGCTCTTTCATTCCAATCAATCCAAAAGATTGATCTTTACGAACGTTCACATCAAAGCCAATTCCATTATCTTCAATGGTTACCACAATCTTATCACCATCAAGATTCAGGTCAACACTTATTTCAGTTGCATCAGCATGCTTCAGCGCATTTTGCACCGCTTCTTGTACAAGTCGAAAGATCGCTGCCTCAAGCCGAACGTGAAGTCGTTGGATCCCTTCAAAATAATCGAAATATATCGTTGCCTCTGAGCGATCATCCACTTTATTTAAATACTTTAATAACGTAGGCACTAGACCTAGGTCATCCAAAGCCATTGGACGAAGATCATAAATAAGTCGCCTAACTTCTTTTAAAGCATCCTCAATTAAGGATCTCATATCCTTTATTTCCTTGAACGCTTCATCTTTTCCCTTTTTCTCATAAATTCGTTCAATTAACTGTGACCTTAATAACACATTCGCAAGAACTTGGGCCGGGCCATCATGAATTTCTCTTGAGAGACGCTTTCTCTCTTCTTCCTGTGCTTCAATAATTTTAAGCCCATACTCTTGTTTTCTTCTAGCGTCTTCAATGACCTCACCATAGAGTCTTAGCTCTCCTCCAAGATAACTAAGAACTGTTGAGATTTGGCTCATAAAAGACTCGGCTTTTTCCGACGTATTTTGAAGTGAAGAAATCCGCTGTTCTAGATCTGCAATCTGGTCTTTAAGGCGCGATTCCTTCTCCATACTAACAGATAGCTTAATTTGGGCTTCTGAAGCCTTCTCATAAGCGTTTCTAATCTCTGGCTCTCCATAGTCTTGAAAGTTCTTACTAATCTTTACAAGCTCAGCCCGAGCGATTCTGTCCATATGAAGCCTTTCTTGCCTGAGACCCTGAACGGTCTCTAATTCTTCTTTTAATAATTGAAGTTGATTATTGATCTGCTGACATTCGTCATGAGACAGCTCTCCAATTTCGAACAATTTTGATTTACTTGTGTTAATACTCTCCATTGTCCTGTCAAGAATGACATCTAATGAATTTGGATCAAGCTTCTGAAAATCCAAGCTAACCCCTCCATTCCTTCAAGGGACGGACACTAAGAAAAGATAGTCCAAAAGTACTTCTTTTACAAAATTCGTATCTGACCGTCTTTTTATGACTTGAGGATATATATTTGATGGATTAATTTAAGAAACTTATAATAAGAAAGACACTAACCGGCCTTATTACTTTCCCTCTTAAATCACAATCTTTAATTATGTACTATTCGATGGTAAGAAACAAATCCCTTTCATTCTAAAGAATGTTCAATGATTATCTTGGAGGTTAACCAAATGCTTACTTCATATTATACAGTCAAAGGTGATGGAAAAAACGAAATCACTATACAAAAATCACGATTTATTGCACATGTAAAAAGGACGCCAACCGAAGAGGAAGCGCAAGAATTCATCCAATCGATCAAAAAAGAGCATGCAAGTGCTACGCACAATTGTTCAGCTTATTTAATTGGAGAGCAAGACCTTATCCAGAAAGCTAACGACGATGGAGAACCATCGGGCACAGCAGGTGTACCAATGCTTGAAGTGTTAAAAAAACGAAACCTAAAAGATACTACGGTAGTCGTTACCCGCTACTTTGGTGGAATTAAACTAGGCGCAGGCGGTTTAATTCGCGCTTACGGTCAATCGGTTTCAGAAGGGCTGAATGCGACTGGAATCGTAGAGCGAAGACTAATGGAAAAAATGACAACAGAAATTGATTATTCTTTATTAGGGAAAGTCGAAAATGAAATTCGTTCATCGAATTACTTATTAGATCAGATTGATTATATGGAGAATGTACAAGTTCAAACTCTTATCCAAAGCGGATTAGAAGAGCAGTTTACTGAATGGATGACGAATATTACAAGTGGACAGGCGAAAATCCTTTCAAATGGACAACTCTATAAAGAATATGATGTCTAAAAAGATTACTTATTAATTCTAAAGGGTATTGGTAATTAAATGTACCTCTATCATTCAACATGAAAGTCCCTTATTCGGGAAAGATAGTAATGCCATGAGTGATTTTGAAAGAATGCACGCTAAGAAACCTCTTGCAATACACACTTATTTTGATATGATATGAAAGGAATGAATTACTATTCCTCAGTTAGAGGGGGATTTTATTGTATTCGTTAACAGAGTATATCATAGCGTTTATCATCTCTATAACCGTCGCTATCATTGCTACACCAATTGTTAAATATGTATCACTTAAATTTAAAATAGCCGATAAACCAAATCAACGGAAAGTTCATAAAGGGCTTATGCCTTCAGCTGGCGGACTTGCTATTTTTGCAGGTACTGTCGCAGGCTTTTTATATCTTAGTCCTTATTCACCGTATATGCCAGAAATTATTATCGCTGGAACACTCATTATTGTTTTAGGCGTTTTTGATGATAAACTGGCTGTTTCACCGAAAGTTAAACTTGTTGGTCAAATTATTGCCGCTATTATTGTTGCCTCATCGGGACTTCAGGTTGAATTCGTTTCACTTCCATTCGTAGGTAGAATTGAGTTCGGATTTATGAGCTTTTTTATTACAGTATTGTGGATTGTTGGGGTAACGAATTCCATTAATTTAATCGACGGTCTTGATGGATTAGCTGCAGGTGTATCCACTATCGCCTTAGGTTCTATTTTAACAATGGCCATTCTTGACCATCAACTTGTAGTCATTGCACTAGCCGTGATTTTAATAGGTAGTACTCTTGGCTTCCTGATCTTCAACTTTCACCCTGCAAGCATTTTCATGGGAGATACCGGAGCTCTTTTTCTTGGATTTGCCATCTCAGTAATGTCTATGCTAGGATTATTCAAAAGTGTGACGGTGTTTAGTTTGATCATCCCTGTTATCATTCTTGCAGTCCCCATTTTTGACACATTCTTTGCTATCATTAGACGAATATTAAGAAAGCAAAAAATCTCAACGCCTGATAAATTTCACATTCATCATTGTTTACTAGCTATTGGATTTTCTCACCAATCTACCGTGATCATTATTTACCTTCTCAGCTTTTTCTTTGGTATTACTGCCATTCTATTCTCAGCGTCTACGCTGTGGGGATCACTTTTCTTGCTTATCTTATTGCTTGTTGTGATTCAGTTTACGGCAGAACTCATTGGTTTAATTGGGAATCAGCGGAAACCTTTAATCAATACATTAAAAAAACTACTTGTTTTTACAAGTACAATGAAACGTTAAAAAGCATCCATAAGCGGATGCTTTTTTTCATTTATTTAGTTGAATTTAAAGTAGCATTTAGTTGCTGACTAAGTGAAGCTACACTTTCTTCATCTGGTTTAAAATAATACACATTGTTAATCCTTTCATCCGAACCATCAATTGTAAGGCTTTCGATATCAGATGAGCTTACACCAGAATAAGCTTTTTGAAGAGCAAATAATTCAGTTGGCTTCAAGTTCGTTTCGATGTTATTTCCAATGTGCTGAGCAATGTCGTCCAACTTTAGTAAACCTGATGCTGTTGAAACTTCGTCCATCGCAGCTTTTATAACCTGCTTCTGTCGATCACTTCGACCGAAATCACCGCGAGGATCATCCTTACGCATTCGTGCATAAGCTAGTGCCTCTGTTCCATCGAGGTTCATTGGGCCTTCTGTGAACGTTGCTCTACCACCTGGTACATCGGTATGCGCAATGAAATCGAATGGGACGTCCACCGTTATACCGCCGATTTCATCGATCACATCTTTAAATCCTTCAAAGTTCACTTTCACATAATAATCAATTGGAATATTCAAGAAATTCTCTACAGTGTTAATCGTCATTTCTGTTCCACCATAAGCGTGAGCGTGAGTAATTTTATCCTCAATCCCTTTACCAACAATCTCTACTCTCGAATCTCTAGGGATACTTAGTAATTTGACTTTTTTTGAATCTGGATCAACAGTCGCTACCATTAGCGTATCGGTCCGACCATTTTCGCCGCCTGTAGAATAATCCTCTATTCCCATGATTAATATCGAAATTGGATCCTTCGTTACTGCAACCTCCGCATCACGAAGGGCTGATTTTTCTCCTCGAGATAATCCCTGATAGGAGCCAGATGCTGCATCATAGGCATTATAGGCAAGATAAACACCATAACCAATAAGGACAAGAACGATCAACAGTACAAACGTTAACAGTCTGCGAAATAAGCTTTTCTTCCGCCTTCTTTTTATTCTTGATTGCTTTTTCATTAAAATTCCCCGCTTCTTTCAAGCTTCTCCAATTTCACCGCTACCTTGTTAATAAAGCATGGTAAAATTCAAGCAGTTTTTTTTCCTCGCAAGACCAATTGTACGTGTTTTCAAAGGCTCTTCTGGCATTTTCACCGAGCTCTTTTGTTTTACTCGGGGAACTAAGAAGTTGAGTTAGTTTCATGGCTATATCTTTAGGATCTTCGGGATTAATAACTAAGCCACCCTGACTATTCTCGATTACTTTCGCATAGTGCGAGAAATTTGATGCGATAATAGCATTACTAGCAGCCATATATTCAAATAACTTGTTAGGAAGGGCAACAAGATGGTTGGGGTAAGGTAGATACGGAAGAACCCCAATGGCAGAACGTTCGACATATGCCGATATCTGTTCGTATGGTACCCTGCTGATGAACGTTACATTCAGATCAATACCCAACTTGTTTATAAGTTGATCTACTTCCTCTTTAAATGCAGTCGATTCAAAACTACCAAGAAAGAGCAATTTCGCATAAGGAGCTTTTTTCACAACTTCTCCAAAACCTTCAAGCAGCTGCAATACCCCCCTAATTTTCGTAATTCCCCCCAAATAGATAATTTGGTTTTTATCTTTTTCTTTAGCTGCTTCTGGAAACATTTGTTTGAGAGGGTAATTTTCAATCTTACACCCATTATAGTGGCGATAACGACGACCAATTTCTTCTGTGGTATAAATCACACCGCTCATTTTCATTAACGCCAATTTTTCAATGCCAACATAGGCATATTTCATAGGGACTTTCACTAAAGAAGGAATATATTCCCTCCCCATGATTGTATTCGGGTAATGCTCATGCACATCATAAATAACTGGCTTTTTAAGAAACACCTCGATCATAACCCCTACAATCATAAGCTCAGGGTCGTGAAAATGATAAAGATCCGCCTTTGTTTTTTTCGCAAGTTTATACAAATGAAAAGTTGACTTAAGACGCTCCTTTACACCTGAAGGACGTTTAAAGGTAATGAGAGGAATTTCTTCAGATTCAGCCACCTCAGGCTCTGGAGCAATTAACACAACGTCATAGCCTGCTCTTTTTAAGCTTTTGCATTGCTTATGATAAATACGTCCATCATATGGAGAATGAATAGACGTGATGACACACACTTTTTTCATTGCGACCAACCTTTTACATTGTCCTGAGTAGATTCTAATAAGTGAGCCAGGTTCTTGGATAGCTCCTGACGATTATATTTTAACAACATTTTACTTCGTACATCTTTCTCTAATAACTCCATAATTTTAGGATTAGAAGTCGCTTCTAACACAACGTTCGCAAGCGACTCAGCATTTTCTGGTTCAAAAAATAGTCCAGCATTTAAACTTTTGACAATTTCTTTTGACTCTCCACCAATTCCTAATAGAATCGGTTTATTCATAGCCAAACAATCAAATAGTTTTGAAGGAATCGTAATTTCAAACAGAGGATGATTCTTTAAAATAACAAGACATAAATCAGCAGCCGCATAAAAGCCGTTCAATTCCTGTTTGGCACGGCTGTCGAGGATCAGAACATTCTGAAGAGCTTTATCCTTTTGATACTGTTGCAAACGTTCTTTCTCAGCCCCTTCACCAATAAGAACAAAGGTAATCGAAGAGACATCTTTCAGAAAATTTGCCGCTTCAAGTACAGTTTTCAAGCCTTGAGCAATTCCCATGTTACCCGCATATAAAATAATGAACTGATTCTCCAGACCGTGCTCAGCACGAATCCTCATTCCCTCTTCAGGTACTAGAACTCCTGTCTCAGTTGGATTAACACCGTTAGTAATCACATCGATTTTATTTTCAGGGATCCCCTTTTCAATAAGGTATTGTTTGTACCCATGCGTAACTACAACAATATGATCAGCTTGCTTAAAAAGAAACCATTCTAATTTCCGAGCCAGCGTTAATAATTTTTTATTATTAATTTGATTTAAAACTTCTGCAAAATCCACCCATAAATCTCGAACTTCAATCACGAATTTGGCACGTTTCAGTTTACTTAATACATAACCGGAAAGCCCAACAAAAAGTTGAGGGGTAGTAGCAAAGACGACGTCAGGTTTTTTAGCAAATAATCCGGCTATGATAGAGGTTGTCATAAATGAAAAGTAATTCAGCATTCTTCTGAGCTTGCTCTTTTTTTGTATCTTGTACGACAAAAGTACGAATAACATTTAAACCAAGATGCTTGCTCGATTGAAATATTTTTTTGGAAGAAACATGATTAGGAAATGATGTAACTACTGTTACATCGCAGCCTTCTTCTACCAAGTTCATTGACATATCATAGGCGCGCGCCTGAGCTGCACCTATCTCGGGCGGGAAATGTTGAGATATATATAAAATCTTCATAATGAATCCTTTCCCTCTTAACCAGAATACGACATAAAAACACTTCTTTTATTATACTTCGTTATGATTCGAAAGAAAAGTTGATTGAGGAATGGATCAGAAGTGTAAACAAAAATTTACACTCAGTTTATAATTCCTATTGTTAAATTTGTTCCATCCACTATTGTTGCTAACAACAATAGCTATTTACGAGTAGAAGCGGACGACATACAAAAAGCCCGGTATTTTACCAGACTTTTTGAACAGTAGATAATGTTTGAAGTAGCTCAAAGTATTGGGTGACGACTTGATTAATTGAATAGTGTTTTTGTACCTTTTGAATTCCCTTTTGAATTTGCTCATTTCGTTCCTTTTCATTATCAAGGAGACTATCCACAATAGACTCACACGCTACCAAATCGTGTAATTCATATGTTAGGCGCCCTAAATCCCCCAGATATATTTCAGGAATAGCTCCAACCCTCGGTGCTACTGCAGGGCATCCACAAGCCATCGCTTCAATCAAACTCATCCCAAACGATTCTCCTTTGGAAGTGCTCACTGTACAACCACCGCTTTTGGCCACCATTGCATACAGCTTTGGCATTTCACTATACTCCATCCGGTCTATCCAGTGAATACTGAGCTCTCGCTTGTTTGCTTCCTGAAAAAGGTGCTTAGTTGCTTTTGACGAAGCAGTCTCTCCACCGACAATCCAAAAAACGCAGTCATCTCTCTTCTGAGAAATTCGTGCTGCAAGGTCCAAAAAACCTTGCCAATTTTTATGATCATTGAGTTTTCCAACCCAACAAATGATCTTTTTATTTGTAATCGGTTCTACTTCTTTAGGGGAAAACAATGTCGTATCTAGACAGTTTGGAATGACATATGTTCGCTCTTCGGGTGCAGAATAATCTTCTATAATTCTGTTTTTACTATAATTCGAAGGCACAATATACCCCTGGAAATGGCGTTGATCCTCTTCTACTAAATAATTTAGCTTATAAGATATACCATGTACTTCTTGAATAATAGGGGTCTTGCAATGAACTTCTATTAAGTAGTCCGTTATTTCCTTCGTGTCAATTGCAATAATTAAATCGAAATCATGTTCTTTTATATACTGATAGATGGTCAATGGTTCTGTCATAACATGGATTTTCTCGTAATCTCCAAAGGTCGTCTGTCCCCCATGATCGGATAGAAAGATAAAGTGGGGATCACTAATCGATTTTAGAAACCCAAGTCTATTCGCAAGTTGTGTCGTCACTCCACCTAGTAATAAATAGCGATAAATATAGAGGATTTTCAACGAGCGTTCCTCCCCTCTAAGTGTAAGACAGCTTCTTCTAACAAGACACTGACTTTCTCTCCACTACCATAAGAAATAAATTCCTGATCTTCTAGTGGAGCACTCCATTCTTTAATATGAAATATAGGAATGCCTAAGCTTTCCATCTTTACAAGCGCGGAGGTTGACTCCGAATATCGAAATGGAAGGATGCCACCTGTCCATCTTCCGACTCTTTTCATTAAATCAACATCGTTTGCATACTCTCTGATCGTAAGTCTTTTCGAGTTGATAGGCTTTGAATCTGGTAGATTGTACCCTATTAACTCTATACCTAGACCTTTGTTTTCCACGAGCAAATCTTTCATTGCTTGATAATCAATGCAGTCTTTTCCAAGATCACCAACAAAACCGATTACAATACGAGAAGATTCATTAGTTAATGTGTTCACTACAGGATTTTCTTCCCTTAATTTAATGGGATGCATGCGTCCCATTGACACTAGAAAGTGACTTGGATCAAGACTATTCATCAGAAATAAGTGAGCTTCACGATCTACTATCTTTTCTGGTAAATAGAAAATACTCCATTTCTTCCACTGCAATCGCCCAATTCTTTTAGATATTTGGAGATCAGAATGAGTGATATACATTTCTGGCTCTTCAAATAAATGGAGGCTTCTCCAGAATTCAGAAGTCGAGATTTGTAAGAACCTCGATCCATCAAGGTGAATGGGACTTATCACTTCGTTTTCCTCTTCATAGACGTAAACGACATTTTTGCCCCTATTCCTCAGTGTATCCACTAACTGATGTGCAAGCGTAAGACTATTTTTTCTATATACTTCGGAATCCCAATAGACAATCGTCATTTTTCCTAACGTTGAAAAATGAGCTAATTGCTCCTCAGGTCTCATTTTGTTAAGTTTCACTATCGTTTCTTCCGGCTCTTGAAGAAGGGTTTTTTTCTCATCACTCGTTAACTGGATTTGATTAATTCGCGCTTCGTGCTTTTTCTTGATAATAGGGAGCTTCATGAGAAGTTTATTCTTTTCTTCAAGCCTAACTACTTCCTCATTTCTTTTCGTTTCTAGCTCTTTTTGTAACAAGGCAGCACGCTTAGTTTTCTTTTTCACTATGACTTTTCTTATTTCTTCAAGAAAAGCTTTCCCTGCCTCCCCATAATCTGTAGGGGGATTTGCAACATTTCGTCCAACCCAACTCACGTATTGTTCATCAATACGCATATCAATTTCTTCAAAGTTATGAAATAATGTTTCCCACTCATTTCTTAATTTTCCTGCATGTTCTAATGTTTCAGTTACAATTATTTTCCCATTCGGTTTAAGTAATCTCTGGACTTCATTATTCTGCGAAGACATAACTTCGATTAACGTGTCTTCCGTAATAATGGCATCGAAGTAATTCATAGGAAAAGGAATCTCGCTCTTCAAATCCCCCGACCAAAAGGTACTTACACAATCTTTACTTAGTGGATGAGTAAGAACTACCGAGTCTTCACTAGCGAAAATATTTACAACATCTAGCTGAGGATCTTGATTAATGATCGAAAGAATACCTGGTTTTTGACTAATGTGAAGTATATGTTGCCCTGAAGCTCTAGACCCACACCACCTTAGTCTGGAGCGTTGAGATTCAGGAATGGTAAATGACTCATTTTGTAAAAGTGTTAATTGATTTTTCAACATACCATTCTCCTGATTCTACTGCCAAGCAGCTGATTAATTGAATACCATTTATTTGAATTATATATGATTCCACATGATCAAAAAAGATTAAATGGTAAATTTCGAATGTTTTACATCTTTCTTTAAAGCTACTGTCAAAAGATGAGGTAGCATTCTTTATTATAAAATCAATCGTATGAAGGGTTCTTGCTTCTATTTACAAATAAGCTTTCATTTAGCGCATAAACGCCAAGAACTATTAGAAAAAAAGCCGTCGGCAAAACCCGACAGCTTTTCATATAAACGTTTATCCCCAGAAGTTACGGAGAATTTGATTTTTTTCATTCTCATCTTCAACTAATCCATCGATGTAGCGATTTTCAAATGATGTAGACATGTTATTCGAGTGAATAACTTGCACATAGTTTCTTGGCTCTAACAATTCATGTTTGAGGCTGTGCACCGATAAATGCCCTTTTACAGGGTGGCGCTTACCTTCTAAATATTCAGCAACGTTATAAATAAGTGTATAAAAAGGTGGTGATTTGATTTTGGCAGTTGCTACTTTATCTGAATACTCGTCATAAAAATAGCCATACTGGTTGATAAGTGCCTCAGTACCTTCAACTGGCTGATGATCTTTTAGAAAATCAAAATAACCTTTGTGGTACATATCATCAGAATCAATGCGGGCGAAGTACACTTCATCATAGTCCTGAATTTCACGTTCTAATGTTTTGTTATAGGCATTCTTAGGCACGAATCTAATATTATCTGGAAGTGGATCGTGCTGTTTAAGAGCGTTCATCACATGCTCTTCTGAACGCTGATCATACTGAAGAATTGTAGTGAAATCCTGGTTCGTTTGGGCTTTAAGACTTTTGCACGTGTATTTCATGAAAATCTCCATTCGATGGTCAATCCATTCTTTCGTTAAACGACTCTCATTCACATCTGTTAAAGCCCAGTTATTAAATGCGATTGGCACTAGAATTTTTCGTTTCATCATCTTCACTCTCCCAAATCCAATTCTATTTATTAGCTGCTACATTCTGAACAATCATTTCAGCCATTTGCTGTGCTCCATTCTCCTTCATAAGTGAAAGAGCACTTTTCCTCATATTTCGATTGTTCTCTTCATCAAGAGCTTCTTGAATCGCTTTTTCAAAATCAGTAGCGCCTGGATCTCTTAAGACGATTGCAGCCCCAGCGTCTCCAGCGATCATCGCTCTTGCCACCTGATCATCTGTTTTTGTATTCTCATTGGGAATTAAGATCGATGGCACTCCAAAATACATCACTTCGTGGAATGTATTATAGCCAGTAGCTGCAACGATGAGATCAAAAGCATTGAAGTAAATCGAATTCGGATAGTCTCTTAGTGTCAGAACACGATCCATTTTTAAATCCATTCGATTACCAATAATGGATTCCCCAATTACCACGAAAACATCATCTCTCTTTAGCAGTTCATTAAGAAGAATAGAAATCGTTGAATGAATGTCATTGATTTTACCTGCTCCAAGCTGAACATACACCATCTTCATACCTTCTGGGATATTCCATTGTCGACGAACACTCTCACGATCCTTTAGCTCTTCTCGATCAAGATATAACACTGGCTCACAGTACGTTTTCATTCCTTCTTTTCGCATACTGTTTTCCCCACCAGCTTCACCTGGAACATAAACCTCGTCGAATTCTGCTTCTTTCGATTCCACTAACTCTGCTTTACCTTCTTTATGCTGTCCTCGCTTCACCCAGATCTTTCTCAATCCGTCTTTTTTACGCATTGAGGCAACAAGACCCGCATAAGGAAACGCACCATCAAAAACAATCGTTTCTGGCTGGTGAATACTAATAACCGTTTCAAGATGATCACGTAGCATCGCATTCCACTGCTTTGCGCTCATTTCTTTAGGAAAGAGCATTTTGGAAGGTAAGTGGTAACCTAGAAACCCTTCTTGCAATATCAAGTGCATGGCTGAACTCGTCGTATGAAAAATAATTTTCTTAGATGGGTCAATACGCTTTACTCGTCTTGCAATAGCCAGTAATCTCGTGAGATGTCCAAGACCCGCCCCGTTAGTTGGTACAAAGAGAATGGCATTTCCATCATCGATCGGTTCAATCTCAAATGATCCAGAACCATTCTTAATTCGACCTAATTTACCATTTTTAGCGTCCCTGTAAATTTGAACAAGTCGCTTCGGAAGTCGAATGGCTCGACCGAATGATTTTGTTGATCCCATGACAGCATCACCAATTAAATATCTAGCCGACGCATTTGAATCCAAGTGGTTTACGATGTGCTGAGCACGGTTGTATTTCTTTGTGATCTGAGTAATCTGTTTTTCTTTCTTTTTTGAATCATTTTTAAGAACCTTAAGCTGTTCACTAAGCTCTCGAATTTGAAACTGTTGCTGAATCATTTGATCAAGATTCTGATTTGCCACCGCTTTTGCAATCTCATCATTTTCTTGATTGTCACTCTTTTCTTGGACCACAGGATGACTTTGATTCAACTTTTGGAGTGCTTTCTCAAGTTTCAAAATCGCAGCTAGTAGGCCACTTGTAACCTCTTGCTTGATCCGTTCTTCAGGAAGTGCAGTCCGGGGTTCTCCCAGGAAAAAGAAATAACCATCTTCAAACCCCGTAGAAGTTGCTATGAAAAATTGGTTTAAGCAAAGAACAACTTCTGAAATGTCCTCTGTAATTTCTTCATTCATTGGTAATTTGACTGCAATCGTACCATTGATGTCTTCGGAAACTAAACCATGTAACGTTCCAAGAAATGCTTCTTCAAAGAACCTTTTTGTAAAGCTTCCTTCTAAAAGCACCATGTCTGTTTGGTATGAGCTTAGCTCTTCTGAACGATAGAAATTCGCTTTTTGAATTATGATATTTTCCTGAAGCTCTCGTGGCAGTGATTGATATGACTCACTCTTTCGTTGCAGTTCCTCATCAAAACGAACAAGCTCCTTCACACGTTGATCAAGTCTTGCTAGTTCTAATGAAGCTTGTGTTTCCCCATTACCAGAAAGAATAAGAAGGGAATTTGCTTTTCTTCCGCTTGCGATCATTTTGTTGTTTAAGCAACCCTCATTAATAGAAACCTCGATATTTTCTGTATAAAATGGGCTAACATCAAATTTCATGTAGAATTCTCCTTTTACTTCAATTACTTAGGATTCACACTTGAGTTTTCTTCAACATTCGTCGGTAGATCAAAGTTCTGCTGTCCACCTAGTAGCGTCACTTTACCTTTCGAATCTTTGTAGTTCTTTGTTACATTCCGTGTGTCATAAATGAGCTTAGAACGATCAATGACATAATCATAATCTACTGTTGTGTGATCAGTCGCGATGACAACGAGATCAGCGTCATCAAGGTTCTGGTCGTTGAGCTCAACGGAATAAACAACTTCTTCTCCATTCTTAAAGCTTGAAACAAACGGATCATGATAATACACGTGTGCTCCCTTATCTTCAAGAAGGCGATAAATTTCAAGTGCTGGAGATTCACGTAGGTCATCGATGTTTTTCTTATATGCCATACCTAAAATAAAGATTTTAGATCCTTTAATGGACTTCTCATTATCATTTAAAATATCTGCAGCTTGATTAAGCGCATAGCGTGGCATGTTTCCATTCACATCACTTGCAAGTTCAATGAAACGGTTATAGAAATTAAACATCTTTGCTTTCCACGAAAGATAAGCTGGATCAAGCGGAATACAGTGTCCACCAATTCCTGGACCAGGATAGAAAGGCATATAGCCAAATGGCTTCGTAGCTGCTGCATCAATAACTTCCCAAGCATTGATTCCCATTCGATCACACATCATCGTTAGCTCGTTCACAAGACCGATATTAACGCTACGGAAAGTGTTTTCAAGAAGCTTAACCATTTCAGCAACGCTTGTTGAGCTAACAGGAACGATGTTTTCAAGGAACGAGCTATAAAGAGAGACTCCGAGTTCAAGACATGGCTTTGTTGCACCACCGAGCACTTTAGGTGTGTTTTTTGTATTAAACTGCTGGTTACCTGGATCGACACGCTCAGGTGAGAAACAAAGGAAGAAATCTTCACCCGCACGGAAAGAAGTCTTTTCTTCAATGACAGCTTTAATCAATTCATCTGTTGTTCCTGGATAAGTTGTACTTTCAAGAACAACTAGCGTTCCTTCTGTCATAAACTCAACCAATTTTTCAACAACGGCATTGATGTAAGAAACGTCTGGCTCTTTTGTTTTAGCAAGAGGTGTTGGGACACAAATACTAACAGCATCCAATTTAGAGATAACTGAAAAATCATCTCCAGGGAAGAAGTTCTTACCAATAATGGCCTCTACTTGGTTATCAGAAATGTCCATTACATAACTCTTCCCGTTATTTAGAATGTCCATTTTTTCTTTAGATACATCGATTCCATATACTTCAAAACCCTTTTGTGCCATTTCAACCGCAAGGGGAAGTCCTACATAGCCAAGTCCAATAACTCCTACACGTGCATTACCTGTTTCAAACTTCGTTAACAATGCTTCCTTCATCTCATTCATCCTTTATAAATGTAATAAATTCGTGTTGATTTGGGATTCCCCTACTTTTTCATAACGGAAGCCAGCACTCTCTGCCTGCTCCTTATTTATTAAATTCTTCGTATCATAAAGCAACGTATGACGCATCAAAGGAGCTAGAGATTTAAGGTCTAACGCCTTATATTCATTATGATCTGTTAAAATAATGAGACAATCTGAATGGCGTACAGTTTCTTCTACTGTATCAAATTGGTTTTTAATCCGCTTATCGACTACGTATGGATCATGAACTGCACACTCAATTTCCATATCTTCAAGTTCCTGCAATATAGTCAGTGATGGACTTTCACGCGCATCACCAATATTTCCTTTATAAGCAAGTCCAAGTAAAGATACTTTTGGGTTTGCAACTCCTTCAGTTCGCTCCTTAATTTGGTTGGCGATCCTTTTCGGGACATCATCATTGATTGCTCGCGCTGTTTGAATCAACTTAGCATCTCCTGGGCTTGCTTCAACTAGAAACCAGGGGTCAACTGCGATGCAGTGCCCTCCAACACCTGGGCCAGGTGAGTGTACGTTAACCCTTGGATGGCAGTTAGCCAACTCGACAGCTTTCCAAATATCGCATCCCACCTGTTCTGCAATACGCGCCAATTCGTTAGCTAACGCAATATTCACATCCCGATACGTATTCTCCATTAATTTTACCATTTCTGCCGTAGTTGCATCAGTCTGGTGAATCATTCCTTTTACAAAGATTTTGTAAATTCTCTCTGTCATTATACTCGAGTCAGCATTCACGCCGCCTACTATTCGATTATTATGAACAAGTTCATCCAGTAATTTACCCGGCAATACCCGCTCTGGAGAATAAGCAACATACAAATCTTTTCCGACTTTTAAGCCCGATGACTCTAGAATAGGTGACAGCACCTTCAGCGTCGTGCCAGGAGGGCTTGTTGATTCAAGAATGACCAGGTTCCCTTCCTTTAGTAAAGGCTGAATCATTTTAGCCGCCGATCGCACATAATTTAAGTTCGCCGTTTTATCAGGATTGACTGGCGTTGGTACAGCAATAATAAAACCATCTGCTGACACCGGTTCTGTTCCAAAAGTTAAATGACCTGAATCAATTGCTTCAACCAGCATCTCACCTAGACCAGGCTCTTCAATGTGAAGCGTCTTATTTTTTAACGTTTCGATCACGTGCTCATTAATATCCACGCCATGCACTTGAACGCCGTGCCTTGCAAACATGACAGCAGTCGGTAACCCGATGTATCCAAGGCCCATTACGACAAGTTTCATAATTACAACTCCTCACTCACAGTAACTTCAGAAATTAAGATCTACGAATTCTCCTTACTTACTTCGAAAATAATTCACCATACATTTGAATTAACTTTCGGGATTCATTCGGCCAATTCAATACTTTACTCGCTTCATTACATTTTTGTACGTAATAATCGCTTCTTTGCTGAATAGCTTCAATACCTTTTACAATGGCTAGTTCATCTTCTGCAACAGGTAAACCAAAGTCATATTCTTCTAATAAATAGGCTTTCCCTGGATGGTTAGAAGATACTACTGGAAGCCCCATTAACATATATTCGAATATTTTATTCGGTGTAGAATAATAGTTATTTTCGCTTACATTTTCGTACATCACGAGTCCAATGTCTGCTTCCTTTGTTAGTGAAAGTATTTCTGAAGGCGGTACTTTAGGATGAAAATGCACTCTTGAGGTGAGCTTCTGTTCGTCCACTAAACGCTCAAGTGCTCCCTTTATATCGCCATCGCCAAGCAAAACAAGGTGATACGGATCAGGCAAATGATTCATGGCTCTGACACAAAGCTCAATTCCGCGATTTTTCGAGAACCCTCCTTGATATAGAAGAATGATCTTATCAGTAGGTATCCCAAAAAGATGATGAAAATAATGATCATTTTTACGCTCTTGTTCCAAACGAAGGAGCGGTATATTCTGCAAATAAATTGAGGGTGGTAGTTCGCCATAGCGTTTATTGAATTTATCGATCAAAAACGGATTTACGGTAATAAAACGATCAACATGTTCCATTAACTTGCCTTCCAAATAATAACCAAAACGTCGATCAAGCGGATTGCGACCGGTCATTTCATTAAAAAGTTCATGGGAGTCGTAAATCAACTTGCTATGAAAATGTTCTGCTAAACGCTTACCGGTATCGAGCGTATTTAAATCGTGACAGTGAATCGCATGAATGGTTTCAGAAGCCATCGTTCCCTTTACTTTTTTGTAAAACTCGTAGCTGGCATATTGATCCTTCGCCAGCTTCACGGCTGGATTTCTAACCATTTTCGCTACAACAGATGGTTTTCGCGACGGTCCAGTAGCCATTCCCTTCTTTGCCTGTTTTGTTGAAATGGCTAGCTTATTAATCTTGATCAATTCATGCAAAAAAGGCGGATCAGTATCAAATTCATTTAAACAGCAAATGGTTACCTGATAGCCACTTTCGGCAAGCGCAATGGCTTCACGTTGAACCCGTGCATCGTAATCAATGTCTTTAAAAAGAACCATTAAGATGTGCTTCATTTTTTCTTAGCCTTCATAAATTCATCATACTGCTCGACAATTTCTTTCGTATCTCTAACCGCTTTTTGCTCACCGCGGTGAATCCAGACAACCCGATCACAGATCTGCTTCACAAGACCTGATGAATGCGTAACGAGAATAACGGTCCGATCCTGTTGGATTTTCTCTAATATGGCATCTTTACATTTTTTCTGGAACGCAGAGTCCCCTACCCCGAGAACTTCATCAATCAATAGAATTTCTGGGTCAAGCATAATAGCAGTAGAGAACGCAAGTCTTGCTCTCATACCGGATGAATACGTTCTTACCGGTTTATAAATAAAGTCGTCTAGCTCGGAAAATTCAATAATCGCTTCAAGGTTATCATCGATTTTCTTTTTGCGATTTCCTAACAGAAGGGCATTTAGGTAAATATTCTCGATTCCGGATAACTCAGGTTGAAACCCTGCACCAAGAGAGAGTAGCATCGGCCGCTTCCCTTCAACATGATAAGCTCCCTGATCTGGTTCAATTAAGCCACTCATGAGCTTTAAAAGGGTACTCTTTCCTGAGCCATTTCGACCAATAATACCAAGAACTTCACCTTTCTTTACAGTGAAATCTAGACCCTTTAATGCCCAAAACTGCTTTTTTTCTTTGCTAAGCAATTGTTTCAATGGATTATCTGAATGCTCAGGATAAGAAACCCAAATATCTTTAAGTTCAATAATGTCCTTTTTCAATTAAATCACCTTGGCATATTGTTTGTCGTATTTGTTCAAAATGCGTAGTCCAATAAACAATAGGACTAGTGAAATCGCTAATATGATGAAGAGATTACCCCACAGTGGCTGGCCTTTATAAAGTAAGATACTTCTATAGGAAACTAGAAAATCTGTAAAAGGATTTAAGTAAAGAAGACCTCTTATATTTTCAGGCACCGATTCCATTCGAAAGAGTACTGGAGATAGATAAAGCAATGTGCGCGAAATGTATTGCATCATGTTCTTAATATCCTTTAAGTACACGCCAATATGAGCCATAATAATCATGATTGGTAGCAATAAAAGAAGGTTCAATACGATTAATATAAAGAAATTCAATGCGTTAACTGTCAACTCCACTCCACTAAAGTAGAGGAACAAAACCATAATGACAGAGCTCACAAGAAACTTAAATGTGTTAACACCAAGTCTCACTAGAATAAAGGTTAGCTTCGGCACATAGACCTGCTGCAAAATTCTCGCTTTTGAAGAAATCGCTGTAGTCGCATCTACCATACAAGCGGTTGCCCATTTAAGCGGGATTAAACCTGTAAAAAGATAAACAGCGTAATCGTCTCCACCTCGATCTAACACAATCCCTACGAGAAAATAATAAATCGCCATATACAGAATCGGATCGACAATCCACCATAATGTTCCAAGATATGTTCTAGCTGTATTCGATTTCAGCTCGGATACGGTTAGGTGATAAAGCAAATCTTTGTTGTTTCGCCAATCATTAAGTAATTTTTTAATCATTCGCTTGTTAACTCCTAATCTAACTGCATTTATATTTCCAAACGTCATATTATATTTTATATAATTCCGCTCCTGTCGTCTACCAATATCAGAAGCGTGGCATCCTAGGTAATAACCCTTGCTATATCGACTTTTCTCTACACTTTTTCGCTCATCTCCCCCTTTATTCAACCGTAATTTACAAAATCTTAACGTTTCTCAAAAAGTAGAAACGATTAACTTATTCTTTCATAATTCAACCTGAATTGCCATCTTTTGTCGAATAACTTTTGGAGTTCTCCCACAATAAAAAAGCAGCCCAGTCGGCTGCTTTTTATTGTCTTATTCGATTTTGGTTAATTCCGCTATTTCTCTTTCAGCGTTTTCTTCTGTTGTTTCATATACTTGCTTAATCATTCCCACACTTTTTGCATAGAAAATCGTCATGATCATTTGATCTTGCCTTTTAGTAACTTGAATTACGTCATGAAAGCTGCCATAAGGAACTTCAACTTTATCCACCGTTGTTATTTCTATTCCATCTTGTTTTTCGGAACGATCGAACAGCGTCTCTACTTCCTCTAATGACTCGTATCCATTTAGTACACTTTCCTTACTACTTGATTGACTTTCTTCTACGATGGAAGCTCGATCTTTCGTCCATTGAACTACCTGAGTCGTTTCCATGTCACCAAGGGTAATAACTCTTTGAATATATTCTTCATTTTGATCAACAATGTATTCTGTAAAGAGCTGTTTCCCTTGTGACTTGAACGTTTTTGTTACACCTGTTTCAGGTCGATACATCATAAAATTCATTTCGCTACTTTCGCTCGTTTCTCCGCTGACCTTACTCGTTTCACTTGAGCCATTTTTCAATGACGCTGTCCCACACCCAGTCGTAAGAAGTATCACTAGAAGTAAACTTATTCCTATTTTTTTCATATCGGCCTCCATACTTAAAATAACTATAAAAGTCCTTAATTAGTACAATCGATTAGCCACCTGGTTTTTAGGCTTATCCTGAACTTTTCCACCTACAGTGAACAGTGATGTTACCCGATTCTTCATTCCAAATTCAAATAGAGCATCTTGAACAGATGAATTCAATTCTTCGTGTACAAGTATTAGCGGCGAACCTTTTTGTGAAGCAATCGCGGAAGAAACCAGGGCATCCGGGAAGTCCTGACCTATTGAAAGGAGCACGGTGTCTGATGCCATTTCATCACTGAATTCATTTAAAATAGCAGAAAGCGTTTCATATCTTGTTTCGCCAGCCAAACGCTTCACAGTAGTGCCATTCAAGTTTCTCAACTGTTCTTCTAGATTTGAAGAAATTGCAGCTTCGCCACCAAGGATAGCTGTTCTCTTTCCTTTTACATACGAGAGAGCTTCCGCTGTTATTTTTTTCTTATCAGTTAGAATAATCGCCCAATCGGTTGATGAAGCGATTGGTGCGCTTGCCAGCGCATCTGCATAGCTCAAGCCATTCGCTACAAACACACCCTCAACATGATCAAGTTTCTCATTAATCATAGAGTTTGTTTCATACCGATCGATTCCACCAATTCGTTCTACTGATACCCCTAATTGTTTCACTTGCGTTTCAACCTTATCTGAAATCGCATTTTCTCCACCAACCAAAAGGGCTTTATTAGCACCCAATCGATTGATTTCTTTTTCGGAAAAGGGGTCAAGTGAAGAGCCTCTAGTTAACAGGATAGGCGCGTTTCCTAGTTGGGCAGCAAGAGGGCCAACAGAAAGGGCATCTGCATAACCTAATCCATTCGTAAGGACAACTGTCTTTTCTTCTTTACTACTTTTAAATCCATTAGGATAAATTTCTTTTGATATTTTTACAGCTGTTTCAAGTCGGTCGCTTCCAAAGAGGGCTTTACTATTAAGAGTCTTTGTAACATTTTCTCCGGAAATGTTCGTCCAAAGAATATCAGAAGACGATCGATTGATCACTTTTACATTTTTCATTACCTTAGCCGCTGCAATGGCCTGACCCTTTTCATAATAATTACCGTGACTTGAGCCATCGTTGCTCTGGATTTGATAAGGGCGCGTTAAATAATTCGACCACTCGACCGTGCCTTGCTTCTTATCAATCACTTTCGTATTTTTTCGCTCTTTTGCATAAATAATGGCATCCGAAAGCTCAGTAAAAGACTCAGCTTCGGCTTTTCCTTTACTAAACACCTCATAGTTTACTTTAGTAGAATCATAGATCGTTTCCTGCTTATCTTTATCAAATACCGTGACATTCTTAAGCGTCTTAGCGAAGGTTATCGCATCATCTCGTGAAGTGAATTGCTTAATTTCATTTCCGCTACTGTCTTTCACTTCAAACACTTTAAAGAATTTAATTGCAGCCTGAGCAAGCGCATCAGCTGCATCATTTTGGAAACGGGTTGTTTTGATCAGATTTTCTTCTGAAGGATTCGACATATAGCCAAGTTCTACGAGCACAGACGGCATCTGTGCATTTCGAATAACAAAGAAAGCCTGATCATTTTGGATACCCTTATCGAGCAACCCGGTTTTACTCAGCACTTGCGGGTGAACGATACTCGCTAACCTGCGACTTTCGGATTCAAAGTTAACTTGAATGGGATCTGGTGGGTATTCCTCATCCCATGCTGCCGCTTTACTATAATAGTAGGTTTCATATCCTTTTACGAGCGTGCTAAAAGGGTAGGCATTGTGATGAATGGAGATAAAAAGTGAATTGTCATTATTCCCCTTTACGTAATTGTTTGCGATTTTCGTTCTTTCAATCAAATCTTCCTTTGAATCTTGCGCAAAATCTCGATCCGTTTGTCTTGTCATAAATACCTTGATATCGGTTCCTTGCAATTTTTCTTTTAGTTTTAAACCGATTTCAAGTGTCCCAACTTTTTCATAAAAGCCTGTTTGGTCCCCAGAATAACCAGACGTACCTGTAAAACGTCCCCCACGTCCAGGATCAATAACTATGTATTTTTCTGCTGCAGCAAATGACGGACTGAACAAAAACACGATCAACAAAAGAAAAAAATGAACAATTAACCTTTTCTTCATATCCCACTCTCCTATCATGGTAATCTATTACATTTTATTATAGTATGACTGGAACTTCTATGCTCCTTGACAAATTATTCTAAAATGTGTGATTTGGACGATATAACATTAGCATCAAAAAAGCCTTTCTGCACTCTAAGTAGAAAGGCTTTTCATCATTTATTCAACAAATGGGGCGGGCTTCGTTTCAGATACTCCATAGTAATATAAAATCGCTTCAACGATTCGCTTAGATGCTTCACCGTCTCCATAAGGATTAGATGCTTGAGACATTTTGTAATACTCTTCCTTATTTGTGAGAAGAGTTGATGCCGTGGAATAGATCGTCTCTTCATCCGTTCCAACAAGTTTTAGTGTACCCGCTGATACGCCTTCAGGTCTTTCCGTATTTTCTCTTAATACAAGAACAGGTGAACCAAGAGATGGAGCTTCTTCTTGCACACCACCTGAATCCGTTAAGATCAACGTAGCTCTTGATGCAAAATTATGAAAATCAATCACATCAAGAGGTTCAGTTAAATGAACACGTGACTCTCCACCTAGCACTTCATCCGCTAACTGTCTAATAGCTGGATTTAAATGAACAGGGAATACCACATGCACATCATCATATTCATTTATAATGCGGCGAACTGCTTGAAAAATCTTCCTCATTGGTTCTCCATGATTTTCACGTCGGTGTGAAGTAAGCAGAATCATTCTCTTGCCATCAATTTGTTCTAAAAGTGGATGAGAATAATCCTCTTTCACAGTATGCTTCAAAGCGTCAATTGCTGTATTTCCAGTAATATAAATACGTTCTGTTACTTTTCCTTCATTATTTAAATTATCAAATGCTCGCATCGTCGGTGCAAAATGCAAATCAGCAAGTACACCGGTCATCATACGATTCATTTCTTCTGGATATGGCGACATCTTATTAAAAGACCTTAGACCAGCTTCCACGTGACCGACAGCTACTTGATTGTAAAAAGCAGCTAGGCTTGCAGCAAACGTCGTCGTGGTATCACCATGTACAAGTACGAGATCGGGCTTTTCTTCCTTCATGATTGAATCTAGACCATTTAAGGCTCTCGTTGTAATATCAGCAAGCGTTTGTTTGCTTTTCATGATATTGAGATCATAATCTGGCTCTATCTCAAAGATAGATAAAACTTGATCAAGCATTTCTCGATGTTGCGCTGTTACAGCAACAAGTGGCGTAATAAATTGTGGATGCTTTTTTAATTCGTTCACTAGCGGCGCCATTTTTATCGCTTCAGGTCTTGTCCCAAATACACTCATTACTTTAACAGGTGCCATGTTGACTCTCCTTTTGGTCGAATGATGGTGCATGTTCAGTACCATCTTATTAAAACACACATAAAAAAGCAAAAGCCTTCCTATTCATAAGGAAGGCTACCTATTTAGTGACCACTGAAATAATCCACGATAAATTCTCCCCAAACTTCAAAGCCTTTATCATTTGGCCTTGAGTCTACTAAATAGTCTTCTATTTCTGTACTATCAACAGCTGGCCAGACTGACCAATGATCTAAATAAACGAGGTCATTCGCTTCAGCATAATTTCCTAACGCATTGATTTGAATATTATAATAGCCGGGGTCCGCAATTGGGTTAGAGGGCATTAGCATAATGCTCACACCAGATAACGACTCGTTTAACTCTGACATAACAGTCGAAAGATTCTGGTGCCCTTCATCAATAATAACCTTCCCATTGTCATTTAACGTAAAGGCTTCTAATACAACAATATCTGGATTTTCGTCGATAACATCATCATATAACTCATCCTGAACAATCGTCTTTGTTGTGGCTTCTTCAAAGGTGAACGCCTTCACAGTAAAAGCCCCTTTCCAAAACGATTCTTCCAAACCTTTTTCAACGCTTTGCTTGAGTCCATTTTTCTTTGTTCCAATCGATTCAGACCCAACAATAGCGACTGAAATCGGATCATTAGAAGACATTATTTTTTCCTGTACCTGCTCTGGAAAATTGGAAACAAGTTTTTCTAAATCCTTATCACTTACCGGCTTTTCATTAAGTTCACTATTTCGAGTATCTACATTCGAGTTTGAATCGACTTCTGCACTAACACTCTCACCTGTTTGAGCAATCTTATCGTCCCAATGAAATTTTCCGGATATTACAAGTGCTAGACACCCAATGATCGCAATCAATAATACTACATTCTTCATACATTCCCCCCTGAAATCTGTCGAATAATGGTATCTATTAATATTATTGTAATAAAGGGAAAATGATTGCAAGTATAAATTAAAAAAGCCGCTCTTTTTTAAGAGAGCGGCTTTTTGGGATAATTACTTATTTAACCATTTGTTTAGTTGATTCTTCACATCTTTGTTCACGGCATTTTCTCCACCAAGAACTTTAGCTCCAGATACATCCGTTGTTGTAAAGTACTTAACAAGATAAGATTCAATCTCTTTCGGGATTTCATCACTCTTCACAAGGAACATACTACCTTGATCTTTCACAACAAGTGGTGCAGCTGCAAGTGCATCCGGGAAGTTCATTCCATTAGCAACAAACAGTTGATCTGTATTTGTACCTAGTTCTTTATGAATTTCAACAAGCGTACCAAAACGGTTTGCTCCGGCAAGGCGTTTTGTCGTAAGCGATAGTTCATCAGTCATATCAACTACCTCATCTGAGATTACCGCGTCTCCACCAAGAACATATACTTGCTTACCTTTCATTAGCTTTTTCGCATCTTCAGTAAGCGTTTTTCCATCAGTCAGTACAATTGGCATATCGTTAGCACCAGCAATGGAAGCTGCACTTAGGGCGTCTGCGAAGTTTTTACCAGTAGCAAGGAAGACCGCTTTACTAGTTGAACCTTTTTCAGCAAGCTTATTAATAATTTGAACGTTCGTATCATAACGAGTGTCTCCGCTAAGGCGCTCGATATCAGCTGTACTTACGCCTATGTTTGCAAGCTGCGTGTTTACTTTCTTCGAGATTGCATTTTCGCCACCAAGAATCATCACATTCTTAGCTTTTAGGCGAGAAATTTCGTTTAGAACTTCATCTGAAAGCATACCATCTTTATTAGCAAGTAAAATTGGTGCATCGTAAGCACTTGCTAATGGTCCAGCAGATAGTGCATCCGGGAAATTAAATCCAGTTGCGATGAATACTGTATCAGCAGTAGTTCCTTCTGGGTACATTTGCTTTGATACTTCAATAGCCGTTTCAAAGCGATTGTCCCCTGCTACCACTTCTACCATATCGCCATCTGTTTCAACAGGCACGATTGAAAGAACTTCACCAGTCGCTTTATCTTTCAAGAATACTCCAGCTGTATATTTACCACTATTTTCTGGTGTCGTAATTTTCACATCCGTCGTTGCTTTCTTACCTACCCCTAAATCAAAGCTAGACTTACCAGTAACTTCAATCTTACCGGCACCTTTTTCACCAGCTTCAAGCACCTTCGCTTCTGTAACAGAGAGGTCGAAATCTGTAGTATCTCCAACCGTTGAATAACCTTCTACACGGATTGTATATTCACCATCTGGAAGATTTTTAACAGAGAACGATTCTTCAGAATCTCCGTCTGCATCAATGGCAATATAATCCCCAATCGTTTTACCATCTTTTGAACGATAAAGGTAAAGATCAAGATCATCGCCCGCATCACTCGTATTGCCGATTGCTACATCGAGAGAAATATTATTCTTCAAGGTCATTGTCTTATCATAGACGCCGCCCTCACCTTTGACTGTTTCACGGCTTTTCATTGTTTCAGGCTTACTAAATGCGCCGCCTACTACTTCTACTGAGCGTTTCGTAGATAAGTAGTTTTCAAATGTGACAGATTTAGATACTTCACTTCCCGGCATAGCGCTACCAAGCGCAATTCTTCCTGGGCTAGATACAATATCCTGAACGAATGCTTCTAGTTTAAATTTGTTCATATCAAGGTCGTCTTTTGGAGCTGCAGTACCATAGACCGCTACTTCCCAAACACCAGACTTAGGACTTTTCGCAACATAGTCTTCTACGCCAATACCATCATAACCAGCATACCCCTGGAATGCGTTAACCTGATCACCATCAGGATTCATAACAAGCATGCGAACACGTCCCTGGAATTCATCGTTTTCTTTAAGAGCTTCCAAGGCAAATCGCACTTCTTGTGCGCCTTCTTCAACGTTAAAGAAATAACTCTTCGTCTTCGAAGACTGCACTTCATCTTCATGTGTTAAACGGAAACGATCTTCAGAAGTAAAGTCTTCTCCAAGTATGATGGTTTGGAAAGAACGTGCTTCTGCATAAGCGGTATCTGGATCATCGATCAAAAGTGTGCCTGCATTAACACCAATATTCATCTTGCTCTTATCATACTTCACAGTCATTTCCTTAAATTCACCTGGTGCAAGTTTGATGCTTTTCACAGAAGGAGTAAACCAATCAGAGTTTGATGAAATATTAAGGTTTTTCGTCTCATCTGTTGGGTTTTCTACCATTACTTTAACTTCTTCAGGTACTTCTTTGTTTCGAACATAAAGTCCTGGTCCACCAGAAACTTTCTCACCGTGGTAAACCGTTACATTGACTTCTTTTACTTCATTAATAAAATGCTTGCGAATGTATTCATAGGCTGCGGGTACATCAATTAAACCAGCACCTTCTTGAACACGCGTGTAGCCGTCCACATGAACAGCTGTTTGAATAAGTGCTTCACGAGCAAGCTCGTAATCGAACGGAATACGATCTTTAAGGGCAGCTTGCTTTAGTGTTGCTACCGCTCCAGCTACATATGGAGAAGACATACTTGTTCCTTGAAGAACTTCGTAATTACCTAAATGCTCTGGGAAAGAAGCATACGCAGATCCTGGTGCTACGAAGTCTGGTTTTTGTTGACCGTCTTCAGTTGGACCGTTTGCTGAGAAGTACCATAGACCTTCACCTTGTACTGGAGATCCATCTGCATTTTTCCCATATGGGTAGTATCCATACTCAGTTGCCCACATCTTACTGTTAATGTATGCTCCAATCGAAAGAGCTTTCACTCCATCACCAGGAGCACCTACAGAATCCACGCCGGGTCCATCATTACCAGCAGAAGTGACATAAATCGTATCGAATAGCTCGCCCATATCTTCAATGATTTTCGCATAAGCACCGGATCCATCATTAAGGTCTGGTGAGGAGCCAAGACTCATGTTTACGACATCTGTACCAAATCCACCTAACTCTTCAGGTACAGCAGCAAGATACATTGCATTCGCAATACTCCAGCCGTAAGTTCTGCCGGCGGAGTCAAATACTTTTAGACCGTATAGATCTGCCCCAGGCGCTACACCTTCAGCTGCTACAGCGCCAGTTTCATTTTCTCGGTCTGGCCCATTTGCAGCCGTAATACCAGATACGTGTGTACCGTGACCGTCACCATCAAAGAAAATTGTCGCAACTGGGAATGGATACAATGTTGAATCCGGGAATTGATGACCTTGATAAGTAGGACTAGGACTTGCAATTCTAAAGTTAGCACCAGCTACTTTGTCTTCGGGGTTAAGGTCCATGTTATCAACATCGCCCTCGCCATATGCTTTTTCGTCAGTGAAATCTTTGTCCTGATCGATATCGATATAGACTTTGTCATCTACGAGAAGAACATCGAAATTAGCATCTCCTGTTCCATCTCCATTTAAGTCTCTATACAACGGCTTGCCTTTTCCATCTACATCATAAGATGCCGGATTCAACGTACCGAAATAATATGTATCGTCTTCCGCATCAATACCTTCTGTTTTATATGTGTCTTCTTCTACAGTAATAGAGTCGCCTTCAGCTGCTTCCTGCTGAAACCACACGTCTCCTTCTCCTACTGTATCTACGACGCCTTTAATTTTAGAAGAAATAATTTCGCCTTTTTCATTATATTGAGTAAAGGCTTCGTGGCCTGGATCGACACCAGTGTCAATAATCCCTACCTTCACTCCTGATCCATCGTACTTGTCGTGGAATTCATCAACACCGGTTGCTGAGTGAGTTTCTTCGGTTGCAGGTTTAACAACATCTTCAGGGTTTTTCACTTTCGGTTTAAGATCAGTATCTTCTTTCGGACCTTCATCCAGCACGATTTCATTGTTCGCCCCGAGCATACCAACAGAGTCTAAACGATATACCTGTAGAACTTTATTTGTTGGAACTTCAGCAAGATACAAATAGTTGTTTGTATTCTTCTTTACTTTCACTCCAAGTTTTTCAAGTTCTTTTGTAAGATCAGCCCCACCGTGTTCGTTTGCAACAATAATTAATTCCTGTTTTGATTGTTCACTTGCAGCAAGTGAGGCAATCTCCCGTGTGACAGGAAGCTTAAATTTCTTCGTTTCTGTTAAAGCGGCCTCAGCTTTTTCTGGATTATACGTCATTCCCGCGAATGAAGAAGCAACAAGAGAAGCGCCCGCAACAATAGTCAGGACTTTTTTCTTAAACGTCATTTAATTAAATCCCCCTTAGTAATTTGTGAAGTTCCTGCAATCGATCCTCCTTATGAGCGGAATTATTATAATAATTCACTATTTTCAGTTTAATTATAAAGAGATTAAGAGTCAATCTTTAACTGTTAAAATTGTGAAATTTTTTGATAATTTGTAGATATTTTAGGACTTTTGTCCATAAAAGCTTAATAATGACGTAGTGAATAAATCCTCTCAAACGCTCAGATAACTAGATAACATAAAAAGAAGCGTCAGTATTTTCACTGACGCTTCTTTTTTATTGAACAAGCATTTGATCAATATCCCAAGCTTTTGTTTGATTTATGGCTGCTGGACCACCTAGAATCCGATATTGATTTATTCCTTGATTATTCAAATAGAGAATGGACTTCTCTAAAGCATTATTCTCTCTAGTAGGGTGAACCAAAATAATAGAATGACCTGATAACGATGCAGCCGCCCCACCAGTTAAAGCATCTGGAAACTTAAGACCAGTAGCAAAGTAGACTTCCTCACTATTTTCTGCTACTCCAAACCTTAGCAATACTTTGAAGTTTGTATCAAAGCGGTCTTCTCCCCCAATTCTCTCCGTATTGGAAGATGGGATTTGAGAGTAGACTCTCTTACCGATGATCGATTCTCCACCAATAACATAAGCTTTGTCTGGATCAAAATCGTTCAAAAAATCCTTCGTTTCAGCTGGTAAAAAATCACTTTTCGTAAAAAGAACAGGGGCTCCGAACCTTGATGCAAAAGATGAAATAGACAAAGCATCTGGGAACTTTTCACCAGAAACGATGAATGCTTCTTTTGTCTTTTCACTACCGACGATATTCGCAATTTTAGTCGCTGTTTCATAGCGGTTATCTCCTGCAATGCGTGTACTCGATATCCCTTCCGCTTTAAGCTGTTCTGTAATTGCTTCAGGAATTGCATTATTCCCACCTATAACTAAAACATGATTAGCAGATAACCTACTAAGTTCCCTCATTACATTGATAGATAGACTATTTTTTTTGTGAGTAGAATCGGACTACCAAGCATAGAAGCAAGCGGAGAAGCGGCTAAGCTATCAGGAAATTCATCTGAGCGAGCAAGTACTACGAAGCGACCTTTCTTGTTATCGCCTCCAATGGATAGCGTTTGTTCCTCCAACGTAGTCCAATTATTTTTGGAAATTTCGATTGCTGTATCAATTGCAGTGTCACCATAGATACGGTTAAACTCTGTTACTCCGTTAATAGCTCCTTCCATATTTAACACGCCACTTCCAAGGTCGTATGAACTAGTCAGAGCACTAGCCGTTTGCTTTAATAATTTAAACGTTTGCTTATTCGTTAAATATGGAGCATATTCCTTTAGTAAAACACCTGATGAAGCGACAATTGGCGCAGACATACTTGTACCTTTGTCAAAAGCATATTCTCCATTCAATGAAGTACTATAAATGTCCGTGCCAGGAGCAGCAATATCAACTAATGATCCATAATTTGAAAAGGAAGCTTTTTCTTCAGTTCCTGTTTTAACAGAGGCTACGGCTAAAACGTCAGGATAAGCCGCTGGAAAAACCACTCCTGAATCATTATCATTACCGGCTGCACCTACGATAAGAATATTTTTTGAAATCGCTTCTTCAATTACAGTTCTTAGAGCAAACGAGTTATTATAGTTTCCTAAACTTAAATTAATTACATCTGCATCGTGATCAATTGCATAACGAATACCTTGAACAACGGTTGATAAATTACCAGTACCATTTTCTGTCACTTTAATTGGCATAATCGAAGTTCCACGCGAAGGAGAAACTACCCCTAGTTGATTGTTCGTTACAGCTCCAATAAGTCCAGAAACTTTTGTACCATGACCATCAATATCCTGAACCGATTTAGACGGTTCCACTAGGTTAATCCCATCTACAAGATTTGGTTTTAAATCTGGATGAGTCAGATCAACTCCTGAATCAATTACCGCAACCTTTAATGAACTTGATTCAACATTAGCAAGCTCCCACCCTTTTATGAGATGAATCTGGTCGATCCATGGCTTTTGATATGATAAAAAAGTGTCATTGGGTTGTACTGAATCCATTAAATAAACTGGTTGGTCCATTTCGACATGCTGAACATCTTTATTTGCTTCAAATTGTTCAATCATTTTATCTACTTCATTGACAGGTACATTAATCACTTCTACTTTAGTAGAAAGTTTCGAATCTCTTGATGGACTTTTAGTCTGTTCATATGTAACAAGAATACGCTCTGTCTCATTATCAGATTCCGCCTCTGATAATTCAGGATTTACTGAAAAGAAGAAACTGCATAATAACAAAAGAAAAATAGTTTTTGACTTCAGTTGTGACACCTCTCCCATGATTGAATAACTTCATTTCTGCTATCTCTAGTCTATAACGAATTTTTCGACAAATCACTAGAATAGTATCACAATAAGAGTTAGAAAAAAATGGTTTAGGGGGAGTAAAGTCGCATTTATTTGGGAGTTTTATCGCTGAAAAAGGGGTTAAACACGTTCGTGTAGAAGGTTTTGGTGTTGTTGCTGGATTGCCTGGAGTTTTTCTTCGAGGTTATGTTGTTCTTTCCGCATACTTCCAATAATTTGAATCAAACTCGTGATCATTGTTTCTACGCGTTCTAACCGATCTTCTTGCATTTTCGACACCTCCTTTTCATTTTCATCATTTTACCATATAATGGTCAGTATCGTTCGAAAATTCTTTCGACAAACTCATGTTGGGAAAACTACGTCGAAAATAGGCATTTAAACCCTATAAATTCGTTTATATTTCCCAACCTCAAAACTATTCTCTTTTCTGAGAATTTTTAGTAAACTGTAATCAAATAGTTCTAGGAGAAAGGGAGCAAAGAATGATTGGAGCAAAAATCCGATACTTCAGACAAATGAAAGGCATCACTCAAGAACAACTTGCTTCCGGTATCTGTTCTATTCCTTATCTAAGTAAAATTGAACACGGACTTGCCCAGCCAAGTGAAGAACTTGTCGAACATCTATGTAATGAGCTAGGTGTCTCTTTAGAACAGGTTGATGATGAAGATAAAATCTCAGAAATGACTAAGTATCTAAAAGACTGGTACAGAGAAATGAGAATAAGAGATCTCGAGCAGGTTGAAAATAAGAAGAAAAAGATCGAAAAAGAGTTTGAGAATATTGAAGATCCCATACTACTTACTACTTATCTTTTATTTAAATTTCGCTATCATCTTCTTAATTTAGAATTAGATAAATCTAATACTTTACTTGAGAGATTATATATAGTTCAAGAAAGCTTAAATCATGATCTAGAATTCTACTATTATTATTTTTTAGGATTGTATTATTACCAATTAAAGAAATTTAGTGATTCTCTAGAAGTCTACAAAAAGGCAGAAAAGCTTAGTAAAACTATGAACCTAGATGTAGGGGAACTGAGTGAATTCTATTATCAAAAAGCGCTGGTTCATGGAAGGCTATATCAAGTAGCATTATCTAATAATCACGCTGTCAAAGCTCTATCATTATTTAATCAAGAGTATAATTTTAAAAGAAGTGCTGATATTGAAGTTCTACTTGGAATAAATAATTTAAGAATATTAAATTATGAAGAAGCTACAAATCATTTCAAAAACACTTTGAAATATGCTGAATCATTTAATGATAAGTACTTAAAAAGTATTGTTTACCACAACTTAGGTTTGGTATCCGCTGCCATGGGTTTATCACTTGAGGCTTTGGATTATTATAAATCTGGTCTTCAATATATTAATGAAGATGACTCTGAAGAAGTAGTACAGACTATTTACTTAATTGCTACTGAATATAGTAAATTAAATAAAATAGAGAATGCAGAGAAGTGGCTAGCAACAGGATTAAAGCAAGCTCTGAATAATGAAGTTATTAATTACGTGTATCATTTTAAAATTTTAGAACATCATGTTAAACAAACATATAACTCTGATTATGAGGTCCTATTAAAAGAGGAGGCTATCCCTTATTTTGAAGAGAAACAATCTTGGAAATACGTTACTGATTATTGTGAAAAACTAGCTGATTATTATAATCATTCATCGCAATACAAAAATGCTAGTTATTATTATCGTCTGGCCAATGATGCCAGAAAAAAAATCATTAACTAAATTAAAGGAGAGAATGAAAATGAAAAAATTTGCTATCACTTTGGCAACTGTTTTTGCTTTAACAGCTTCTGTAATTGGTGCTTTGGATCATGAAAAATTCCCACAATCTAGTGAAGTACAAACAGAACAAGTAAATATTTAATTTGAGAAAGGGAGGGATATTCCTCCCTTTTTTATTTGCCCTTCCATCCTCCACAACGCTATACTAGTCATAATTTAATTCGAATAGGAGAGTGCTAATATGGCTTTTTATATGTTTGATGTTGATGGCGTTCTAACAGATGAGAATGCTAGACCAGATAAAGAAGTTGTTAAGATGATTGAAAAGCTAGCAACAGAGGGACATATTCTTTCTTTCGTCACAGGGCGTTCTAGAGGCTGGCTTTCCGATCACCTCTTCCCTCTATTTGATGATGAAATTGATTGGTCTTCCCTATATTGTGTTTCTGAGCACGGGGCGATAAAAGGGCGCGGAACCGATATTTCTTCCTGGGAGCTAGATGAGGAATATGTGATTGCAGATGAGGTAAAAGATAAATTATATAAAGTTAGTCAAAAAGAACAATATGATGGTCTTATTCAATGGGATCAGACGAAAGAATCGATGGGTACGGTTGAAGCCGTACATGGGGACCCTGGTAATAAAGAGCACTTAAAGAAAACACGAGAAGCTCTACAGGAATACGCAGATGATGTAGATTCGATTTCTTCTAAATCTGGTAATAAAACAGTCGTTTCCACTTATGGGGTCGATGTGATTCATCCAGATTTGTCTAAAAAATTGGAGCGACGTGGATTATTGATGAAATCCAATCTGCCGATAAAGTGTTTGTTTTTGGAGATAGCGGCGGCGATATGGTTATGGCTGTAACTGCTAGAGAGCATGAATTAGATAACATTACGTTTCATTGGGTTGGAGAAGGTGAAACACCAGAAGAAAAGAATATCACTTCTATTTCAAGCAAGAAGTCCTATTCAGAAGGAACGAAGGAACTTCTAGAAAAGCACATTGGCTAATCCAATGTGCTTTTTTTATTATACTAGCTCAACTGGTTGATTTTTATCAATAGATTCATAGCAAGCTTCTATCGTTTTCAAATTATTTACTGTCGCTTCGCCGGAATATGATGGTGTATGCTGGTTTTCAACACAACGCGTGAAATGTTCAACCATAAGTGTATACTGCTCACCTTCAGCCATTTCTTCTCTCACGTTGCCTTCGCTATTTTTAATTCGAATTAAACCACCAGCTCCAGGCGCGTCTGGACGGTATGCAAATGGAACATGAATACTTCCTTTTGTACCAAGAATTTCATAGGAATTGCTCATTTGTCGTTCAAAGCTACAATCAAATGAAGCTGTTACTCCATTTGCAAACGTAAAGATTCCTGCAGCCGAAAGATCTACGCCAACTTCCTTAGGAATGGAAGCCTGAGCGTAAACTTTTAATGGTTCGCTTCCAATAATGAACCTAGAGGAGTGAATACAGTAACATCCCACATCCCAGATGCTGCCACCACCTAGTTCACTGTTGAGACGGATGTTATTTGGTTTGTCACCGATATAAAATGAAAAATTAGTACGCATATGCTTGACGTCACCAATTTCACCTGAAGCAATCACTTCTCTTACAATTTCATGTTGGGGATGGAATTGATACATAAATGCTTCCATAAAAATAACACCGTTGTCTTCACAGGCTTGCACCATTTGCATGGCATCACGGGCTGTAATGGCAGCAGGCTTTTCGCATAGTACGTGCTTTCCTTTTTGAGCCGCTGCAATTGTCCATTTTTTGTGTAATGTATTGGGAAGTGGAATGTAAACCGCATCGATTGATTGATCATCTAGCATCGCTTCATAACTGTCATGATAATGCTCAATACCCATTTCTGCTGCAAATTCTCTTGCTCGACCACTACCGCTAGCAACACTTACCACTTCAGCACCTTGAGCATTTTGAATAGCTGGAATAACAGCTTTTCTAGCAATATTGGCTGTTCCCATAATACCAAATCTAATTCCCATATTTAGCACTCCCTTTCTAAGTATACTCGTATAATTTTACCATATTATCCCACGAAGAGAACTGTATCAAATTCTTTCATTCTTCCTACCATTCTACCCCCAGCGTAATAGCGTATAAACCGAAACATTAAGTAATCCCTTTAATCCCCCCTTTTGATTATAAGGAAAACAAGAGCCGTACTCGTTATGACGAGTACGGCTCTTTTAATTAGTGATTCTTACATAGTAAGTTTTCATTTATATTAGCAACTAATCTACGAGCTTCTCTAGCAGTAACAAAGCAATTGACTCAATCTACAAATCGCTTGATCACTTCCATAAGCTCAGGACGAATATGATGCTCTAAATCTTTAATTTGAGATTGGTTACGGTATTTTTTTTCAATAAGATCTCGCTGCTTACTATTTTCTAGCAACCAGTGCAACCAGTGCTTATCATCCGTTTCCGTAAACGCTTCTGATTTTTCGTACTTGTTATGTAGATCTTTCAACAAATGACCGAGACTTTTCTCTGGATGTTCATTCCAATATGTTCGTAAAGCATCGCACAGTATTTCAATTTCTTTTTCCTGGTGCAAGACATCACATCCTTATCTGAGTTTATTTTGCTATATGTCTCTCGTTATGTCCACGTTCTTATAAAAATGAAATTACCCATTTTAATTATAATAACATAAAACACCTCTCTATTTTTAAGAGAGGTGTCCATAGTTAATTTGATAGTTTATCAACTGTTTCTTCAACAGGTTTACTAATAGCAGCTTCCCCGCCCAGGAAGTAGTATTCTCTACTCATTGATTTCTTAACGTACTGTTCAGCTTCATTCGATAGTTTATTTTGCTTAGTTAAAATGACTGGTGCGCTCATGGCAGCGGCAAAGGGCGATCCAGGAAGTGCATCAATAAATACATCTCCATTTGCAAAGAAAACACTCTTATTTTCAAAATCAAATGTTTCTGCAATCTTCACGCTTGTTTCGTAACGATTATCGCCAGCAACTCGTTTGACCGTTGAAGTTGTAGCAAGTTTGTCCTCAACAACACTTGAAACCGCATTTTGCCCACCGATAATCGTAGCCGCAACAGGTTTCGTTGTATTCATATACGAACCAGTAGCTTCACTTAACTTTTCACTATTAGTCAATAAGATTGGAATTTGCTTTGAAGCTGCATAAGGAGCGATTGATAGAGCATCAGGGGAAGTGTCATCTCCCGTTGTCACAATCACTTGATTACTATTTCCTACTTCATTAGCAACTGCGATAGACGTTTCATATCGATTTTGACCGCTTATTCTTTCTACATCAGAAATATATCCTTTAGAAGAAAGTTGATCAACTACCTTCTCTGAAATGGCTGCTGGTCCACCTAGAATATAAATCTTTTCAGGTTGTAAACGATCTAATTCTTCCTCAACGACAGAAGGCAGTCCCTCACTTTTTGTTAAAAGTAATGGAGCATTGTACTTTTTAGCAAGAACGCTTCCCGTAAGAGCATCTACTGAAAGATCTCCTCTTCCAAGTACAACAACATCGGATGATTGCTTCCACCCATCTTTTGATATAGCTACGCTAGTTTCATATCGATTATTTCCCGCAAGACGTGTAATCAAGTTTGTTTCAAATGATTCTTTGACTAATTCTGTCCCAGGATAATAGAATGATAGAATTTGTTCGTAATTACGTCCATCTTTGGATTGTTGATAAGCTCCGTATTGGCTCATTCCAATACCATGCCCAAACCCACTACCTGAGACGACAAATGAATTACTCGTTTGTTTAATTTCTTTTACATAAGGACTTTTCATAATCGTTGTACCAATCATAAATCGGATATTATAAGAAGTATCCTCGATTTTCATCGTATGCTTTTTCAATTCCCCATTTGTATTCATAACAAATCCATCTTTGCTTTTTAAGAAATACTGAATCTCGACACTACCTCTTAATACTTCATCAGATTTAAATGGTGGAACTGTGAAATTAATATTCGAAATATCAGTGATTTTTATTTCATCTGTAGATTTAATTTTCCCTTTAGATAATAGCCATGACTTCATATTCTTTATTTCTGTTACGTTTGAACTTAGCTCAGTCACGTTAGACCACCAGGACTCAGGCTTTTTCAAATCTAGTTTTTTAGTGTCAATTTGTTGCTTTCCTAATGTATAGTCCCAATAATCAAAGCTTGTTATCATCTTCTCATCATATGGATCTACTTTCGTCTGCAAATATGGAATCCAACTACTTCCCCACGAGTTCGTATTGGACATAACCATTCCACCATTTGTGGAAGAATAAAAGGCACCTATGTACTTCCCGTTATACTTTAGTGCTTTTCCAGCAGTTGCATCTACAGCTTCGTTTGTCGTTTGATACCAGTCATAACCTTTATAAACTTGACTGGATTGACTATCCATTAGAGAATCTTTCTGTGGTAAAGCGAAAGTCCTAGCAGCGATTGCCTGGGCTTTTAATGCTTCCATTCCACCATTATTTCCCCAGTAGGCCGGCATTTCGCTAGGCACTACCCCTTTTAAATATTCCTCAATAGAGAGCGTATTTATCGGACGGATGTACTTTCCCTCAATTGCAAATTTCATTACTCCGAGATATTTTTTGTCACCTATTCCCACATAGCTGTCCATCGATTTGGAAATCGTTGGAACGATCGTCATGGAATTCCCGAAGTCTTCAAGCTTGGTATTGCCTCGATAAAGGACCACTTTACCCGCTTCAGCTTTTACACTGTATTCATCAGCCTGGGAACTGTCTATTTTAATGCTACTATTTTCAATCTGATAACTACCTGTCACATTAAATTTGATTACGGTCGTATCCTTAATATAGTTTACTAGTTTAACCGTAACTGACTCCCCTGCAGCCTGAACACCATTCATGGATAAAGAAAATGCTAAAATGCCAATCAAAAATGACGTAAAAAGTTTCAAATCTTTTCCCCCTAAGATTTTTTAAGAAAATATTAGTTCTATTCTCCCTTTTTAACACTTTAGCATAAATTTTACATTAAAATATCATCCAAATGACGAATATTACAAAAATAACATAGAATACCCAGGTACATTGTCGAATCTATAGGTTATTTTTACTATAAAAATAATAGTAGTGATTTTTGAAAGAGTATATGTTAATGAGAAATGTTGCATTTTGCTTCTACGCTCTGTTCCAAAACTCAACAGTATAAGCTGAGCTTTCACATTAAAAAAGCTCCCGCTATGCGAGAGCTTTTAAGATGGAGTAATGCCATATTTTATAAAGGATAACGCTATGTAGGCATCCAGCAAGATCCACAATCACATCAGTGATTAACGCTGTCCTTTCTGGTAAAAAAGCTTGAATAAATTCATCCGTCACAGCAAAAATAGCTACAACAATAATGACAATGAATGTACGAAAAACAGATGATTCCCCTTTAAATAGCTGTAGTAAAACTAATGCTATGAAACTGTAAACAAAGAAGTGACCTAGCTTACGAACGACAAAATGTGCCAATCCTAGTTCTCCGTTTTTTTCTAAACTTAACGTCAAAGGTCCGTATTGGAACTCCCTAGACTGGGTAATGGAGGATACACTATCCACAATGAAGGGAGATGGTTCATGCCCTATTAGTGTAAGCATTGCCATACATGAAATCAAAAAACCGATTCCTAACCAGCACTGAATACAAACCGAAACGATAGTCCGAGACACCGACATGATTGTCTCCTCCCTAAATAAGCTCTCTTAAGTATCGCCTAATGGGGAAAAGGTTATTCCGTTCGTTCAGCCATTTTCTTTAATTCAAGGGCTCTCTTTTCTAGCAGATTTTTCATATACTTTTTTAAAAACAAAAGGTTTGCGATGCTACCAATTAAACCGAATGGAGCTTCATAACTAAATACATCGATCATTAACGTTACATCATCGATTTCCTCAAAACGATGAGTATGAACAAACGATTTAAATGCTCCCTTTGTCATTTCATCAATAAACCAATCTGGTTCCTGCATCCCAGTGATTTTGGCAGTTAATTTTTGCTTAATGCCAAAGTGAGTCGCTTCCCATGTAACGGCATCACCATTGCCTAGCAATCCTTCCGTAACCCCGCTTACTGCTTTCTCATTTGTTTGCTCTGTGCTTTTCATATGTGCTTCAACACTTCTTGCGTAATTGAAGCAGATTTCAATAGGAGCTTCAATCAATGTTTCCAGGTAAATAACAGGCATCTATCAACACCTCCATAATTCCTTAGACCTTATTATCTTCCATTATATTGAATAAAAACGGGCCATAAAGATTATTTCTTAAAATTCGACATTTAAGGCTAAATTATTTAAACAAATGAACCGATAATGAAAATAAAAGACACATCACTTTCACGCGCATTATACATGAAAGTGACGTTACTGGGCGGATTCATATGAGACGAAACTGGAAAACTCCTGAAGAAATTCAATTTCAAAAAAAACGCAGGGAAAAGATCCTTTTCCTTGCCATACCTATCCTATCCATCCTGTTAGGTGTTGTTATTGCGATAGCCGCTAATAGCGGATTTTAAGTGTTTTTTACTGTTTTCTTTTTTCTGCTTCGTTTTCTGTTTTCAAAGGGTGGAAGGCTCTCTATAGGAGTTCGATTATTTGTTATTTTAGCGTTTGCTTTACGCTTTCTCAATAAAACCTGGCTTTACGAAATCTTCGAAAGAAAGCATTCACGCTTTAAATATGACATTGGGAAACCTGCTCTACAAAATCTTTATTTGATAAAACAAATTAAATGCACTTTCCCAATATACATCGTTTCCAGAATACGCTATACTTGAAACTGTAGTCATTTTTCGACAATTTTTAATTTTTTATGACTTCGTTTTCTTATTTTTATATGCTACTAATCGTACGAGAATGGCAAAATCATTGAAAAATGATGACGCAAAGCTATAGGGACTTCGCGGACTGATTTCCGACAGTCAGCCAGCTGCCGAATACGGCCTCCACTGCGATTGTTGCAAGAATCAAGGGGGATATGAATGATGAGAGAATCATGGCTAACGCCAGAGGAAATCCAGTACAGACGACAACGTAAAGAGAAGATGGTTTATCTTCTTCTACCCGTTTCAGCTATTGTGATTGGAGCAGCTATTGCTTTCCTTACACAAATGACATATTAAAACCGGGGAAGGGGAGCGAATCGTAGCTCTCCTATTTTATTGATCTTTTTTGAACAAAATAAAAAAGACAACCCTCACTTCAGGTCATCTACTTCGCATCGCTCTTATTTGTTACTGATTTACGTAGCTTTTTTATTCCAATTAAAATAAGGCGTATGGCCACATATAGTATAAATAACACAATAAAGCCCTGCAGTCCAACAACAGCGTCTGCAAACTCCATATTTCCTCTTCCGGTGATTTTCTGTTGAATTTCAATGGCAAAAACGACTACAAGCAATACAGTTACCGTATAAATAAACGAAATCGCTGTGATACTCCAATTTGCAAGTATACGGAACAAGAATTGCACAACAATAAATCCTCCCATCCCTAGTAAGCCAATCACCCAGAAGTGTAGTTGTTTATCTGTGACGGAAAAGCCTAGGCTATACATTAACATAATGACAATATCATGAAGCTCATTAACAATGGCAACGATTAACTTGATAAACTCTCCCATATCACACTATCCTTTTAAGTCGAATATTCATTATTCTAGGCGTCTTTCATTCAGGTGACAAGTACCACTAACCATCACCCAGAGCTTTTCACGCAAAGCTCGTCCTAAAGAAAATAAGTAGGTCCATTATAGGTTATTTCTTCTCTACTACTGCCTTATAAAGGTAGTCCTCATTGTTCACTTGAATTTCCGTTAAATCTTTTCCACAATATGGACAAATCCATTCTCCTTGATAATTACTGCTATAAGAAGGTTTTTGACATTTATCACACGTTTTCTCTACCATTTCACCACTCCATTCAATCTTTTTTATTTCATTCAGAAATCCTAGTTGTCTCCATAAAGTGTACTGACAAACATATTTTACCAAAGTGGATGGTTTTTTCAAGTACAAATATTCTGAACTCGAGGTATTTTTGATCTGTTATTAAAATTTCAAGCTATGTTATCTTACAAATTTAGATCTCGATTTTTGCTCATTTAAGTAAAATTTTTGTATAAAGAAGCTTCCTGGAGCGAGCCCCCCTCCCCTCAGTAACAATGTTTACGTAAATAGCTCAATATAAAAAGTTCAAAAAAAATTCGACGAACAGCTAAGGCTGCTTTGTCGAATTATTAAACCGTTGAAGAGACTTGTAATTGATTAATGGTGGGCCGACCTATAGAGATATAGTGTAGTGGATATTTCGCCGTATCTTCTAATGAATAACAATTCCTTCCGTCTATCACAATGGGAGAAGTCATTCGTTTCACATATACATCTAAATCTAGCTCTTTAATTTCTTTCCATTCTGTTATGATGAGTGCCGCATCTGCTCCAGTTAAAACCTCTATTAAGGATTCTTTAAAGATCACTTCTTTAGGCAAGTGGCCTTTAGCATTCGATATCGCAATGGGATCATAAGCAAGAACTTCTGCTCCTTCTTCTACTAAAGAGCGAGCAATTGGGATAGAGGCCGCCTCACGCATATCGTCTGTATTAGGTTTGAAAGCTAAACCGAGTAACGCTACTCTTTTCCCTTGAAGTGGTCCAACTACCTCTTTCGTTTTTTGAATAAGCTTATTTTGCTGAGTATTGTTGACCTCGATAACAGATTTCAACAACTGAAAGTTATGTTGGTTATTACCTGCAATTTGTACTAGAGCGTTTGTATCTTTTGGAAAACACGAGCCCCCATAGCCAATCCCAGCTTGTAGGAATTGATCCCCAATTCTCTTATCCTCTCCCATTCCAAGAGCCACATCATCTACATTTGCCCCAACTTTTTCACAAATAGCTGATATTTCATTTATAAAGCTTATCTTCGTTGCTAGAAATGCGTTAGACGCATATTTAATTAGTTCAGCGCTTTTCCGATCCGTATGATAAATTGGAATGCCAAAAGGCTGATTAATGTCTTCTAATACTGCGGCGGCTGTTTTATTCTCTGATCCAATAACAATTCGATCTCCATGAAACGTGTCATATACAGCTGAACCTTCTCGTAAGAATTCTGGATTTGAAACAACTTCTACTTTAATGTTCGACCTTAACGTTTGCTCAATCCACTTTTGTATCAGTTCATTTGTTCCTACGGGGACCGTACTTTTCGTTACAACGATACTATCCTGCTGAAGTGATGTCCCAATATGTCGGGCAGCTTGCTGGATGTATTGAAGGTCGGACGTTCCATCAGATCGTTGTGGTGTACCGACCGCAATATAGATCACGTCCACCGTTGCCAATGCTTCCTGATGAGCTATTGTAAAGTGAAGCCGATCATCCAATAAATTTCTTTTCATTAACTTCTCTAAATCAGGTTCGAAAATAGGCGAATAGCCGTCAGTCATCATCGCAATTTTCTTGTGGTCGACGTCAACGCACGTTACTTGATGGCCGATTTCAGCTAGGCATACTCCTGTTACTAGACCGACATAACCGGTACCGATGACAGCAATCTTCATCTTATATCTCCTTTCTCTTTCATCTATTTTCTATTATAAGTGAGCAGAAATAACTTCAGATTCCCTTCACTCGATCAACACAAAATCTTAATATTTCTTTAGAAAACCACTCCCTATTATGCACGAAATTCGGTATGATAGGGACTAAACTGCTTAAGAAAGAAAGTGGAAAATGCATGAAATGGTTCGGTAAGCGAAAATGGTTTGGCCTCGCACTCTTAATGATGATCATACTTTTCTTCTCCTCTAATACCCCTTATCAAAAACAGGATATGAAACCGTTCTTTAAAGGAATGATTTCGATCCAAGAAGAGGATTTACCCCCAATTGAATTCACCTATGATGGTGCACTTGTTACACCTTCAGCGCCATATCAATATGTTGAATTTTTTCTTAGGAAAGGAGCCCATGTTGCCTCGTTCGGTTTACTAGCGTTTTTATGTATCATGGCATGGAAAGAAAGCAATCGAAAAGCATCCCTTATCCTAGGCTCATTAACAGCTTTTCTCTATGCATTATTTGATGAATACCATCAAAGTCTCGTTGAGGGTAGAACGGGACATTTAATTGATGTGCTTGTACCAGATTCATTAGGTATAGTGCTTACGTTTATGGCCTTTGTCATCATCTCAAAAAGAAAAAGTAAAGCTGCACGCTGAAAAGCCCCGCTCAATTTGCGGGGCTTTTCAGCGAAATTATAGAAAGTTAAAGATCCTGTCTCGCCTCAGAGGACTGTGATTTATCGGTCATTTGCTCTTCGTTCTCAATATCTTTCCCCATCCCTTTCAAAAAAGTGATTAGAATGGTTAAAGATCGATTAATCTCCGGATCTTTTAGTGCGCGAAGAAGACTCAGATAGCTAGTCTTCTCGTTGTCTTCAGAATGCTCAGCAACATTCTCAATACCTGAGTTTACCTTTAAAAGCAATGGCTCAAGATCCTGAACATTAATCTTTCCTGCTGCTCCAAAGAGAAGCATCAGATTTTTTAACGCCGTTGTATTTTCCGGAACATTTAATAGATCGACGATGACCTTCAGAACGCGGTCGCCTTCTCCAAAAAGACCGTTTAAAAGCGTTAAGATGCCTCGATCTTTCATCCCACCTACAACGCTTAATGTTTCAAGAAGGGCATCTTTATTTTCAATCAAAGCATCTTCAATCTCTCTAAGATCACTCGCGCGTTTCTCTTCTTCAGAAACTTCAATACGTTTGATTTGCTTAATGGCTTTTGCCATAGTTAATGCCCTCCTTTTTCACCATATCTCCAGGGAAGAGATAATCTTTTCTAGCCCATTTCCGCTCAACCATGACCCCTTTTTGAGGCTGTGGATTTCCATAGCGATGATTGATCTTTGGAAGTGGTGAAGTCCCTTTGTCTTTCAAAATTTCCATCTTCGCTTTCACTTCTTTATAAACAGGCGTGTCAGTATCTTTATCCGCCTTGCTACTTGTAAGTAAGTTAATCGCCGCATCATCTTGATCATTTAGCGGAATGTATACTTCTTTTCCTTGCACACGGTCTGTTACAAGACATTTAATCTTAACAGCTCCATATGGTGACACAAGTCTAACTAACGTTCCGTCAGATAACCCTCTTTCTTCTGCTAATTCAGGAGAAACTTCAACGAACGTACTTGGTGTTTTCGATTTAATGCCTTCATTTCGATACGTCATATTTCCTTCATGAAAATGCTCTAGCAAACGCCCATTATTAACATGAAGATCGTACTGCTCATCGTACTCGAGTGGTTTTGTCCATTCGACCGGGAATAGTCTTGCTTTTCCATCCGGAAACGGAAATTCTTCTGTAAAGAGTAGTGGTGAATCCGTGCCATCTGCCGCAACTGGCCACTGCTGACTCTTATATCCTTCAAGACGTTCATAAGAAACCCCAGCAAACATGTCAGCAAGCTGAACAGCCTCAGCCATAATGTCACTCGGACTGTCATAATCCCAACCTGCTCCCATTTCGTTTGCGATTTCCATGATGATTTTCCAGTCGGGTTTCGAATCACCAAGTGGTTCTAGTGCCTGATAGAGACGTTGAAAACGGCGTTCCGTGTTTGTAAACGTTCCTTCTTTTTCAAGGCTTGGACTCGCTGGAAGTACGACATCTGCAAACTGCGCTGTCTTCGTAAGGAAAAGATCTTGCACGACGAAGAAGTCTAGCTTCTCAAATGCAGCGTGAACATGGTTAATGTTAGAATCGACAATTCCCATGTCTTCTCCTTTTAAATACATCGCTTTTAATTTTCCTTCATGAATATGTTCGACCATTTCATGATTATTTAAGCCGACTTCTTCAGGAAGTGGCGTTCCCCATGCTTTTTCATACTTATCACGCACTTTTTGATCGGTCACATTTTCGTAACCAGGCATTTTATCAGGCATGCTTCCAAAGTCACTCGCACCCTGGACATTATTATGACCTCGAAGTGGATAGGCACCTGCTCCTGGTTTGCCATAATTTCCAGTAACAAGAAGTAAATTTGAGATGGCAGTACTCGTATCTGACCCGCCACTATGTTGTGTGACGCCCATTGCCCATAGCGCTACAGTTGTCTTTGCTTCATGGATCATTTCAGCGATTTGGATTAATTCCGCCTCTTTAATCCCTGTTACTTCAGATGCATAGCTCATAGTGTACTTCTCAAGACTGGCGATATAGTCATCAAGACCATTCACGCGATCCTTCAAGAAAGCCTCATCAGCCCACCCCTGATCAATAATATACTTCGTTACGGCAGAGAGCCAAACAAGATCAGAACCTGAAGAAGGACGAATAAATAAATCAGAGCGTTCAGCCATTTCATGTTTTCTCAAATCGGATACGATGAGTTTTTGACCGTTCAATTTATTCGAACGCTTTACCCTTGTTGATAAAACAGGATGAGATTCCGAAGTGTTCGATCCAATAACAATGACAAGCTCAGACATTTCGATATCTTTTATCGATCCAGCATCACCACCGTGGCCTACTGTACGGAATAACCCTACTGTTGCTGGAGTTTGGCAATAGCGAGAGCAGTTATCAATGTTATTTGTTCCAATGACACTTCTTCCTAGCTTCTGCATTAAATACGATTCTTCATTTGTACACTTGGAAGAACTAATAAAGGAAAGAGCATTTGCACCATAATCTTTTTTCACCTCAAAAAACTTTCGGCTAATGAGTTTAAGTGCCTCTTCCCATTCTGCTTCTCTAAATGAATCACCTTCTCGAATAAGTGGTTTTGTTAAACGTTCTTCACTATTCACGTAATCCCAGCCAAATTTCCCTTTTACACAAGTAGAAATCCCGTTCGCTGGAGCTTCTACTTGTGGCTCTACTTTTAAGATATCTCTCCCTTTTGTCCAAATGTCAAAACTACATCCTACACCGCAATACGTACATACGGTTTTTGTTTTTTTAATTTCATTTTCACGCATGGACGATTCCATATCAGATATCGCAAGAATAGAATTATACCCAGTTTCCACGTTTTTTGTTAATTCGATCATAGGGCGAAGCGTATCCTGTTGAATACCAGTTAAAAAGCCAGCCTCACCTTCCATGCCTTTCTCCATCATGGCATTACAAGGACACACGGTTGAGCAATGTCCACAAGAAACACAAGAAGATTCATTAATATCAACGTCATTATCCCAGATGACGCGCGGACGTTCTCTCTCCCAATCAATTGTTAACGTCTCTGTTACCTGCACATCCTGGCAAGCTTCGACGCAGCGTCCGCAAAGAATACACTGATCTGGATCGTATCGATAGAAAGGATTTGAATTATCAACAGGGTCTGGTTTTTGTTCGAAAGGAATCGCCTGATGATTCATCTTCATTTGTTTCACCGTATTATGTACTTCACACGTGCCGTTATTGTAATCACAGACAGTACAATAAAGCTCGTGATTATGAAGAATACGATCCATTGCAATATTCTGAGCTTCCTTTACGTGAGAAGCTGTTGTGTTAATGCTATCTCCATTTGAGAGAGTCGTTGAACAACCTCTTACAACTTCTCCGTTTACTTCCACCATACATGTGTCACAAGTTTCGATAGCTCCAAGACTTGGATGATAACATATGCTCGGCAAGTCTAGATTATGATCATTAAGTGCTTGAAGCACACTTTTCTCACTTGAAATCTGTTCACTTTTACCATTAATCGTTACATGGATGGAATCCGACAAATGACATCACCCTTTATCATAATTTTCAGTATTACTAATTATTTCTTTCCCTACTTATTATTGGTTTAGACAATATTTTCTAAAAAATATTTATTAACCTATTAAAATATTTAAATGCTCTTGCTTTTCGTAAGATATTAAGGCTTCTAGTGTTGATTATCACATTTAAGTAAAATCAAAAAAACACAGCTCATATCGAGCTGTGCTTCAGTTGATTTTTTAAATGATGGAGAAAAGAATCTTTCATTGGTAAATCAACTTTTCCAGTTACGCCATCCACCATATAAACTTCTCTTCTATTTCCTTTGATATAGCCTACCCAATAAGGCAAATACAGTTTGGATGGTTCCTCTAAAGAAATGTTGATCTGTTTTTTCTTTTTTTCTTTTCCAAACGCTTCCCAATATAACGCATGTTTTGCTTTATCTGGATCTGGAGAACAATGGGTAAACATTTCCCCAGGAACCTTCCCTTCTTTAAGAGGGTAGTCCACTGGTAGAATAGCTGCTTGTTCAGAGATTGACTCAATTGCAATTCTTCCGGTAATTCCTTCTTTTAATGAGGTTGTTTTTAGATGATACTCATACATCCAAAAAGGGAGATAAACGAGTTCACTCGATTCAATCCTTTTTTTATTTTCAACGATGCGCAGCAGCAGACTAGAGGTATATTGTTTCATCGCTTTCAAAGCTTTCTGCCGATCAATTGTTGGTTCAATATAATAAGTCATCTTCTATAACCTCCTTTAGATCAGGCCTATGAGATAGAGCACAATCATAACGACAACGAAATACCCAACTAAATAAATCGGCCATCTTGACGTACGGCGTTCTTCTTCAATTTCTTCATCACTTAGAGACGACGCTGCTTCAGAACGTGCTTTTAACACTTCTTGTATATCGTCATCTAAATCAAACAGCGTAAGCCCTGCTAGTTTCTCAGCTTTAGGTTTTGCTCCAATAAAGCTAACAACATATCCAACCCCTACTGAAACAATCGCCCCTACGAAATTATTGTATAACCATGATACTTCAGCAAACTGAGTAACGCCCCAAACAGAAAGCATCCCCGCTATAATACCAGTCACTGCACCTACGCCGTTTGTTCGCTTTGTAAAAATGGCGAGGATAAACACACCCAGAAGTGCACCATAGAAATAGGAGCCTATCTTATTTACAGCTTCAATAACCGGACCAAGATTAGCTGCAAAGAAAGCGAAAATTGTTGCGTAAATTCCCCAAAAAATTGTAGCCCATCGCGATGCTTTTAAATAATGCTGATCCGATGCATTCTTTTTAACGAATTGACCATAGAAATCTCGAATCGACACGGCTGACAATGAATTAAGAGCAGAGTCCAGGCTAGACATAGCGGCTGCAAACACCCCTGCAATAATAAGACCCGAAATTCCTGCTGGTAATTGGTTTACAACGAATAGTGGAAATAGTTCATTCAAGTTATCAACATTTGGGTCACCAAATGTTTGATAGAATGCAAACAAAAGTATACCGATAAAAAGAAAAAGCAGCATTTGCGGGATTAATAGAACTCCACTTAGAACGAGTGAAAGTTTACTTTCGCGTATTGACTTACTTGTTAAAACACGCTGAATTTGACTTTGGTCTGTTCCAAAGTAAGCAGCATGAAGGAAGAAGCCGCCAATCACACCAGCCCATACGCTATATTCAATAGAAAGGTCAAAGGAGAAATTGAGCGATTGGAGCATACCTGCGTCTGAAGCGCTGGCAAGAATACTAGTCATTCCGCCCGGAACTTTCACTAAAATAACTACGATACTAATAGCCGCACCTAACCATAATACGAACATTTGGATTACGTCAGTCCAGATAACGGCACTGATCCCACCAAGTACGGTATATGATACCGCTATCACAGCCATTAAAATAATCGTTATCTTAATATCCCATCCAGTTACAACGGATAGTACTAATGCTGGGGCATAAAGAACGACACCTGTCGCAAGTCCTCGAGCCACTAAGAAGAGGGCGGCGGATAATGTTCGTGTTCCCGTTCCGAAGCGTCTCTCTAAATACTCATAAGCCGTATAAACTTCTGCTCGATAGAAAAAAGGGACAATTGTAGCGATAAGAAAAGCCATTGCAAGCGGCACATTAATAAACGTGTTAATGCGCTCTAGTCCACCTTCATATCCCCAACCAGGTGCACCTATAAATGTGATCGCACTCGCTTGTGTTGCCATAACTGAAAGCCCGATTGCCCACCACGGAATGCTTCTTCCGCCAAGAAAGTAATCCTTTGTCGTGTTTTGATTCTTTCCAAAACGCGCTCCAAACCAAGCAATCCCAAGAATATAAACAACAAGAACCACGTAATCTAGCATTGTGAATTGGCTCATTTTCTATTCTCCCTTCCCCTCATTAATCCATTGATAAAGCGTCATAAAGCGCTTGCTTGCACGGTACAATAACTCTGGTCCTCGAGTCATGGCTACTTTCAATTCCATTGGCTCATCAATAATAGGTAGAACGGTCATAATGCCCATCTCCCTATCTTCTAGAATCGTAGAAGTACCAGCGAAAGCGATCGCAGGAACATTAACAGATTTAGCTAGCCGAGAAATACCCGAAGGCACTTTACCATATAACGTTTGGGCATCTAGCTTTCCTTCTCCCGTAATCACTAAGTGACTCGACTTCATTTGTTCTTTTAAACAGCTATGCTCAGCAAGTAAAGAGAAGCCGCTCATAAAAATTGGATCTAAGTAGGCTAGTAGGCTAAAACCAAACCCGCCAGCTGCTCCGCTTCCATCGCTGTTCTCCAGATTCATGCCAAATTTTTCACTCACTCTATTCGCATAGTTTTTCATTCCAGCTTCAAATCTACTAATATCGTTTACACCCTTTTGTGGACCGAACACAGAAATAGCGCCTTCCTTCCCAAGTAAAGGATTCGTTACATCAGACGCTACTACAACTTCTACGTCTTTCAGACGAGAATCTAATGCTGTAAGGTCGATAGAAGAAATACGAGCAAGAGATGCTCCATCTGCCTTTATTCTTTCACCTTTCTGATCGAGAAACTGAACCCCGAGCGCTTCAAAACAACCAGTTCCTGCATCAACAGTTGCGCTACCACCTAAACCGAGTATGATTTTTCGTGCCTTCTTATTCAGAGCATGCTCAATTAACTGTCCTGTCCCATAAGTAGAGGCTTGATGCGGATTGAGTTCACTTTCTTTAAGAAGAGGGAGACCTGAAGCAGATGCTGTTTCAATAATCGCAGTAGATGTTGATTCTACCCAACTATATGTCGCCCTAATTGGCCGGCCAAGAGGATCACTGATGCCTTCCACTGCGATCTCTTGCCCATTAAGAATAGTAGCTAATGCATCTACTGTTCCTTCTCCACCATCTGCCATTGGTATGAGAATCGTTTCTGCATCAGGAATAACTTCCTTTATCCCACGATTAATGGCGTGGGCGGCATTAAGACTACTCATAGATCCTTTAAAAGAATCAGGAGCTATAACGATTCTCATTCACTCACCTCCGATGTTGCACACACCCAAAGAACTTCATAAGGAGATAACGTTATATTCGAAGAAATTTCACACTCGGAAATGAGATCGAAAGCAGTACCATCAAAATAAAGATCAAGTATTTCTCGTTTGAGCGTAACGGTGTCATCCGAAACATTTGTAATCGCTACAACTCTGTCTCCTGTCTGTTCATTCGTACGAACAACAGAGAAAATGCGCTGATCCATTTCCAACACTTCTTGAGAAGCATTGGGATGAAAAGCTTTAGTTGATTTGCGCGTTCTGATAAGCTTCTTAAGATCATTGAAAACTAGATTCCGTAAGCTTCCTTCTTTTTGAAGTTCATCTTCAAGCGTTGATCGTGTTAGCTTCTCTCGATTAATCGAGCGGTATCGTCCTGTTTCATCGACGCCACTTTGATCATTTTGAGAGCCTAGTAAACTATGAACGTAGATACCAGGTACGCCCATCAATGAAAGCAGGACTGATTGAGCTGCAATAAACCGCTTTGCCTTTTTCTCATTCGATTCTCCATTATTTGAAATCGCATCTAAATAATTAATGTTCAATTCATATGGACTCTTTGTTCCATCACCATTATTTTTATAAGATACGTAACCACCATTCTCTTGAACTTTATCCGCCATTCTCTGCACTTCAGATGCTGATAGGATACCTTCTACAGGTCGAACACCTACTCCATCATGGGAAGCTAAAAAATTAAAATAAGTGGTTGTTTCCGTAGTAGCTTCAAGTGATTTGGCCCATTTCGTTAACTCCGATGCATCGCCAGTTTGAAAGGAATGGAGCGTCAATGGAGGTAAAGGGAATTGATAAACAAGATGTGCTTCGTTTGAACCGTCCCCAAAATAACTAATGTTATCTTTATGGGGAACGTTGGTTTCTGTAATTACGATCGTTCCCGGTGCTGCTTCTTCAAGTACTTCTCTCATAACCTGCACTAGCAAATGAGTTTCCTCCAGGTGAATCGATGTCGTACCTAGTTTTTTCCACATAAAGCCAATCGCATCTAATCTTAAAAAGCGTGCTCCTTTCTCAACATAAGTGAGAAGAATATCAAGGACTTCAAGGAGCACACGATCACTTTCGTAATTTAAATCAATTTGATCTTCACTAAACGTCGTCCAAATGTGCTTCTCTCCATTGTTCGTTTCAACTTTTGTTAAAAGAGGAAGTGCGCGAGGACGCGTCACTTTGCTATAATCCGCTTCAGGATCAGCTTCAATAAAGTAATCCTGATAAGCCTCGTTTCCTTTCAAATATTCTTTAAACCAATTACTTTCACTTGAAATATGATTTATAACAGCGTCAAACATTAGATCCGTTTGATTAGAAAGCGCTTGAATATCGTCCCAATTACCAAGCTCTTCATTTATTGTTTTATAATCCATTACTGAAAATCCGTCATCGCTCGTATAAGGATAGAAAGGAAGAATATGCACCGCATTGATTTCATTAGTAAGGTGATCAGATAAAAATTCTCCAAGCGTTCTAAGAGGAACTTCCCCCTCTTCTTTAATAGAATCACCATAAGTAATCATCATAATATCTTTTTCATCTACCCATTTTTTCTCAGGCTCTATTTGCTTTCGCTTATATGATTTAATTAGTTCCATTACTTCAGATGTCACAGAAAGCGCTCTTTGTTCTCCGTATAGTCGCTCTAACTTGTTGTATATGCTCCCTTGAATTGATGTTCTCATCTGTTATGCCTCCCGAATTATGTTCTACTATTAGTTTATTAAATCTCACGAAAGCTTTCTATGTTACAGAGAACTAAAAAAATGCGTATTACACATATGTTTTTAGTACACATAATAAAAGACACTTTTTTCAAAGTGTCTTTTACGTAGGGTTGGATTTATAAAAAGCAAGAGCTACTTGCAGAAGAACAGCATCCTCATAATTTCTAGGGTCATATCCAGTAAATTCACTAATTTTCTTTAAGCGGTACTGAAGAGTGTTCTTATGGATATATAAATCACTCGATGCTTTTTGAATGGAGCCATTTGCTTTATAGAAAGCTTCAAGCGTTTCAATCATTTGATCTTTTTTCTCTAATTGTTCTAAAGGGAGAACCCGTTCAACAAAATCTAATCTCACTTCTGGGGCGAGATCATACACAAAAGATTCAATGCCAAGTTGATCATAGAAAAACAAATTACTCTGCTTTCTGGAATGAAGCAAGGCTTTCTCTGCTTCTTGTACAGACCTTGATATTTCTCGTGGCGTTGTATACATCCTTCCAATACCCGCAGCCATTGTGAAGGGGTAAGAAGATTCGATAGCTTGCTGGATTTGTTCCAGTCGAAATTGAATCTTTCCTTTACGATTCACCTCGGCCACTTGATCATTAACGGATAATAAAAGAATATAACGTGTACTTCCTGTTGGTATGATCACATGCTGACTATTGGGTGGAAACCTCGATTGAATCTCTTGAAGAATATCTCGACGAAAACGCTGAATTTCAAGTTCTCCTTTAACATCAGCTTGGTAGCTTGATAATTTATTATAAATAAGATCATTCATCCCGATCATATCAAGAATGACAGCGACTCTCGGAATATGGACATTGATGCCAAGAATCCATCCTCTTGATGCAAATAATTTATCATTTTCCCACTTTCCATCGATCCATTCATCAATAAAAGCTTCTTTCGCTCGATCTTCTAGTTCGAGCTGTTCATCAAAGTAAGCTTCCTTTACAAGAATTTCAGTCATTTTTTGGATTACCTCGCCCATCTGTTTGATTTCTTCAGGGGCTCCGGTAATACCGATCACACCAATAATCTGGTCATGCAAAAAAACGGGGAGGTTTATGCCTTTTCTCGTTCCTTCTAACTCATCATCCTCTTCGATCACTAAACTTTGTTGCCGTTGCAGAACATTATAGGCTCCTTCATGGAAGTGCCCGATACGATTTGGATCAGTACTAGCAATAATTTTTCCTTCACTATCCATAAAATTAATATTGCGACTAATGATCCTCTCTGTTTCTTCTACGATTGATTGAGCTAGCGGAGGTGAAATAATCAACCATTGTCGCCTCTTTTCTGTTTGATTAGCGGTAAAGGTATCGCTTAAGAAAAAAATATCTAATAAACAAAACCTTACATGAATGCTACTACTATTTCCATGCTTTCAAGCTGTTTTAGTGATGGAAGAATTTCTAATATAAAAAACGGGCAGCTTCTTACCCGCTGACCCGTTCTTCTAAATTCTTTACACCTACACTAACGTTAAGCGTGTGAGCTCCGCCGATATATACCCCTTTTAGAGGAGAAATATCACGATAGTCTCGGCCTACTGCAATCCGAATGTGCTGTTCGCGAGCTACGGCATTATTCGTTGGATCAAGGCCAATCCAGGCTAGGCCCGGCACTTTTACTTCAAGCCACGCATGAGTTGCCGCGTCCCCACGATAAGCGGAATTCTCCCCAATATAAATATATCCACTAACATAGCGAGCTGGAATTCCTCGATGCCTACAGAGCGCAAGCATTAGATGAGTATAATCCTGACAAACGCCTGTACGATGAGTGAGAATTTTTTCAGCGGTCGTTTCAACGTTTGTGGCTCCTGACACGTACTCCATCGTGTTATAAATATGTTCATTAAGCTTCACTGCGAAGTCAAGTTCATCTCTAGCATTTGCCCAAAGCTCTCGCGTTTCTTCTTCCATCACGTGCTTGGAGATTGTCGTATAATCCGTTTCGATCATATATTCGGCATGTGCTTGCTTAAAAGATTCTGAATGAAGTTCAGCTAGCTGGTTATCCGTAAGTGGTAAAGTAACATCCAGCGCAAGTGGATGAATTTCAATCGTTGAAATCGTTTCAATTTCAAGATCTTGATGTTCACCCCATAGATAGAACGTTTCAACATAGTTGCCCCAATAGTCGGTATGTCCGTAAGTCTTACTTTCAGGTTGGATGCGAACGCGATAGTCATGAAGCGTTTGTTGCACATCATGAAGTGGTCGCAATCTGAACTGATTAATACTCTGCCTTACTGGCAGCTCATAGTGATAGGTGTTCGTTTGGGTAACTTCATATTTCATGGTATCACAACTTCCCCCAGGTAGTAGGTTTTCGTAATGTGCATGCCGATCGTCATACATCTGTGTTGAAAACTCTGAAGAAACGCATGAGCTCCTTGATTTAAAATTTCTTCGATTGAGAAATCATAAAGATCATTGGCAAGGTGCTCGAGCTCTTGTGCAAGTGATTCTGAATAATGTTCGACATGACCATCTTCAAGCGCGACAAATGCATTTCGCACTTTTTGAATACAGTACATCATTGACCTCGGAAACTCAGCATTTAAAATGAAAAACTCAGCGACATTGCGACTTTTAATCAACGGTCGATACGTTTTAATGTAAGCTTCATGTCCACTCACAGACTGAAGAACTGACCACCAGTGATGATACTCCACAATTTCTGTATTCTGGTAGCTCTCTAAATTTTTGTGATAATAAACATCTAATATGCGAGCTGCCTTCTCAGCTCTTTCCAGGTGTTTACCCATTTCCATGAAAAGGTAAGCATCTCCTCGCGGCATTGTTGCTTCAACAATCCCCTGAAATAGAAGAGATTCCTTCTTAACAAATTCACAAATATCGCTAACTTCTTCCATCGTCCATGGCGTGTGGCTTTGTTGCTTTAATTTTAAATAAAAAGAATTAATACTTTCCCATAGTTCATTGGGAATAATTTCTCGAACGGCGCGTGCATTTTCCCTAGCAATAGTTATTGTATTGAGTACTGAATTAGGATTTTTTCCTGAAAACAGTAGAAACTCCATCACATTTCGATCCATCGGTCGATCATGTTCTTCATCAAAAACTTCTTGAAATCCGCTTATTTCAATCAGTTCATACCAGTTCTGATTCGTCTCTTCGATTGGATTGGCATTCTCAAGACGACTCGTTAACTTAACCGCGATCAATCGCGCATTATTCTCTGCTCGTTCGACATTTCGGGTTAACCAATAAAGCGAATCAGCTACTCTGCTTAGCATGGTTGTCACTCCCCCCCGTTACAATTGGATTCTCTTCTAGTACCCACGTATCTTTCGCTCCGCCGCCCTGTGAAGAATTGACAACAAGAGAACCTTCCTTGAGAGCGACACGTGTTAAACCACCAGGAAATACGTGAGTCTTCTCTCCACCAAATATAAACACGCGAAGATCAACGTGACATGCAGCAAAGCGGTCTTCTTTAAATGCTGGTAGGCGAGATAATTTAATTGTCGGTTGAGCAATAAATTCAGATGGATTTTTTAAAATTTGCGCTCGATAGGCTTCAATCTCCTCTTCCGTAGCATGAGGACCGATAAGCATGTTATAGCCGCCTGAAGCGTTCGTGTGTTTGACGACTAACTCTGACAAATGATCAAGGACATATTCCAACTGATCGTCATATCTCAGAAGATATGTATCGACGTTTTTCACTAGTGGCTCTTCCTTTAAATAATAGCGAATCATATCAGGAACAAAATGATAGATCGCTTTATCATCGGCAACTCCATTACCAATACCATTTAGAATCGAAACATTTCCCGCTCGATACACATCAATGAGCCCTGGAACCCCAAGAAGCGAATCTTCACGAAATTCCAGTGGGTCAAGAAACTCGTCGTCTATTCTACGATAGATCACATCTACCTTCTTCAATCCACGAGCAGTTTTCATAAACACCTGTCGCTCCCTCACAACAAGGTCTCTGCCTTCTACGAGTTCAATTCCTGTTCTCTGAGCAATAAAAGAGTGGTCGTAGTATGCTGAATTATGAACACCAGGTGTTAATAATACAATCGTCGGTGATGTGCTATCATCAGGAGCAAGCGAGGCCATTGCTGAGTGAAGATATGAAAATTGCTGTTCAAGAGATTGAACAGAATATTGATTGAAAAATTCAGGGTAAACTTTTCTCATTACATAACGGTTTTGAAAAACATAAGAGAGGCCAGAGGGATTACGAAGATTATCTTCTAGAACGCGATACTCTCCATTAGCATCACGAATTAAATCAATTCCTGCCATAAAAATATGCTGCCTTCTCGGAAGATCAATCCCTGCCACTTGTTCGAAAAAATGCTGGCAATTGACGACCAGATCCCGTGGAATTATGCCATCTTTAAGAATATTTTGTTCGTGATAGACGTCATCAAGAAAAGCATTGAGCGCATCAAATCGCTGCATGAGTCCCCGCTCAAGATGTTGCCATTCGTCTGGTGGAATAATTTTGGGAACAAAATCAAATGGCATTGTCCGTTCTGTACCCTCATTGTCACTATAAACGGTAAACGTAATGCCCTGGCGAAGAAAATCGCTTTGCGCTAGTTCATACCTCGACTGTAATTCTTCCGGAGCTACCTCGTTTAATTTCTCATGGAACGGTTTGCAATGTCCCCTTGGTTTCTTGCCTTCTTCAAGCATTTCATCAAAGTAACCATCTACTTTATACGAATGAAACATCAGCACTCCCCCTCCACTATTATAAGATCACTTTTTAATTTTACCATTTTTCTCACTATTCTAACAAATTTCAAGATAAAGCATCGAAATCCCTCTATTTAAGACACTCATTCAAATAAAAATAGCAATGATATCTCATGATGTTGTTTTCTCTATTTTTGAATCATCCATGTGAAAGGTCATCACAGAACGTAAATGAGTAAAAAAAAGAACAGCATGAGCTGCTCTTATCAAAAGTGGATTTCACCCCTTTACTGATCCCGCAAGTAATCCTTTTACAAAAAACTTACCTAAGAAAATATAAACGAGTAGAGTTGGCAGTGCAGCAAGGAGTGCACCTGCCATTTGTACATTCCATTGAACGATTTGACTGCCGGATAAATTCTGAAGAGCAACCATAACAGGTTGTTGATCAGATGTTGTGATCGTGACAGCAAATAAAAATTCATTCCAGATGTTCGTAAACTGCCAGATTGCGACTACAACAAACCCTGTAATTGATAAAGGCATCATGATGAAACGGTAAATTCCGATAAACCCTGCCCCATCTATTTTGGCAGATTCAATCATCGAATCAGGAATGCTAGCATAGAAATTGCGAAACATAAGTGTCGTAATCGGAATCCCATACACAACGTGAACAAAGATAAGCCCTACAATAGAATTATATAATCCGATTTCTCTAAGAAACTGAATGAGCGGGATAAGGATACTTTGATAGGGTATAAACATTCCGAACAAAATAACCGTAAATAGCGTATTTGCGCCTTTAAACTTCCACTTTGAAAGTACGTAGCCGTTAAGTGATCCTAATAACGCTGATAGCAATGTTGCTGGGATAACAAGATAGAAACTATTTAATAAGTTTGGAGCAAGCTTCGTAAACGCTACTGAATAACTACTAAAATCAAGTGTTGAAGGTAACTGCCACATTTGACTTAAGGTCACTTCTTCAAGAGGCTTCAGGCTCGTTATGATCATGACGTAAACCGGCATTAAATAAAAGCATGATAAAGCAATAAGGAGAGCATAAAGAAGCGGACGGGTGATCGTTCTAATCGCCATCAAGCTTCCCCCTTTCGACTCGACCACAGATATGGAACGATAAAGATAGCAACAGCGAGAAGCATGACCACAGCAATGGCTGCTCCGTTTGCGTAATAATTACCACGGAACGTCGTTTCGTACATATATACACCTGGAACATCGGTTACAAAGTTCGCTCCAGGACCTGTCATTGCGTAAATCAAATCGAAAATTTTAAGCGAAATATGAGCCATAATAATAATGACACTAACCGTAATCGGGCGAAGGATCGGCATGATGATTTTCCAATATACTTGGAATTCATTCGCTCCATCCATTCTTGCTGCTTCTCGCACTTCTTCAGGCACCCCACGTAAACCGGCAAGATACATGGCAACAGAGAAGCCCGTCATTTGCCATACTGCAGCAATCACAACGGCAATCATCGCTATCGGAATCCCGAATTCAATCTTTCCCCATCCAATTGCAGGGAAAATGGTTGTATCCGTGTACCATTTTGAATCAAGACCAATCTTTTCAAGAAATAGGTTAACACCTGTCGAAGGGTTTAATAGCCATTGCCAAACTACACCCGTTACAACAAACGAAAGCGCCATCGGAAAGAAAAAAATATTTCGAAAGAGTGACTCCTGCTGGATTTTTTGATCAAGAAGAATGGCAAGAAACTGCCCCACCACAATCACGACTAGAATGAAGAGAATCGTAAAAAATAATGTATTTCGTAAGTCAGCTTGAAAACGAAAATCACTAAACAAGTAGATGTAATTTTTCAATCCAACAAATGAAAAGTCTGGTACAAGTGAATTCCAATTACTCAAAGAGACATAGCCAGTCCATCCGATAAAACCATAAACAAAAACGCCTACTAATAGGATGGATGGAATAAGGAATGCAATGGCGATTATGTGATCTTTCGTAAGTGAACGTCTTTTTCGAGTTGTTACGGCTTTAACAGATTGGTTTATCATTGTTTCAGTCTTCATCCTCATCCCCCTTACGATAGAAAAAGGGAGAAGAGCAATCCCTCTCCCCCCATCCTCTTTTACTTAAGATCGCCTGAAGCATCTTCTAGCGAACTAATAAATTGATCCACATCCTGCTGTGTAACAAAGATATTAATCGCCTGGTTCACTTTTGTGACAAAGCCTTCAGGCGCAGCCGATCCGTGGGCAAGACTTGGAGCAAGACTAGCATTTTTAAAGTCTTCAATTGTTTCTTTCCCATACTCATCATAGTTCGAGAGATCGGCATCAACACGAGCTGGAATAGAGCCTTTCAATGGGTTGAACGCATCCTGTCCTTCAACAGAACCAAGAACAGATAAGAATTTCTTAACGTCTTCAGGATTTGAAACTCCCTTTGGTAGACCAAATGTATCTGTAATGACCATAAACATACCGTCCGTTCCAGGTGTTGCCACCCAACCAAAGTCTTCTTTCACCTTTAAGTTAAGGTCGTTCACAAAATAACCCTTTGCCCAGTCTCCCATAACGTTCATCGCCGCTTCTCCATCTGCAACAAGCTGGGAAGCATCCTGCCAATTTCGTGAGCTATGGTCTTCATTCACATAGCTGAGCATCTTCTTAAAGTTCTCAGCGGCTTCCTTTACTTTCGGATCACTAAACGACATTTCTCCAGTGAAAAGCTTTTTGTAATCATCTGCTCCAAGCGTTCCTAAGAGCGCAGTCTCAAACAAATGAGTTGCTGTCCAGGGCTCTTTGTCTCCAAGAGCAAGCGGCGTAACACTAGCTTCTTGTAATTGGTCAGCAGCAGCGAAAAATTCATCAAACGTCGCTGGCGGTTCGACACCGTTCTCTTCAAAAATGCTCGTGTTATACCAAAGAACATTTCCGCGATGAATATTCACAGGAACCGAATAGATATCTCCATCTTTACTAACAAGATCAATTAAATCTTCAGGAAACTTATCTCCCCAACCTTCGGATTCATACAGGTCGTTAAGCGTTTCCATTTTGTCAGCCGCAACCCATCCATCGTTCAATTCAGAACCACCATGAACCTGGAACGTTGCTGGTGGATCATTACCCTGCATGCGACTTGCAAGCACGGCTTTCGCGTTCGTTCCTGCTCCGCCCGCAACTGCTGCGTTTTCTACTTCAATATCAGGGTATTCTTCTTTAAATAAGTCAATTAGCGCATTCAATCCATCCTCTTCACCAGCCCCTGTCCACCAGCTAAAAATATCAAGCGTTTCTTCTTTACTAGCACTTCCTTCACTACTGCTATTCGTTTCCCCAGAGTTTGAACAAGCAGAAAGTGGTACAAGAGCGAGGACAAGGACGAGAATCCATCCCGTAAGTTTTTTCAACGTTCCCTTCATACAATCAATCCCCCCGTTTTTTTTATTACATTTACTTTATCAAATTGAATGGTTCACAACCCATGTAAGCGCCTTCATATTTTTGTTGTTATCTTCACTTTTTTGAGGTCTTGCTCATAAGCTAGTACAGAACTACGAAAGAAAGGATCTCTTGATTAAAAGGAGAAGAGAGTTACTAAGAAATGTCCTAACGAGGTGAAAGAGAAATGATGTTTTCTGAAGTTAATCTGAACACTCTCTCAAGGCAACAAATTACTTCTTTCATGTTCGATAGCATTGTAGATGATGGAAAAGATGGAGAGTGCATTCTCGTTTTTGGTGCAAAAACGATTCATCGCGTTCAAAAAGCAGCCAGACTATATCATAACGAGCGCGCTCCAAAAATTTTAGTTTCCGGATCTGCAGCAAGATGGGGTAAAGAAGAAGAGTCAGAAGCCATTTGGATGAAAAACCACTTACTTAACTTTGGCGTACCCGAGGAAGATATTCTTCTCGAACTCGAAGCAGCGAATACGACAGAAAACGTCATTGCTTCCCTTATGGTACTTCAACGCTCATTTGGGCTGAATCACATCAATAGACTTCTGATTGTGAGCTCCCCCTATCACATGAAAAGGTGTCACTTAACTCTCACCACCTATATGCCGGACTGGATCTCCTATACTCTCTGCCCCGATGACAGAGAATCTGGACAGGGAGACAACTGGTGGAAGAATGATAGAGAAAACGCTAGAGTCATGAAAGAACTTCACTCCATGCAGAATTATATTCAGAAAGGCATTTTGAAGGATCTACCATTCCAATAACAAAAAACCGCTAGTCGGTTTCTTTTTTTGTCATACGTGCAATTGTTCACGGTACTGAGATGGTGAAAAACCTGCTTTTCGTTTAAACACTCGACTAAAATAATTTGGGTCCTTATAACCAACATTGAAACAAATTTCTTTTAAGCTCTTTGAAGGATCAAGCATTTCTCTTTTCGCTGCTGTAATTCTAACTTCTGTAACATAATCTATAAACGCCATACCACTTTTGTCTTTAAATAATTTACTTACATAATAAGGACTAAGATCAACATGCTCAGCTGCTTCTTCGAGTGTTAGCTGCTCATGAAAATGTGTGTGAATGTATTGCTTCACCTGTTCAAGACGATCTCCTCCATGAAGCGAACGCCATGTTTGCACACTCTCATTCAATTTCCGAAGCTTTGCTCTGGCTAGATTTCTTGCCTCATTTTCGCTTTCCGCTTGAATGTACTTGTAGGAAGTTAAGAAAATTCCGTTATTTTGTAAAATTCGTTCTGCAACAAGAAAGAGCTCGTTCACCTTTTGAACAAATATAGCAGGCTGTTCACCTGAGATCATACCAAGATACACTTCAAGTTCTTGCATCGCTTTGGTGAAATCACCATTATTAATGGCGTTGATCACGATAGACTCCTGCTCCTGAGTTCCGCTCTGGCGCGGTACGTTAGGAATCTTGCTTTCTTGATAAAAGGCATATGTGACCTCTCGTTGAAAGTCTAGTGTGTTTACAGCATGAAGCGCTTCGCGATAAGATTCAACAAATTGATCAGCTTCCTGATAAGGTCTGCCAACGCCGATACATACGACCTCTTGGAAATCCTGATAAAGTTCATGAAGAAGTTGTCTTAACGTAGGCTGTAACTTCGCTTTTAATCGTTTATCCTTCTCCAGAAGATCTTCACTAAAAAGAAAGCAGGGTAAATACGTATCATCCCTCACTCCAATCATCGCCTCACCAGGCACGTTGGATTTCATTTTTTCTTTTACCCACTGAACCATTTCATTGACGATCGCTTTTCTTTCCTCAGGAAATTTAAAGATAACCGCATACCCAACTGTCGTCTGAAAGCCTAACAGCTCACTCCACTCTGAAGGACTAAACTCTGTGACGTGATCCATTAGGATAGCGTTCATCCACTCTCCTTCTAGAAGATGAACAGCTTTTGTCAGCTGTGCTTGTACATGATCTTGCTTCTCAGCTTCTACTCGTTCATTTTCAATTTCGGCTGAGAGACGGGTAATGGCGGAAAAGATCTCTTGCTTTCCCCCTGGCTTTAGTAAATACTCTTTCACTCCCTGCTTCATCACTTCGCGGGCATAGTCAAACGTATCGAACGCGGATAGCATGATAAATTTTATTTCGGGTTGATTTCTCTTTATCGTTTTCACTGCTTCTACCCCATCGATACCTGGCATTTTAATATCCATAAAGACAATCTCGGGCTGAAACTTTTCGGCAAATTCAATGGCTTCTCGTCCATTTTTCGCTTTCTGAATGGTGACTTGATCTCCATATTCTCTTTTAATCATCAATTCGACCGCTTCACGCTCTAACTGCTCGTCATCTACAACCATAATCCTAAGCAAGCTGTTCATCTCCTCTCATCTTCGTATAAGGTAAATTCAGACGAACGGTCGTACCTGAACCTTTTGTGGATTCCACCGTCATCGTGCCTGTTTCCTGATAGTATAATTCAATTCTTTTTTTTACATTTTGCATGCCAAGCCCCGTCGAATGTCCTTGTCTCTTCTCAGAAACCGATCGGCCGTCATTGAAGAGAAGCTGTGTTAGTCTTGCTTTATCAATTCCAACACCATTGTCTGCCACCTCCACAACAACATCATTTTGATCAGAATAGACCCGAATGACGATTTCTCCCCCTTCTTCATACGACTCCACTCCATGTATAAACGCATTTTCCACGATCGGCTGAAGCGTTAAGACAGGGATCATGCAATCAAGAACCTCTTCATCTGCCACTACGTTAAACGTAACCCTTTCACCAAATCGTGACTGCTGGATAAAGAAATATTCTCGAACAATATTCAGTTCTTCTTTTAATGTGACATCCTTCGCTAAATTTCCTAGATTGTAACGAAGAAGTGCGGCAACAGATTCAATGAGCTCACTCGTTTGATCCGCGCCTTCGATATAGGCACGTCTCGAAATTGTATTTAGCGTATTAAAAAGAAAATGTGGGTTGATCTGACTTTGAAGACTTTTGAGCTCCATTTCTTTCAACAGCTGATCTAACTCTGATTTCTGTTTTATCTCTTTAATTAATCCTCGTATGTTCTCTTGCATGCGATAAAAAGTATCCGCTAGTAGCTGTAGCTCATTTCTAGATCTCACAACTACTCTATTCGCAGTAAAGTCCCCTTTCGATAGCTTCTTAGCTGCTGCTGCAAGCTCGTGTATGGGCCTTGTGATACCTCTTGAGAACCAAAATGCCATCAACAAACTAAATAAAATCATCGAAACGAATAATGATATGCCCATCCACTGCAAATACGTACTCTTTTCCTCCATCTGGTTGTAAAACATGCGATAATCCGTTAGCTCAGAATTAATTAATGTTAGCGTCGTTTCTTGGATAAATGCTGAGATTTGGGCAGCTTCATTTAAATGACCTGAATATTGATTAATATCCTGTCGTTGAAAAGCTTGCACTGTAATATCACATTCAAGCAGGAAGCTTTCGATCATCTTTTCATAATTCGTGACGGTTTGATCGTTCGCTTCATTTTTTACCGAGCTAAGAAGCTCGTCTTTTTCTTCAGAGAGAATCTTTCTCTCCATGGCGTATGCTTCTAATTCTTTCTGTGTCCGTTCTGTTAGAAAGGTATTCATCGCCTCATACACTTTATTTGTTTGCTGTGATATTTCGTTCAGCACGATAAAGCGTTCAAAGCTCGTATGGTAATCATCAATAGTTCGTTGACTGCTATGAAACAAATAGAAAGCGACACCATTCATTAAAATGACGAGCATGGTAAAAAAGAGAATAAATTTGCCCTGGATTTTCATGGTAGTTTAATCCCTCCTGGCGTCGTTCTTTCTAGTTGCTTTAAATCTTTTTTTTCTTAATACTTCTGTCATCGTATGATGATACGTTGAAACATCCTCTCCTTCGATAATTTGTATCATTAATTCCACCGCGTTATATCCCATCTCATATGGCTTTTGTTCAACTGTTGCTTCTAACTTTCCATCTTTAAGTAGCTGCATCGTCTCAGGAAGCACATCAAAACCAATAACATAAACCTGGTCGGTCATCCCGATGCTTTCAAGAACCTGCACGATACCGATCGCATCAAGAGCGCTCGTCCCATAAAAAGCATTGATTTCAGGATGTGCTTTTATCATTTCGTACGTTTTCTCCGCTGCTTGTATTCGCGTAATTTGTGAGGCATCGATGGCAACAACATCGACGCGATCGCTATTTTTAATAGCATCTTTAAACCCTTCTACACGAAGCTTTTGATTCGCTGAATCAAACCTTCCCGTAATAATCCCAACCTTTACTTCGTCATTTGTATCTTTAAGAAGCGCCTGACCTGCGAGAAATCCAGCGTAATAATTATCTGTGCCTACATATGCCACACGCTTACTATCAGGAGCATCTGTGTCCACTGTGAGAAAAGGAAATCCTTTCTCTGTGACACGATTGATAATTGTCGCGGATACGTCTTGATTTAATCCCTGTGCCATAATGCCATCAGGTTTAGATGCCGCTGCCATCTCAATCGTTTTGATATGTTCTTCAAGGTTCGCTTGTTTTGGCCCTGTGTATTCAAGTGAAACATTGTACTTTGTAGCCGCTTCCCGCGCTCCTTCCTCCACAAGTCGCCAGTAATCGTTATCGATCTCCTCCGTTACAAGAACGAAACGATAATCCGGTGCTGTATAGGAGGCAGAAGGGCGATCAGGCGTAATATTGAAAGCCCTTACAGAATAGAAGATAAAAAAAGAAAAGGACAAAATCACTAAAAAACCCCCAACAACGTAAATCCAGCGTGCCATCGCTCAACCTCCTTTTTTGATGGGGGTCAGGTACGTATCTGACCCCCTCAAAAGACACTTGTTCTCGCTCACGAGACTCTCTTACCTTTACGTCATTATATATCGTAGTAGCTTCATAGAATCAACTTGTTTTTCATATAAGATTAGCAGCAAAACAAAAAACTGCCTCTATAAACGGTTCTAAAACACGTTGATAGAAACAGCTTTTGTTCTTTAACGCCATTGCTTCCACTTTTCCATAAACTGTTGTTTTTTTAACTGAAGTAGTGTATTTCCTTCTTTATCTTTATTTTGCTTCTGCCATTCGTAGAAACTTGCAACAGTAATGAGTGTAGCTCCTGCGATTAATAGGTAGGCCCACCATGGCATATTCCCCCAATAAGGTCGCGTTTGCAGAAGAAGGTTCAAAAGAAGAACGCTACATCCGATGACAAAGTATGATTTAATGCGATAGTAAAAACCTGCAAGCACGGAACCAAGGGATAGCCCACCAGCTATGATCGCATCATATATTGTATTACTCATCAAAGCATCACCTACAAGAACTGCTGCTACGATTGAAAGAATGCTCCATTCTATGAAACTCATGATTTGTTTGCTTTGATTCCACGTACGCTTTGATAAATAAATCGTTAACGCAATCCATGGCAATACATAAACTTCTGTCACAATATACTTATTGATTTCAATGTGATGAAGGAGCGTGTAATAAGGGACTAATAATGACAGGGCAGTAATGCTTTTCATTACTTTTGCAGCCAAACCAGTCGGCACTCTCCTTACTTGAAGTGCGAAAAAAACAAAGATAAACAGTGCTCTTAACTCATCAGCCCAGAAAGAGTCGAATGTAAGCTCTTGATATAGATTAAGTACGGTTAAAAGAGCTGTTACGGAGTACCAATCAATATGCTTTTCCTTCAGTTGCTTTACTCTAAAGGAATAGAGCCTTTTATGAATAAGGAAGCCCGCAGTTAACATCCCTACTGCCACTCCTACAAAAAGAAGCGTTCGCATCTCCATTGTCTCAACGGGGAGAAGAAATACCAGCGTTTGAACGAATAGGAGAGGGATAATCGTGATGATCTGCCAATCAGATTGGTGAATCAAGCAAAGCAGCAGAATCGCATAGAGTAGACCAACACTAAAAGGCACAGAACTGATTTCACTGTATTCGGTTATAAAAGGAAGAAATCCTAAGATAGCAAATGGAACCGCATACCACTTAATCCTCTCTTCCCACCTTCCACCAAGGAAAAACCAAAGCGCAAACATAATGATACTTGATGCAAACCCTGTATACGTGTATGCCTCACCGTCTAAATCAAAAGTATCAACTAACGCCATGTAGAGAAAAGGAAGAACGGTAAAACCTGCATAAAGAAACGTACGAACCTCCCATTCGATTTTCCTTGTTAGAACGGAATAAGCATAAACGAAAAGGCCAACGATATATAAGACTGGCTCATTCCCCTGCTCTAAAATGGTATAAATGAGAGCGATCGGCAAATAGACATGTCCTAAATAAAAATAACTACGCTGTATAACAACGTCTTTTTTTCCAAGCGTGTCAGCGATCAGGATCAGAAGAACCGCCCCGATGATCCACTGAAACATTCCTTGAATAGGAAAGGCTTCCGCAACAGAAAGATAAGCACCCAAAGTAAATACACTGATCACTGGCCATAACGTCTCTTCCTCTGTGCGCTTAAAGATCAGATAGAGTACGCCAATAGCTCCTACCAACAGTCCCGAGCGAACAAATAATTCCTCTACCGTCGCGCCGAACAAGAGAAGCAATGCCAATCCATAGAAACTGACACCGGTCCAAAAAGCCATTTCCTCCAGGTCTTTTACATTCCTTTTTTGCCAAATAAAATGAGTACCGATAATGAGTAGCGCTGCAATCGCCGTATGGAATGGCGCACCCAAGCTATCTTCATAGAAATTATTTCTCGCCAATAAAGGATAAAGCGCCAACAGCGCAGTTCCCCATGAAATAGAATGCAGTAACGCTCCCGTTTGACGAAGCCATTTCCACTTCCCTTTTCGATAGATCGATAGATGAACAATTCCTAACATGAATAATAGGATACTTTCTAACCACCATAGCTCGATAAGAAGACCAAGCAATAGGGAGAGCATCATAGGACCAAAAGAAACGAAGAGCGATCCAGTTTGAATTCTTTTTGTCACGCTCCATGTATTCAAATAATAGCCACCCACATATATCGTTACGCCAGTAAAAAACAAATGAAGCATCACTGTTTCAACCGATGGATTCGTATAAAGTAAACTTATCGCATACAGTCCTGCAGCAGCTAGAAATAGTGGAGCCAAAAAACCAAAAATTCGATAGCGTGATAGATTAGCAAGGTATATATAATTAAGACTAATGAGCAAGTAACCAATCACAAGCAGCCAGGACGGATCATCAAAGCGCAAAATCAAGCCTTTGTATGTGATAAAAAAGAACGCACATAGTGATACAGCACCACTTGTCAGTTGAAATGCTTTTCTCATATATGGATTTTGAAGACGATCCACCGACTGTAAGCCAATAAAAATAAAGCCGACAAGTGCGTATAACATAACGTCCGCAGCTTCAAGGAACGAGTGCTCAATAAGCTGATAAATGCCATACACAAGTAAGAACGTAAAGACAAAATGATATTCCTTTTGTTTTCCAATAAAAATCATAGAAAGATAAAGAAAAGCCGTCACGATCACATTAAAACTATAAAAAACGTCACTTTCATAAAAGAATAGTAGGAGCAGCGTTGAGAGAATGAGATTCCCCTGCACATAGATAGGAAGCTCTTTCGTAAAAAGAGCGAAACTTTTCATATTTTTTGTTCGAGCATAGATTAGGAGCAACAGTCCATTAAAGATCACGATTCCAAGATAAAAGAGATCTACTTGCGGGTTGAATACCTGGATAAAAAAGGCCGCACCGATGCTTAACGTCACAAAAGAAAACCAAACAAATAAACGTGATTGTTGCCGATTTGCTTGCAGGAAATAGAGAGGCAAACAAACCAAAACACCAATAAGACCAAGCACTTCATTCCCATCGCCACTTACAGATAACCAAACTCCAAAAAGTTGAAAATAACCTGCTGAAAATACGACGATAGGTAGAAATAGGCTTCCGAGAACTAAAAAGGAGAAGGCGGTCTTTTCAATGCGAAGCTTATGTTCACTGAGCCAGCTAATCCCAAAGAACACAGCCGCAATTCCGCCAATGAGCGCGGTCTTCATGATCGATGTCATCACATCCCACGTACTAGTGGCAAGTACCAGCGCACCAAGTAACAAGAAGACCACACCAATAACCAAAATCCATGTTAAATTTCGATCTCTAAGCTCCTGTGTTGATTTCACTTTCTTTTCTTTGACAGGGGTTGCCGCCTCTGACTTAGTTGGAACTATTTCTCGTGCGACAATAACTTCCTCATGCTTTTCCTCCGCTTCTATAGCGTCGTCCATCATTTTTTGATACGCGTTCGAAACAGTACCGTATGTCTGCTCTGATATGTAATCTTTCACCCTGAGCCTTTGCAGCTCCGATTGAAATGCTTTTTCCCTCTCTTCCTCATTCATTTATCACACCTCCAATGATTAACAACATTTTCCTAATTTGTTTCTTGCTCTTAGTTTACTCATACTCATTTCTTCCTTGCAATATGATCCCTTCCATTTTTCTGTTTATTCACAAAACAAAGCGATTGTCC
>NZ_JBITPM010000035.1:0-8624 GCF_050467905.1 Pseudalkalibacillus sp. NRS-1564 | reverse complement strand
TTTTCAAATAGTATTAAAAGCTTTTACATGGTAACGAGTAAAAAATGTTTATAAATGATGTTTCAAATTATATATAATACCATTATATATAATTTGAAACATCATTATAAGAGAATTAAAAAAAGAGACCCGTTAAGGTCCCTATTGCTGGTTTTCAGTTTCATCATTCGGTTGCTTTTCAGTGTCGTCCATGTCCCCTTCATCCATGTTACCATCTTCATCTTTATCGCCTTCTTCTGAACCATCCTTATTCATTGTATCATCGTCTTCCTGATCAATCGTTCCATCGTCTTCGTTAACATTCTCTTCATCTTCTGGTGTATCTTCTTGCATTTCGGGATCTTCTACCGGTCCTTCTTCTTCATTTGCATTCGAACAAGCCGCAATACTCAGGGAAAGAAACATCGTCATCAGTAACATCATCCACTTTTTCATAGAAAAACCTCCATCGTTGTAATAGTCCTATTTTGACCATCTCAAGTGGATGTATGTATTTTCCTAACACCAAATTTAAAAAAAGTTATTTATTTACAAAAAAAGTCATATATTTTTGATATTTTTTACAAATTACAACACATTTCGTAGGTTTAATGGCCTATTATAATAGTAGGATTTTCATAAATATATGATGGATCGTACAAAGTATCCTCCAGAAAAGGGCAACCATTTTTGAAAAAAAGTGGGCGCAAAGTAAACAGATCTAAGGAAGCTTGTTGATAGAAGGCTTCTATGATGGCTGAACTACCTGGAAAGAGTTTAAGGAGGAGTTACATGGGCGTACATACGGAAGAAAATCTGGACGAGGAATGGATTAAATTAATGAAAGAAGCGAAGGAATTGGGCATCAAAATTTCTGAAATCAAAGCGTTTCTCAAAAATGAGGGAATGTAACCTGAACGAAAGCGGCGGAACGGACGCCGCTTTCGTTCTATTTACGGAACAATAACATACTGGTATAATTACATACAATCAAAGAATTTTGTCGAAGCATCGGAGGGATACACGTGATAGGTGAAGAAGTAAAGAAGTATCGTTTACGCAAAGGGTTATCTCTTTCAGAATTAGCGGAACGTGCGAATGTGGCCAAGTCATATCTGAGTTCAATTGAACGAAATATACAATCAAATCCCTCTATCCAATTCCTAGATAAAATATCTAATGTTCTTGATGTTTCGGTAGAGGTACCACTTCAGGGAGATGATCCTATTCATCAGAGTGAGTTAGACTCGGAATGGAAAAAGATCGTTAAAGAAGCAATGGAGTCTGGTATAAGTAAGGACCAGTTCAGGGAGTTTCTGGAGTTTAATAAGTGGCGTGCCAAACAGGGATCTGATCAATAAATTGTTTTTTTAAGAGCCGACATCTTCCAGTAGGCTCTTATCTATTTAGTTAACAGGATATATACCTAATAGCCGTGGATACACAATATGAAAGAATATAATGTTGAAGCCACGATTAATAAAATCCGTATTAAACCGGATTTAAAGTGATGAAATTTTAAAAGTAAGGCGATCAAAAAAAGAGACAAACCTATTTATACATTAGGATAACAAGTGGATCCATTTGAAATAGCATTCGCATTAATGGATTCACTTCTCCGATCCATCCATTTTGAACTCCACAATATGTGATAAATCCATCAAGAGCGTTAATCCATGCTAAATAAATAACAAAAAACTGCTCCTACGTTTTCCCTTTATTCATAATGAGACGATATATTTTGGTTTTGTATAATCTCCCTAAGTTCATCGTACATTTTCTGTTCATCTCGGATTATTCCTTTGATGTCTTGTTCTTTATTTTCAAGTCCGTGGATTTTCTCTAGAATAAAAGATAAATCGCACTTCCCTTTATATTCGTCATTGATGTAGAGTTTGGCGATCCGTTTATCAACCGCAATGATTTTAATCCTCTTCCCTAAAATATAAGAGACAAAAGTCCCTTCCCCTAATTTGATCACCATCATTCCTCCTTATTTTTTTGAGGAATTGATTAGAAAATCCTTCACTTCCTCCTTAGATAATCCCATTCTTCTTGCAATTGAAATAAGGGTCACCCATTCCTGATCCAATTTTTCGTCAGTATACGTTTTCATTCCCCATCCCCCTTATATAATTCAGCAATAAACGACATTAATAAAGAACGTTTTGTTCTTTATTTAGAATGTACATCTAATATAGTCTTATTTTGGAAGATTAAAAAGACTGAAAATTCTTTATATAAGGCTGTTATCAGCTTATAATCTGCTATATCCTACCAAATACTCTCTCGTTCTTAAATTTTAATTATTTTGTTCAAAGAGACTTTTAGAAAATTAATATAAAAACACGACGTTTGTTCTGTTTACAGAACAAATTGTTCTTGATAAAATTAACACAATAAATAATGATAAAGTCGAGGTAAAGGGATGATAGGGGAAAAAATTAAACTTTATCGGAATCGTATGGGACTGTCTTTAACTGAACTCGCTAAACGGGCAGGGGTTGCCAAGTCTTATTTAAGTTCGATTGAACGAAATCAACAGGCTAATCCTTCTATTCAATTTCTTGAAAAAATAGCGGCAGAATTAAAGGTTCCTATGGAAGTGTTCATATTAGAAGAAGATCACGAGGAGCCGGCACTCGACACGGAGTGGAAAGAATTAATCGAAGAAGCGATGCGCTCAGGTATTACAAAAAAAGATTTCGCAGACTATTTAGAGTTTAAAAAGTGGCAACTCCATCATGGCAATGATGAATAAAACAACTACTTAAAATCGAATTTCTATTGAAATAAGAAACTCCTGTCCACGAAGGACAGGAGAGAAAGTTCTTATTCAGCAGAGTTCTCAGAGTTTTCGTTAGCCGCTGGCTCTTCGGTGTTGGTTCCATTGTTCATAGAGTTATTGCCGTTCTCAGAATCATTTTCACCGCTGTTACACGCTGTGATTAACATAACAGCTACTAACGAAGTTGCAATTTTGAGCATGAATTTCTTGTTATTCATTTCCAAAATTCCTCCCTGAACTCGATAAGTTTTACCGCTATGTAGCGGTTGAGTAAATCATAGCAGGTAAAAAGGGGTATTTGTTAGAATTTACATAGTCTCTATGATCGTTTAACATTACATCAACATTTGAGTCATCATCGAGCCTCTACTAAAATGAATTTCACACTCCAAAAAATCCCTATTCCCGTATAAATTACGGAAATAGGGATTTGCTTGTCCTACTTCAATGCAAACATAATCTCGGCTTCTGCTGCAACTTCGCCGTCCACTGTTGCTGTTGCTTTACCTTTGCCGATCGGTCCTTTGATACGAATGATTTCAACTTCGAGACGAAGCTGATCTCCCGGTTTAACCTGTTTTTTAAAGCGACATTTGTCAATACCAGTAAAGAAAGCTAACTTGCCTTGATTATCTTCCTTCTTCAGCATCGCGACAGCACCTACCTGAGCAAGTGCTTCAACGATTAACACACCTGGCATAACAGGGTAATCTGGAAAATGTCCATTAAAGAACTCTTCATTCGCTGTTACGTTCTTAATACCAACTGCTCTTACTTCTTCTTCTACTTCAAGAATTCGATCAACGAGCAGAAAAGGGTAACGATGCGGGATAATCTTCTTAATGTCCTGACTATCTAACATAATTCATTCTCCTAACTGTTACTCTTCTTTTTTGACGATATCACTAATCTTTACCCATGTACTCTTCTTAAAGACGTCTGCAGGGCTTCCGTCTCCAATGACACCGTAACCGATCATCGCACCTGCTACAAGTGAAGCGACGAGCAATAGGGCAACGAGAAGAAGGCGTAGCCAGATTGGAATTAACCGAATCATTGGCTTACGCTCTTTCATTTCTTTATTCTTATTCGTTTTTATGGCCTCTTCATTAGGAAGTTCCTTATGCTCTGAGGTCTGGTTCACCTTTTCATGGTTGTTCGCCATTATGATTACACCCTTACGAATAGTTTCCGTTCTAATTTAGACTAATTTTTTCTTTGCAATTTTGTCAATATGCTCAAGCATGAGGCCTGTCCCTTTTGCAACGCAGCTCATTGGCTCTTCGGCAATGAGTACAGGTACCATTAGCTCTTCAGCGAATAGCTGATCAATACCGTGAAGCAAAGCACCCCCGCCTGTCATGATGACACCACGGTCAATAATATCTGCTGAAAGCTCTGGAGGAGTTCTTTCAAGTACGCTCTTCGCGGCCATTACCATATGTGTAATTGGCTCCTGAAGGGCCTGCTGAATTTCATCAGATTTCACTGTGATCGTACGAGGAAGTCCTGAAACCATGTCTCGTCCACGAATATCAAGTTCTTCTTTCCGGCCGCCTGGAAATACCGTTGCTACGTTAATCTTAATTTGTTCTGCTGTCCGCTCCCCTATGAGAAGCTTATACGTTTTCTTGATGTAATCCAGGATTTCGTAATCGAACTTGTCCCCTGCCATTTTAATGGAAGAGGCGGTGACAATATCGCCCATTGAAAGAACTGCGATATCCGTCGTTCCACCGCCAATGTCCACAACCATATTACCGCTTGGCTGAAATATATCCACGCCAGCGCCAATCGCTGCTACTTTTGGTTCTTCTTCAAGGAAAATTTGTTTTCCACCGCTTTTTTCAGCAGCTTCTTTAATCGCTTTCTTTTCAACAGACGTAATGTTTGTTGGCGTACAAATTAGAATACGCGGCTTAGATAGAAAGCTTTTTACATTAATTTTGTTCAAGAAATGTCTCAGCATCACTTCTGTAATATCGAAGTCTGCAATAACGCCATCTTTCAATGGACGTGTTGCAACGATGTTTCCAGGAGTCCGGCCAACCATTTGTCTTGCTTCTTCACCTACAGCAAGTGCTCTTCCAGTACCAGTGTCTAATGCCACGACAGAAGGTTCATCCAACACTATGCCTCTGCCTTTCACATAAATCAGTACGTTCGCGGTACCTAAATCAATCCCAATATCACGTGAAAACATGACTTATCCTCCCTGTATTCTTTCACTCATCTATTGTCTCAGTCCTAGTATGTTTAAACTACTTATCCATTAGTATATTGTACCACAAATAAAGAACCAGGAAGAAAGTATTTAGAAAAAAATGTCGTTTTAGGCGTATTATTTGACAGCTTCTTCTTTTTCAGTATCCTTTCTATATTTTATTCTCGTCGCTTCGCCGCCGCGGAGATGGCGTATCGATTTATGATACTCGAGAATCCCCTTCACCTCATTGGCGAGGTCCGGATTAATTTCGGGAAGCCGTTCTGTTAAATCCTTATGAACGGTACTTTTGGACACTCCAAACTCTTTGGCGATCACCCTCACCGTTTTCTTAGTCTCCACGATGTAATTTCCAATCTTGATGGTTCGCTCTTTGATGTAATCGTGCACACCACTCGCCTCCCTAAATTGGATGTGAGAGATGCGAAATGAGACTGATAAAGTGATCATGCTACGAAGCTCTAGTCATCAGGTCGACCTACATGATGTCAGGAGTATTGCATGCAAGAATACTTCGAAGCCTTACCACAACTTCTCACCTCTGCCCCTCATTTACTAAGTTTTGTAACATTTTATTAAGGCAAAGGTGGTTATATACCAAAAAGTCAAGAGGGACAAGGGATTTTATTTAAATTTTCTTATAATGAGCGATTTTTGCCTTTTTTGTATGCTAAATCATTTCCTAAAAGAACCTCTTCTATAGTATTTCTCTTCGCATCTTTGCATGCAATTATTTACTAATTGATTTCTTTAATCCTTAAGATGCGAGGAATTTCAATGCTTTTTTAAGCTATAAAACTGGAATTAGCATGATATTTCCCGGGAAAGGTCGAACGATGTCATGTTGAATTGTAAACAAATAAAAAAAACCCCGATTGCTCGGGGATTTCTGTTACTCTGAATCCTTTGTATCTGATTTTTGATCATCCGATTTCTGCTCATTGTTATTTTGCTCGTCGGATTTATCCTCGTCAGCACTCTTTGCATCATCTTCGGCGTCTTTCTCAGCATCCATTTCGGATTCTGTACTGTTGTCTTTGTTCTCAACATCAGTACCTTCTGAGGCTGATGGGTTGGAAACTTCATTTCCAGCTTTTTCTGGACCTTCAATTGCTGAAGAAGGTTGATTAAAAACATCAAGTGGGTTAACTGGAGTACCATCTTTACGAACTTCAAAGTGTACGTGTACACCAGCGTCTGTATCAAATGTGTTTGTTCCAGCCTTACCAAGCTTATCGCCTTGCTTCACTTTATCGCCTTCTGCCACTTCAACTGCTTCAAGCGATTCATAGACAGTAACAACCCCATCTGCATGTTCTAAATGAACTACATTTCCTAGCAGCTGGTCGTCTGATACTTTAACAACCTTTCCACTCATAGCAGCTTTAACTTCAAAGCTTGCTCCATCTTCACTAGCGTAGTCAATTCCTGCATTTTGGTAGTAGGTATTATTATAGAAAACAAGGGCTGCTTGTTGTTCTTGCGTGCTAGCTGATGTGTCATAGAATTGTTTCTGCACAAATACACCACTATCTTCGGATGCAGGTACTTTAAAGACTTCTGAATCACCAAGGACTGGAACGGACTCGTCATTAGTGTCAAAGGCACTTCTTTCTTCATCAATTCCGCTTAAATCTTTCGGGCCAGCATTTTCTTGCCCACCTTGCATCCAAAGAACGGCTGCAAGAACAATTGCTGCAAAACCAAGATAGACTGCCGGATAGATCCAGCGTTTTCTTGCTAGCTTCTGCCATTTAGAAGCGCTTTTTTCAACAGGATGAGATCGTTGTTTTTCGTCTCCCATTTGTTCATCACCTCAGCAACATTGTGGTCAGGTTGCGAGATTTATATACATGTTCCTAAAAAAATGTCTATTTATTTTTTGATAAGGGGGATGTTTTTATTCATGAATTCGGTTTTCCCAGTATTTACTTACGATTTTAGGCGTATTTTTCTATATATGCCATTATTTCTTGTTTTATATTTTGTTATCTGTTTGTAAGAATGATTACTTGAATATGAGGGTATATAACCTTTAACAACACTTTTGGCACTAAAATCCGTTTTGATTTATTCAAGACGAGAATGAAGGGGATTACTCTATTATGAATTACGTCATTACATCAACACTGCCCGAGCAATTTGGAGGCAGAACAAAGTCCCTCCTCGATCGTACTAAGAAATTAGTAGAACAGGCTGACCTAAACTATACCATTATTACAACAAATTATAATCCTTACTATGGGGACATATATGAGCAATATTATAGTGAAAACAAAGTACCGCGTTCGGTGAAAATGATGAACATCTACGACTATCTTGCCGATCGTTCTTATTCTGGTGATAGAGTCGAACAACCACTTGAGGAAGAAGGACTTACGTATCGTGAAATTAAAAAGAATAAAGCCTATCGCTATTTTGAAAACGGCGAATACGTTCTTTATAAGAGTTACGATCCGGAAGATGGATCACTTAAATTCATTGATTTTATGGATCCTTATAATCGCAAACGTGCGTGTCGAAAGGAATTTAATAAACGAGGAAAATGCCATCGGAAGATCAATTACAAACAAGGGACGACAAATAAGCTTGAAGAAATCTATTATGATGATCGCGGACATGCTTATGTTAACCAAACATACGATGGGACGAGTGACAACAAGATTATCCGTATCCATCATTTCACTGAAAAAGGCATCCTTGAATTTAAAACAGAAAAAGATTTCTTCCGCTATTGCCTGGAGCAGATGATTGAGGATTCTTCTACCATTATCAATGACGCTCGTCTTCTTGATAAACCTATGTGTGAGCTGAAAGGTAACGATCTTACGAAAATCGCAATTCTTCATAATACACACTTACAAAGTGAAGATATCAATGATATCAAATCATCTTATCAATATATTATCGACCATGCAGATGAAGTTGATCATATCGTCGCGTTAACCCAAGAGCAAAAAAAACGATCTCTCTCATTTAATTTTTAACAATGAAAAGATTTGCATTATCCCGCATTCTATCGCGCCATCAACCTTAAATCTGAAGGGAGAGCGTGAAAATAAATTTGTTTTCATCGGTCGCTTAACTGATGTGAAGCAACCTGACCATTTAATCGAAGCCTTCCAATTGGCTAGAGAACAGCTGTCTACTTTCACTCTTGATATATATGGTGAAGGCCCGATGAAAGAAAAGCTCGAAGAAAAAATCAAAGAATATCAGCTTGAAAAGCACATTTTCTTAAAAGGGCTAACAGATGACCCAGAAAGCGTATTTGCTACTGCAAAAGCATCTTTCCTGCCAAGTCAGTACGAAGGGTTTGGACTCGTTATCATGGAAAGCCTAAACAATGGTTGCCCAGTTGTAGCTTATGATATTAAATACGGACCAAGAGATTTAATAAAAGACCAGGAAAACGGACTTATGGTTGAAAAAAATAATATTGAGGCTTTGTCTGAAGCAATGGTACAAGTTAAGGATAAATTATTTGGCGAGATCGAAGTAGATAAGGAGTACCGTGAGCCAGCTTTCGTAAAAAATTGGACAACACTTATCGGAAAACAAGAGAAAAAATTTAAGTTACCCTTCTTCAAATAATAGCTATTCACAAAACTTACCCAAAGATAAAAGGCCGCA
>NZ_JBITPM010000034.1:0-44093 GCF_050467905.1 Pseudalkalibacillus sp. NRS-1564 | reverse complement strand
ACTGTTACCATATAACAAGGGATGGCAAAAAAATACTTAATCCGGGGAGGAAGAAGATGAAAAAACTCGTTTCTTTGTTAGCAACTTTCTTATTGGTATTTGGATTTACGAACGTAGGGTATGCAGCGGATGATAAGAATTGTGATGACTTCTCTTCTCAAGAAGAAGCGCAAAATTATTATGAAAGCAATGACCCTGATGCGGACCCAAGCGGCCTTGACCGTGACAATGATGGAGAAGCTTGTGAAATTCATTCCTATAGTGGATCTACTTCATCTGATGAAGAAGCAACATCAGGCGGCGAATCTTCCGATGAAGAAATGACTAGTGAAGAAAGCTCAGAAGCAGCTGACAGCGAAGGCGCTGAAATGGCCGATACAGCAACTAGCTATCCTGTTTATATGTTGCTTGGACTTGCTATCGCAGCATTCGGCTCTCTGCTACTATTAAAAAGACGCGTCCACTCTTAATGCACATACCATCCCATCGAGATAGGCGAACGCCTATCTCGATTTCTAAAGAAGGTGATCAATGGTGGTAAACAAGCTCAGTATTCTACTCATTTTAATCGGTCTGATTTTAACCGGCTGGAGCGGATATGAATGGTGGAGTCAGAAGAGTGTCACAACCTTTCAACCTGAAAAAGCCCAGGCCATTTCAAGGAATTGGGAGGAAACTGGTTATCAAAAGACAGTTAATCGAGAAGTGATTCAGACAAGTGATGCTACACCATCAAGTGAAGCATCTCAGGCGAAAACAGGGGAAAAAATCGGTGAATTAACAATCCCTCAATTAGGATATCTCTACCCGATCTATTGGGGAACCGATGAACAAACGTTGAAACAGGGAGTTGGTATGTATGACACAGATTTCACAACTTTACCAAGTCAAGCAGGCCATACTGCACTTGCAGGACACCGCGATACCGTTTTTGACGGCCTTGATCAACTAAAAAAAGGTGATCGTCTTTACCTCACATTAGACGATACAACATATGAATATCAAATCCGCAAAACGTGGATTACAGACGAGCATGATCGTAGCGTTATTGTGGATAAGAATTCCCCCACTCTCACACTCACCACGTGCTATCCGTTTGATTACCTCGGCTCCGCACCAGATCGTTACATCATTCAGGCAAGTTTAATACAAGTCGATGACGGGAGTGACTCGCAATCCTGAGTTACCCCTAATTCGAAATGCCGCAACAAAATAGCTATGTTAGCTTATATTGTTGATACCTCGATTTTGGCTCATTCGAGTGAAATTATAGTTTCACTCGCCTTTCAGCTCTCTGATGACCACAATCAACAATCATTAACAATTCCATATAAAAAAAGAGAACTGAGTCATCAGTTCCCTTCATCATGTTAGCGTATTTGACTAATCGAAAGCTTTTCCTGAACGATTCGAATCGCTTCAGCAAGTAGCGGAGCAATCGATAGGACTTTAATTTTATCAAGATCTTCTGAATCTGGAAGAGAGATGGTATTCGTTACAACCACTTCTTTAATGTTCGATTCAGCAATTTCTTCCGTCGCGTGACCAGAAAGAACAGCGTGGGTAAATGTCGCGTAGACGTCTTTCACACCGTTCTCTTCAAGAATGCGTGACGTAAACGTAACGTTTCTACCAGTATCAATCATATCATCAATAATAATCGCTGTTTTCCCTTGAACATCACCAATAACATTCACAGTGGATGGTTCTCCTGTGTCATAAGAGCGACGATCAATCAAAGCGATTGGCGCGTCTAGCATTGACCCTAATTTACGTGCACGAAGCGCACTGCTATTGTCGGGTGCCACAACAACAACATTTTCTAAATTTTTGTTCTCAAAATATTCAGCAAGGATCGGAATACCAGAAACCTGGTCAACTGGGATATTGAAAAATCCTTCAATTTGATTGGCATGCAAATCAATTGTTAACACGCGCGTTGCGCCCGAACGTTCTAGCATATTGGCAATCAATTTTGCTGTGATCGGCTGTCTTGGTCCCGTCTTTCGATCCTGTCTTGCATATCCATAATACGGTAGCACAACATTAATGGTTTTAGCTGATGCTCGTTTTAATGCATCAATCATAATCAAGAGCTCCATCAAATAGTCGTTTCCTGAGCCTGCGATCGATTGTACAAGGTATGTATCGCAACCACGGATGCTTTCCTCAACGTTCATGTGGATTTCACCGTCACTAAAGCGTTTAACGGAACAATTTCCAACTTTAACCCCAAGTGTCTCTACAATTTCTTGAGCCAACTCCGGATTTGAGTTCAAAGCGAACACTTTCACATCTTCTTCATGGCGTAGCATAGCGTAGCTCCTTTATCTTTCGTTTATCCCACGAATGTTCCATTCACAATACAACTGTGTATGAAGCATTTACATATGTATTTAGTTTAAACTTCTCCTCCACTATACCATACACGGAAGCTCAATTTCTGCAGATTTTTTTTGGAATTTCTATCAAAAATCACATATTTATTACTCTTCTTCATATGTATACGCTTCATTTCGTTCACTCCAAATCAGATGGGAACTTTCCCCTTTACCTCCACCTAATTGATTGAATGATACATATGATAATTGAGCCAAATATAAGCGTGAGGAATACAGGAAGAATCCATGGTATTAAGCCAACCTGTGAACCATTTGCCATTGATATGGTTTCGATTGTTATAACTGAAAACATGAGAGCGATTGTGTTCTTTAAAAAATGAATAAGAGCAACTGCCGTTCGATACTGTAGCTCAGCATTGCCTTTTGTAATGTGAACTACATAATTAAATACGTGCGGATAGCGCTCTAACATAGATAATCCACCCCACAGTAAAATGCCAAAAATAGGTAGAAAGAACAGCACCAGTTTACTTCCCCAATGATCTGCTTGACCCGCTACATCAAAATGAATGGGAACTTCTGATGGGAGACCTGACCAATTTAACAAAAGATAACCAAGAGAAAGACATAAGAAAACCAATCCAGCTATATCAAACAGTTTCTGAAGTATCGACTTTTCAATTTTAATTATCGGACGATCAGTCATTTAACTCCCCCCTTTTCATTACTTACGTTACTAGGGTAACTCTAGTTTCAGAACAAGCATGCTAAAAATATAGCCCGCTCTCAAAATAAAAGTGAGCGGGCTAGAACACATACTTTCCATTACATCTTCGCAACTTTTCTTGACTCTTCATCAATTTTCTTCATCTCGTCTTGTGTCAGCTTAAATCCTAACACTTTCACATTATCTTCTGCATGCTTTAATTTCGAAGCTCCTGGGATGGCTACAACCGTGTCTCCATGGAAATGAACGAGCCAGTTTAATGCCACCTGTCCTGCTCCCACGCCATAAGCATTCCCAATCTCTTTTAACACATTAATAAGTGGCAGCGTTCTAGCTAATCCCTGTGGTTTGAACTGAGACATATGCTTTCTCGGTCCAGAAAGGTTTGCTGCTAAGTCGGGATGATCATGGAATTTTCCAGTTAAAATCCCCTGTTCAAGTGGAGAATAGGCAATGATTGTTACTCCGTGCTGCTTCGCAAGATCGAGTACACCGTTTGTCTCAATTCTTCTATCGAGTAAGCTATACTTCATCTGGTTAGAAGCAAGGCTTGCTTCGTGACGGTTCAACTCTTGAATCGCACGATCCATTTTATCGCGATTGAAGTTACTTACACCAACAGCGCCAATATGACCCTCTTTCACGAGCGAGGCCATTTGATTCATCTCCTTTTCTGGCGAGGAGAAGGAAAACGGTTGGTGCACTTGATAAAGGTCAATACGCCGACCCTTTAATGCGTCTTTTCGTTTTTGAATCGTTCCTGTAATCGATCCTGCTGTACGCAAAAGCGGCCACCATTTAGTCGCGATGAGCGCATCTTCTTCTTTTATTTCAAGACGATTTAACGCTCCAGCAAGGGCTTCTTCTGACTTTCCCTTTCCGTAAGCTTCCGCTGTATCGAACCAGTTAATCCCGCCGTCTAAGCTCATTTTCACAATTGCGTCCATATCGGCTTCGGAAATCGTAGAGAAATAGCTTCCAATTAAGCCGCTCCCTTGACTAAATTGCCACGTTCCGAGGCCGATCGGAGAAATCTCATAATTTGTCTGTCCTAGTCTTCTCACGTCTTTGCCACATCCTTCATTAGTCTTATAACCAAGTATAGCATTCAGTGAAACAAATCTACTAAGATCTGAGTTTATGACTTCAATACCTTTTTAAACACATAGCTTACCTGATCATACGACATCTTTTCTTGATAAAAGCGATGAGCCTCTTTTTTAGCAATGCCTGAAGAAAGAGCCACTGCACCATACCCACTTTCAATTGCCCACTCTTCAACAAACGATAGCAGCTTTTCACCGTGCCCTTTCGAACGATGTTGTTCACTAGTGACAAGATCACATACCCAAACAAACCGTCCGTAGTAAAGTGTAATCATCGGCTTGAATCCAGTCACCGCGACGATTTCTTTTCCTTCGTAAAGAGCGAAAAGTCGGTACATATCCTTTATTCGAGCTTCTTCTACTAAACTAAGAAAAGTTTCTTCATCTAAATGCGACCTAAGCTCTTTCATAATTTCATATGTCTCCAGTAACTGTTCTCTTGTTTTCATTTCATAGATCAAACCGAGTCCTCCAAACAAATGCATATATTTTTTGAACTAATTATTCTATAGGATGACATATTTTAATAATAAAGCAGTTAAGACCGATTCACTTTTTCAGTTATCTTAGCTCCAGTTTGTTTCATAAGATCTTCTATTTCTAATCTATTCTCCACAAGATGAGGAGTCTTCGCTCCAACAATTGATAGGGATGCAATCACCCTCCCTCCTTTATTGAAAATAGGAACAGCCATACTAATCGCTCCATCAATTGGATCGTCAATACTAACGGAAATCCCTCGTTCTTTTACAATCTTCAGTTCCTCTAAATAGGATTCCTTATTAACAATTGAATTCGAGGCATATGACTTTAGTGGACTTTTTTCTATATTGTGGAGAATGGCCTCCTCCTCCATATGGGATAAGAAGATTTTCCCGAAATTTCCGTAGGTAAGTGGTAAAGTTTGACCTGCCTTAGAGAAAACCCTAAGTTCTTTCGTACCTTCTACCGTTTCAATAATGAGAATTTCCCCTTCGTTTAATATAGCTAATTGGACAGTATCTCCCAAACGGTCTCGTAATTCCTTCATATAGATCAACGCTAGATTTCTTAATTCATTTTGACTTTTTAAATTAATACTAAGTTCAAGAATTTTATAACCTAGTGAATATTTTTTAGTAATCGAATCTTGTTTCACAAATCCTCGATTCTCAAGCGTTTGTAAAGTTCTGTGTAGCGTACTTTTCGTAAGGTTTAAATACTCTCCAAGTTCACGAATACTTCTTTCATTGTTATTACTTAATAACAACAGCAAGTCGATCGCATTATCTACTGCAGCTACGCGCGAAAATGATTTGTTTGAATCAGACACCATTAACTTCCTCCCCATCAACATTAACTCTTCTTTCAATAGCATACCATTTACTAATAGCTATAAAATACTAATAAAAACCACATAAAAAAACTGACTCGGGCTGAGTCAGTTTTAACATCGCATAGTTAACTTACTTTGTACTTTGAAGAAAAGTCTTTATATTTACTCATTAGTTCTTTCGCAAGAGCCAAGCTCTCTTCTGGTTTGAAGGATTTATGATCAAAACCTAGCATCTCTTTTAATATTTTATGGGTGTATTTAGAGTAAACAACAGTCCCATCTTCTCTCACCTGATCAATGCCATCTAGTTTTGCAGAGGTTTCGTTTATATGGATAGCTGCATCTAAGCTAATTTCTTTAGGAAGAGCTAGTTCTGCCCCACTCTTACTAAGCACGATTGGATATCCTCCAGGCAATCCTTTTGGTGATGGAGAATGTGTGAAAATACCTGATGGACTCAATAGCGCATACATGTTTTTAATAGTAGAACTTGCAGATACAGTTGTAAATTCCGTGCCAGAAGGATACAACTTAATTGCATCCCATAATACTTGATCTGTATCAAACTGACTAGTTACGTCATTATCTTGAACCATTATTTTAATAAAGTATGGCGCTTTCTGATATCCAGATTCTCTAGGATAAACCCACCATTGATGATGTGCCACAAGGTAAACCTTCACAATATCAGTTGGTACTTGTAATTCATTCGACACCACTAGTTTTACAGCAGGTTCAATTAATTCAACATTCCCAATACCGATTGTTGGGGCGAGTCCAACCTTAGCAAGAACCGGGTTTACTAGATCAGATAGAGCCGTGTTAATAACATGGGGCTGAAGTCCAGATGCTTTAACAGCTAGCATTAAATGATACGCAAGAGCTAATTGGCACGGTAACCATGCACCTAAACTTGCTTCACTTAACTTTTTGTATACTTCATTAGGTAGTTTTCTTATCGTATGCCAGGTTTGTAAAACGGCGCAATTAATGATCACATCAGGGTTTTCTTTTTTAATTACAGAAGCTGTAGTCTCCACATCAAGCAAATCTAGTTTTTTAAAGGTAACTTTGGGATATAGTCTGAAAATGGAAGCACCACTGAGTGCATTATGGACCTTTTTCATTCCTACTTCCTCATTAATATCACATACAACTAATTCAGGACACTTCGCGTCTCTCACTAGAAACTCCAAAATATGGCTACCCACTTCACCAGAACCCATAAGAAGTACTTTACTCATTCATTAAAACCTCCTATTTTAGGGACACTGTCCCATTTCATTGTATTTTATCGGTTTCGTCTGAAAATTTCAATCATTTTTCTAAATAAGTTGCATTTTCTCACACCAATTATCAGATAATATACAAAAAAAGCTTGGAAACATATTAGTATGTTTCCAAGCTTTTTTGGCTCATTCATTCACAGCAGCATAACTTAGTTCGTTACATAATCCATAAGGTAAACAAAGCGGTTGGCCAGAACGAGGATCATAAATGATATCACTTCGAACACCAAACACATCTTCTAATACATCAGATTTCATCACTTCAAGCGGAGTGCCCGTTTTCTTCACTTTCCCTTTTTTGATCGCCACCATATGACCAGCGTAGCGGCTGGCGTGATTGAGGTCATGAACGACCATGACAATCGTGCGGTTTTCTTGAATATTTAACTTTTGAAGAAGCTCAAGCACTTCAAGCTGATGGGCCATATCGAGAAAAGTGGTTGGCTCATCTAGAAAAAGGATTTTCGTATCCTGAGCGAGCGCCATCGCAATCCAGGCGCGCTGGCGCTGACCACCAGAAAGCTGGTCAATCGGACGGTTGGCAAACTCTCCGATGCCCGTCATTTCAATCGCCCAGGCAATTTTTTCTTTATCTTCTATCGTAAGAGCTTTTAGTCCTTTCTGATGTGGAAAGCGCCCGTATGTGACAAGTTCTAGAACCGTTAGCCCTTCTGGTGCCGTGGGGTTTTGAGGAAGGATCGCTAACTCCTTCGCAAGGTCGCGCGTTTTCTGCTCATGAATGGCACGTCCATCAAGGTAAACCGTTCCACTTTTTGGCTTCATTAATCGAGATAGCGTTTTGAGAATCGTCGACTTTCCTGATCCATTCGCTCCAACAAGAGCCGTAATCTCTCCTTCAGGTATGGATAAATTCAGCTGATCTACAATGATGTTTTCCTGATAACCGATTTTAAGATCTTCTGTTTGAATCACCACACTCACTCCCTCCGCTTATACTTCTACAAAATCCTTATGATGCGTAGAATACATCGCCATAGCTTCTGCCTCAGGATCAAGAAAGGCTTTCGCACTATTTAACGCCTTAGGTCCTTCCGCAAGACCGCCTGCTATGAGCGTTAAACGATGGGGATATGTGACGATATCTCCTACTGCGAAAACACCTGGTATACTCGTTTCCATTTTTGCATCCGTAACGACTTTTCCTTCGTTCATCGTCATTCCCCAATTTTGAATGCCGCCTAAGTCGAGATTAAATCCATGATTAACAAGGAGGGCATCGATTTCAACTACTTCTTTTTCACCTGTGTCGACATGAGTAAGAACAACCTGATCAATACGCTCCTTACCAATCGCGTCAGATACGTAGCACGAACATTTTACGTGCGTTTCCGAGTTGTTCATCTCTGTGATACTACTTTCGTGACCACTAAAAGCCTCTCTGCGATGAACAATCGTTACTTTATCTGCAATTGGTTCAAGCCGATTCGCCCAGTCGATCGCCGAATCGCCTCCTCCAGAAATCAGAACGTGCTTACCTCTGAAGCTTTCCACACGATCCACGGCATAATAAAGGTTCTTCCCTTCAAAATGATCCGCGCCATCAACTGGAAGCTTTTTCACCCCAAGCGTCCCATGTCCTATCGCTAAAATAACGGTCCGTGTGTAATGCTTTTCTCCATTATGACTCGTTAAGATATAGGTTCCGTCCTCTGCTCGCTCAAGATCGTCTACTCGTTCCCCAAACACCATTGTTGGATCAAATGTGCTCGCCTGTTCTTCAAGCTGCTTAATCAAATCAGCTCCGGAGACGCCAGGAATTGCTCCAATATCTCGTAGAATTTTCTCTGGATAGAAGTAGGTCACTTTCCCACCAACTTGCGGAAGGTATTCAATGACTTTCGTCTTAAGCTCGCGCATACCGCTATAAAAAGCTGTAAATAAGCCAATAGGCCCTCCGCCAATGATCGTCACGTCATATATTTCATTCTTCACATCGTTCGCCTCCTAAGCTTTTGCTCTAGCAAGTAAATATAAAAAGTATGGAGCTCCTATAATCGCAACCATAATACCGGCATGAATTTCAGATGGTGCGAGAATCGTTCGACCAATCGTATCAGCTAATAAAAGGACAAGTCCACCAGCAAGAGCCGACAACGGCAATAGGAATCGGTGATCATTGCCGACTAACTGTCGAGCAAGATGTGGGCCAACAAGACCAACGAAACCAATTCCGCCACTAACTGACACGCAAGCAGATGCAAGGGCAACAGAAGCACCTAGGAGCAAGAAACGCTCTTTCTCTACTTTCACACCCATTCCGGTCGCAAGCTTCTCACCAAAAGTTAATCCATCTAGCGTCCTCGCTTTATAGAATATGAACGTAAATAAAACGATAATCCACGGCAGTAACGTTAGAACATGAACCCACGTCGTTCCCCAGATCTTACCGGCAAGCCAAATGGCAATGAATTGGTAATCGAATGGATCCATTCGCAGCGTTAAGATTGTAATAAGGGCACCAATACCCGCGGCGATGGCAATTCCATTTAGAATTAACCGCTGGGGCATCAATCCTTCTCTTTTACTATAAGAAAGGGCATAAATGATGATGGCCGTTGCACATCCACCAATTAATGCAAGAAACGGCATGAGTAGAATGGGTGCATCCGTTGTTTTTGGGAAGAAAGAAATGAAAATCACGACCATTAAGGCTGCTCCGCTATTGATTCCAAGGATGCCCGGATCTGCAAGGGCGTTTCGGGAGATGCCTTGGAGGATACAGCCTGAAATGGCAAGACCAGCACCGACGAGAACAGCAATCACTATTCTAGGTAAGCGAAATTCAAATAGAATCAACGATTGTTGCTCTGTTCCATTTCCAACTAGCGTGTTCAATACTTCAAGAGGACTTAATTTTGTTAATCCTGTATTCAAGCTAATTAAAAAGGTGATAACGATCAATAAGAGAAAAGTCGCCATAATGAAATACCGGCGGCGATTCCGTTTCCGCTGTGCGTCAAATAAAGCATCTAGATCCACTATAACTCCCTCCCTTCACGTCTCGCTACAAAGAGGAAGAAAGGAACACCGATAAGCGCAAATATCGCTCCGATTGGCGTTTCATATGGCGCATTAACCATTCTTGCCCCCATATCGGCAACAATCATCAAAAGTCCTCCAAGAACTGCTGAGCATGGGACAATCCAGCGGTAATCAACACCAACCAGAAACCTCGCTATATGTGGGATTACTAGGCCCACGAACCCTATTGGACCAACAGCTGACACGGCAGCACCTGCTAACACTAGTACAACAACTGCTGCTAGCGCTTTTATTAATTTCGTACGCTGACCGAGACCTACAGCAACATCTTCTCCAAGACTAAGTAACGAAATCGATTTGGAAAGAAACAGCGCCACTATGAGGGCTACAATGATCCACGGCAATAGAATCTGGATTTGTGGCCACTTCAAACCAGCTGTTCCTCCGGCAAACCAGAAGGCAAGGTCCTGTGATAGCTGAAAATGAATGGCGACTCCTTCACTCACTGCAGTAAAGAGAGCACTCACAGCAGCCCCTGCAAGCACAAGCCGAACAGGCGACAAACCATTTCTTGACAAGGAACCGATACCAAACACTAGTCCAGCCCCAATACCAGCACCTATAAAGGAAAACAGCATCAAATTGTTATAAGATAAACCTGGGAAAAAGGCAAAGCTAAGCGCAATCATCAAAGTTGCTCCTGCATTTAAACCAAGTAACCCTGAGTCAGCAAGAGGATTTCGCGTCACCCCTTGCATGATAGCACCAGCAACGGCAAAACTTGCTCCAATTAATATGTCAGCAACTGAACGCGGCATTCGAAATTCACGAATGATCGAATGTTCTGTTGAGGTTGGATCAAATTGAAAAATCGCCTGCCAGACTGTCATTAACTTTATATCTGCTGCTCCAAGCGCGATTGATAGTCCAAGGCTCAGAATGAGGGCCGCACTACCAGCAACTAAAATAAGCATAGCCGTAACAGGTCGCGACTGAACAGCTAGCTGATCTTCTATTTTTGCAGTCGGCTCAACTTTCTTTGACATGTGATAACTCCTTGCTTTATGTAGTAAAGAACCCCGGTGCCAGGCACCAGGATTTCTTCATTATTCATTGTTTTCTTTAAATGTTTTCACGATTTGGTCTAGCTGACCTTCTACTGCAATTGGATCATAGTAATACATTTCTTCAAAGTTCATTTCATAGAGATGTCCATTCTTCACAGCATCGAGGTTCTGCCAAAGAGCACTTTCCTTCGTTTCCTTTAGTACATCTTGATTATCCTCAGCGGCATACTCGGTATAAAACATGTGATCCGCTGCATATTCAGGCAATACCTCTAGTGAAATTTGTTTCCAATTGTCTCCTTCAATCACTTCTTTCTGAATCTTCTCAGGTGCTTTTAACTCAAGAGCGTCGTAGATGACCTGACCACCACGACCAAAGTTATCTCCAAAAACATAGAAATCTTTTGTTTGTACTTCGTATATGCCAACCGTCTCGTCTTCCCCAATCACACCGTCTAGTTCTTCACGCGCTGCGGCTGCCTTTTCATCAAACTGTTCAATCCACTCTTTCGCTGCGTCTTCTTTACCAGCGATTTCTCCCATAGCCGTTACTTCTTCATCTAGTGAATCATATGCTCCGAATGGAACTAGGACAGTTGGGGCAATTTTAGAAAGGAGATCGTATTGTTCTTGGTCCGTCACAATGATTAAATCCGGGTCAAGCGACGTTACTTTCTCAACAGATGGCGGCGTACCAATATCTTCAATATCCGCAATTTGTTCTTCTGTAAAATAAGGATTATCAAGAACAAATTGATCTGGAGCTCCTACTGGAGTAATTCCAAGCGCCAGGAAGTAGCCAACGTAATCGGTTGCAACAATTCGTTCAGGATTAGCTGGAATATCAAATTCTTGCCCATCAGGCAACGTAAAAGTTTTCATCTCATTGGTTTTCTCACCTTCACTTGATTCGCTTTTCTCATTCTCGTTCCCACACGCTGCTAACATAAGAACGAGCACAAGCATCAAGATAAAAGTAACCCTCTTTTTTGTAACTTTCATTATATGTACCTCTCCCCTTTGGTGATATTGAGATTCATTATCATTTAGAATGATAACACTTCTCAATACATGTGTCTAGATATCAACGAACAATTTTAATTCTTCAAAATGTCTTCATAGAAGGTTTTGTATGCGCTTTCTGTCTCTTTATGAAATTTTTGTGAGAAAAAAAGTGGTTTATCCCCTCTTATCTAAGGTTATTATTACTGACATATTCAAATAAATTGTTGTGTTTTAACTTTTATGTTAGGAATCCTTACATAAAAACACAATTATCTGTAAATATCATTAGAATGGACACTAACAAAAAAATTAAAGGTGAGGTTATTTAATCCATGACACTAACAAAGAATAGTATTCAACAGGACATCATGAAGGAAGCAAAAGAAAAGAAAGTCGAATTTATTCGTCTTGAATTTACGGACATGCTTGGTGAAACAAAAAACGTTGAACTTCCAATTGAAGAACTGGAAAGCGTTATGAATAATGAAGCAATGTTTGACAGCTCTTCCATTGCAGGTTTTTCTGATATTCAGGAAAGTGATATGTATCTCTTCCCTGACCTTGAAACATTCAAAGTCCTACCGGACGCTGTTGATCAGGATTGTATCGCTCGCTTTATCTGTGATATTCATACACCAGACGGCGAACCTTTCGAAGGGGATCCACGCTACATTTTGAAAAGAGCGATGAAGGAAGCTGAGGATATGGGTTATACAGTAAACGTTGGCCCTGAACCAGAATTCTTCCTTTTCAAGCTAGATAAAGACGGTTATCCAATTCGTAAGATGAATGACCGCGCAGGTTATTTTGATGCTTCACCAAAAGATAAAGGTGACCAGGTACGTCGTGACATCGTCCGTACACTTAAGAAATTTGGATTTGAAATGGAAGCTTCCCACCACGAAGTAGCTCAGGGACAGCATGAAATCAACTTCCGTTTCGATAGCGTCATTAAAGCAGCTGATAACATCCAGACGTTCAAAAACGTTGTAAAAGACGTTGCGACAAGTCACGATTATCATGCTACTTTCATGCCGAAGCCAATCGCAGGTGAGAACGGCTCTGGTATGCACTGTCACCTTTCCCTCTTCACTGAAGGCGAAAGCGCATTTTATGATGAGAACGATCCAGAGGGCATTTCTAAAACAATGAAGCAATTTATGGCTGGTATTCTTTCACATGCAAATGGTCTTGCTGCCATTACGAACCCCAACGTTAACTCATACAAGCGTCTCGTTCCTGGTTATGAAGCACCAGTAAGTGTGGCATGGTCTCACTCTAACCGAAGCTGTATGATTCGCGTACCAACAACTCGTGGCATGGGTACTCGTTTTGAAATTCGTAACCCAGATCCAACAGCTAACCCTTACCTAACGCTAGCTGCTGTTATCCACGCTGGACTTGAAGGTATTCGTCATGATCTTGATGCTGGCGCACCAGAAACGCGTAACCTGTATGAAGTAAGCACAGATGACGTTCCAACACTTCCAACTAACTTGAAAGAAGCAATCAAGTCACTTCGTGAAGATAAGGTAGTTATGGAAGCATTAGGAGATCATACTTCAAAAGTATATATTGAAGAGAAACAAAAAGAGTGGATCGAATACTCCCTTAACGTAAGTCAGTGGGAAGTTGACCGCTACATGAATAAGTAATAAGTAAACAAAAAACAAGCTACCTCTCGATGAGGTAGCTTGTTTTTTGTTATATGATGTAAGCTTAATGGTTGCGTGTGTATTTTTTCAGCTTTTGATACTTCACTATTTTCTCATCTAATCGTTTACTTAAGAGAAGTATTTTCCCACTTGAATAATCGTCAGCTTCTTGTCCTAGATCATAAAGCACCATTCGCAGCGTATGAATTTCATCTTCAAGGCTTTGTAGCAACATAGCGCTCTCCCTTATCATTTGTCTTTTTATTACATTACCACAAAAAAAGCTTGACTGTTTCATATTCTTACAAATTACATAATTTTTAACATTTCGCTAATCATTAACACATTTGTAATACAAGTGTGAAAACATTGAATACTGGAACATTCATTAAAATGATTGACCCTCCTTTTTTTCATTGTTATGATTCTCGTTATAAATTTCATCTAAATAAACCTTGTATAAGTTCAGGAATACGGCCTGAACGTTTCTACCAGCTACCGAAAATGGCTTGTCTACAAGGAATAATGAATACATTCATATTCCTTGTGATTTGACTCTGGTTGCTGGCCAGAGTTTTTTTTATTGATCAGGAGGGTCCATCATGAAAAACTTCTTCCAGTTCACTGAACGGGAAACGAATTACCGAAAAGAAACGTTAGCTGGGGTTACAACGTTTCTATCCATGGCATATATATTAGTTGTTAACCCCATTATCCTTAGTGAAGCAGGCATTGATAAAGGCGCACTCTTCACAGCAACTGCTCTATCTGCAATCGTCGGGTCCTTACTAATTGGCCTACTCGCAAACTTCCCTGTCGGCATTGCTCCGAGTATGGGATTAAACTCTTTCTTCACCTTCTCCGTTGTAATTGGGATGGGAATTGATTGGGAAATTGCACTCACAGGCGTCTTTATAGCCGGGATTATCTTTATGATTCTTAGCTTACTTAAAATACGAGAGAAAATTATTAACGTCATACCAAAAGACTTAAAGCACGCCATTGCAGCTGGAATTGGTTTCTTTATCGCTTTTGTTGGACTTAAGAATGCAGGGATCGTCGTTGGAAACGAAGAAACGTTTATTTCGATCGGACAGCTTACAAATCCTACGACGGCTTTAGCTGCTTTTGGGTTTGTTATTACCTTAATGATGTTGATACGTGGCATTCGCGGTGGTATTTTTTACGGAATTGTCATCACTACGATTATTGGAATGATTATTGGTCTTGTGCAGGTACCAGGCTCGGTTGTTGGACAGGTACCAAGTCTTGAACCAACTTTTGGTGTTGTCTTTCAACATTTAGGAGATATTTTCTCGCCTGAAATTCTAGCAGTTATTTTCACATTCTTATTCGTTGCCTTCTTCGACACGGCGGGTGCTCTTATCGCCGTGGCAAGTCAGGCCGGACTTATGAAAAACAACGAAATTCCGAATGCGGGACGCGCGCTACTTGCTGATTCTACATCTGGAGTTGTTGGAGCGATCTTCGGTACATCAACGACTGCCTCATTCGTAGAATCATCTGCTGGCGTTGCCGTTGGTGGCCGAACTGGATTCACATCTGTCGTAATATCGATTTGCTTCTTTATTGCTCTCTTCTTCTCACCCATTCTTGGCGTGATAACACCTGAAGTAACGGCCCCAGCCTTAATTATCGTTGGTGCCCTTATGGCAACAGAAGTGAAGCAGATTGATTGGAGTCGATTAGAAGTAGTGATCCCTGCTTTTGTCACCATCATCATGATGCCACTCACGTTTAGCGTGGCAACAGGGATCGCCCTCGGTTTCATTCTTTATCCATTTGCGATGATCGCGAAAAAAGAATGGAAGCAGGTTCATCCGATCATGTATACACTCGGTGCTTTGTTCATTCTTTACTTTATCTTTCTATAACGTTACAAAGGGACATTTCAGCTGAAATGTCCCTTTTTTTAATCCACACTGTTTCAACTTGAAAAAATAGTGGTAGTATTGCGGTGGATGGTTTAAAATAAGGCATTAACGAGAAAAGCTTTACAAAAAAGGTAGTGATTAAAAACATGCTATATATATGGGATATTGAAGAATTGGTTAAAGACACATTGGCATTTCACCAATTACCAATCAACTATGAATTTAACAATGAGCTAAACGCTCCTATGAGCTATAACGTATCGACGAATACAATTAAGTTTAACTACTTACAATTGAACGGCTATCAAGCCAAAGTAAATTTCAAACTAAAAGAAACCGAAGAAAATATCGCGAAAATCCTTTTATATCATGAGATCGGGTACTACTTAGATTTTAAGAAGCACAGACATGACCTCAGGATTTTAATGTATGAGGAAGAAGAGGAGCAGCAAAAGTTTCTTGCTGAAATCGAACGAAATGCCTGGGATTTTGGGCGGAAATTGGTTCCAGATGACCTAGTCGAGTCGTACGATAAATTAAGGGAACTCGATCAGCAGTTTCAAAACGGACAATAAAAAAACACGGAAAAGGACGAGATCTCAGTGATCTCGTCCTTTTCCGTGCTTTCTCTAAAACTCTCTTCTCCACTTCGCTATCTTATCCAGCGCTAACTGATCTTCCTTTACTTCCCCCGGCTTCACACCGATACCGATGACGTAATCGACGAACTCCATGTTCACGAATTCAAAGATATAGCTAAATTGCTGAATAAGAGGAAGTCCTTTCATTTTCGCACTGCTTCCGCATGTTTCGATCACATATGCTTTTTTCTTTGCTAGCTCTTCTTTTAAATTTAATTGTTCATCACGTAAGTATTGCGACCAGCGATCAAAGAAATTCTTCATTGGACCGCTCATCCCATACCAGTATAGGGGTGTTGAGAAAACGAGAACATCATGCGTTAACAGTAGTTCAAGCAACTCCTCATAATCATCCTCTACTGGTGAGAACCCTTCTTCTGAATGTCTCTCATCGACAATGGAATTGATGTGTTTGTCTGCAAGAGAAACCATCGTATGGTCCGTATCTTCAAGCATTCTTTTTGTCAGGTACTCTGAGTTTCCATTTTCACGAGTACTCCCTAATAGTGCCAAAATCTTCATACTACACTCTCCTTTTGCAGTGAAGCGTCTATTCACTAGAAGTATATCATCGCAACTAATATCAACGTTATCTATAATAATTGATACTAACTATCGAAATTTTTAATGGAGGGTCTGATGGATTTAAATTACTTTTATACTTTTAATGAAGTCGTTCGATCAGGAAGCTACACACAAACAGCAGAAGAACTCGGTTATGCTCAGTCCAGTGTAACGACGCAAATCAAGAAGCTTGAAGACTTTTATCACGTGAAACTGTTTGAGCGTGTTGGAAGGAAAATGAGATTAACGCCATCAGGAGAACAGCTTCATGATTACGTGAAGGAAATCATCAAGCTTGCAGATGAAGCAGAGGCTCACCTTCGAACTGATGCCAATTTAAAAGGGACCATTCGCATTGGAACTGGCGAAACACTTGCAGCGTATTATATTACACCTTATATTAAAGCGCTCAAAGAAAAGCACCCTGAATTACGCATCCGACTTGAATCGGGTCAGTGTCAAAACTTAATTGGCGGCACAGTAGATGGCACGTACGACATCACTATTTTGTTAGACCAATTACAACATCATCCTGATGTAAAAACGATCCCCATTCGTCAGGAAGAAATGGTCATGATCGCCCCTCCCCAACATCACTTCACAAAACTTGATGGATTGGATTTAAAGAAATTAGAGGAGGAAACGCTCATTCTGACCGAAGAAGGCTGCGCCTATCGAGTTCTTCTAGAAAAATGGCTAAAAGATGCAAACGTACAAGCGAAGTCGATCATTTCATTCAGTAGTCTTGAAGCCATTAAGCAATGTGTCGCGGATCAACTCGGAATTGCGCTTCTACCAAGAATAGCGGTTGAACGAGAAATTCAAAATGGGCTTGTTGCCGTGCTTCCATTTCATTCGAATGACATCACTCTCTACACGCAGATTGTATACAAAAAACGAAAATGGATTTCACCACCGCTGCAACAATTTATCGATCTGATGGAGAAGTAGACAACAACAGAATCCATTAGGGACTCTGTTGACCTATTGCGCTTGTTAGCTATTCATTAATTGAACAATTCCAGCTACTACTGAAAAAAGACTAAGTCCTATGAAAATCAGCGTCACTCTTCGCTGCTTTTTCTTTGTTTCTTCTATATAAAAGAAACAAAGAGATGCGAATACGGTGATGCTGATGACTAATCGAAACAGGTTTTCGTTCCCACCAGAAAAACCGAGCCAAGCGATGCTGCTAGCAGCGCCAATGATAACAACCAACAAGAAAACTCTTAGCAACTTCATTCTTTGTCCTCCCCACTACGACCTCTCCCCTTACACTGTAGTAGTATGAACGTTCCACCAACAGCCATAGAGATCATTACTTCAATGGCAATACCATCGGAAGGTTTATGTATGTAGTAAATGGATAGCAAACTCATCATCGTAATGCACATAAGTAATGCTGTAAATAGTATAGCCTTCCCCTTCATACGTTCTCCCTTCTTTCATGTGCTTTTGGCATCTGCATCTCTTTTACAAAGTAAGCTCCTATTAATAGAAAAAGCATTGATCCTAGTAAACTATATAATCCGAGGAAACCAAACCAGTAGCCTAAAGGATTGAGCGCAGCACTGATCAAGAAACAACTCGGGGAAATAGCTGATTTAAAGCCCGTTAAACCCATCCGTTTTCTTCTCGTTACTTGTACATAGATCCCTATTAAAAAGACGATTGAGAAAATAATCGTTACGATTACTTCGATCATCTCTCTACCTCCTCTCTCAATAAATCGCTTTCTTCTTTTACGACTGAGATGAGAAAGAAGTTTCATTCATTTTTTTGGAGAAGAGGGAAGTTCCATTCTCTATTAACCGCTATTTCTCAACTAATTTTTGATTGATATACACAGAAACGATCAGTAATAAACTAATCATAGCAAAAGCAAGAACCCATTGATCATATGGATAAGCAATGAAACTATGAAGAATAAGTATCACCCCTAAAGGGAGTAAAAATCCCCCGCCAACCACCCTTCCTAACCTAGCTTTATCACGAATCGCTTTTTCATTAAATCCAGCTAATAACCACGTTTGTTTCATTACGCCTACCAAATAAGAAACAATCAGAATTAAAATACCAATCACTAACAAATTTAGATTCATCCTAACTGCCTCCCTTCTTTTACTATTAAACTCACACAATGTTCAATCCTTCTCGTTGACTTTAAATTTAAACCGAGCTATAGTTAAAGTAACAAGGGGAGTAGCGACCGGTAACGGCTGATGAATCATCAATACGGTATTACGATACCTGGTTCATCGGGCTAAGCTATTTAGTACGCAAGACCTTGGTACAATTTTGTTGTGCCAGGGTTTTTTGTATGCGCTGGCGGAGAGGAGTTACACATGATCATTCTTATCTTTCTTCTTGCAGCTGCCGTAGTTGTCGGTGCCGCTATTTACCTGAATCAGTTCGGTGATGTTATTAGTAAGAAGTCTTCATTAAGTGGAGCTGTTGTAGGAACATTCTTAATTGCGGGAGCCACGTCACTTCCAGAATTAACAACAAGTTTAACAGCTGTGTATATCGATAATCCTGATATCGCAGTCGGTAACATGCTTGGAAGTAACGTTTTTAACCTTTTAATTTTAGCTGTAGTAGACTTAATTTATAGACGACGGAGATTGTTTCAGAAGGTAAACACGAAGGCAAATGTCCCATCTGCCCTCGTCGGTCTCCTTTTCCTCGTCATTTTAATCGTCTCTCTGTTAATTCCAGGAACGATTTCCATATTTGGTGTCGGGGTTGAAATGATTGTCATTGTATTATTGTATGTCTTATCAATGAGATACATTTCAAGCGACGATGGGGAGCAAGATGACGTCCCTACAAAAGATTACTCTCTTCGCACTGCCGTCATTGGCTTTATCGTCGCAGCACTCATTGTATTCGTATCAGGAAGTATTTTATCGATTGCTGGAGACAGACTAGCTGAGGCAACGGGTATGAATGCAAGCTTTGTCGGTAGCTTTCTCATTGCTGCTTCAACCTCTTTACCAGAACTTGTCACAGTGCTTGCTGCTTTCAAACTAGCAAACTACAATATGGCGATTGGCTCGATTCTTGGAAGCAATCTCTTTAACATTCAGCTATTAGCCCTAACTGATGTTCTCTATCGAAAAGGACCGATTCTAGCTGCAGTTGATCTGTCTCACATCTTCATTGCAGGACTTGGTTTGTTAATGACGATCGTGATTATGTACTTGCTTCTACGTCCACAAACACTCCGAAGTCAGTGGCGCTATGCTGCTCCTTCGCTTGTGATGGCGTTATTATATGTTGTTGTATCCTATGTATTATTCTAATGAAAAGCGTGCTGACTTGTTGTCAGCACGCTTTTTGATAATCTCAAAAACGTTAGTCTCGAAAGCCGCCATCTGAATGAATAATTTGTCCTGTAATCCACCTTGCTTCATGACTCGCTAGAAAACCAACCAGTCTCGCCGCATCATCAGGCGTGCCGATACGTCCTGTCGGAAACTTCGGCTTTAGAAAAGTTTGGAGTTCATCATCCATCCACCCTGAATCAGTTGGTCCAGGATCAATGGCATTCACTGTGATGTTGTAAGGAGCAAGCTCAGTTGAGAGCGATGTCGTGAAAGCTGAGATCGCTCCTTTTGTCGTAATATAGGCAAGATTGCCAGGCTGTGGGCTTTTGTCCTGCCCAGAAACAAAGTTAATGATTCTGCCTTCCGCTTGTTGCTTCTTTAAATGCTTCGCAAAAGTAACAGCCAGCATGCACGTTCCTCTTACGTTAACAGCACAGTGCTGATCAATGATTTCCGCTGATAATTCATCATGATCCACTTCTACACAATGGGTCGCATTGTTCACTAGAATCGCTAGCTCTCCGGTCATTTTCTTCACTTGTGCTATAAGGTCCTCTGATGCATTAGGCTCACTTAAATCCAGTTCCATTTCTTCAGCTATAACGCCCATTTCCTGCAGCTCTTTTTTAAAGATGACTGGGAACGTCTCGGTAGCATCCTTATAACCTGTGCTAACGTCATACTTCAAATAATGAGTAAAGAAAATATCATGGCCCTTCCTAGCAAGCTCACGACATATGCTAGCACCAATCCCGTTCGGACGGCTAACGCCTGTAACAATGGCAATGCGATTCCTTTGGTTATTCATTTAATTTCCTCCTTATGAGGAACACCTGACCAATGTGAAAGGAGATGATTCGAAAAAGGACAGCAGCCTAAGGCCCTGTCCTGATCATTTATCAATCATGAACGCGGTGTCCCCTGTATAGGTTCCATTGACATACCTATCCCTACTTAAATAGGATTATCAATAAATCTAAACCATTACAGGATTTGTCCACACATGTTCATGATCCCCTCTCCATACATCTCCGCATTCACTATATCAAATAGTTGTCTGTCATTTCAAGAAAATTCCGTAAAATAAACTCTCTATTAAACATAAATCGCACATTATATATCTCGAATTCAAGAATTTAGAGTTTGAAATAATTGTTGCAGTGGAATTACAAAATTATGACTATTATTTTAAGGAGCTAAAACATGCAGAGCCAAAATCAACTCATTCAAAAGCTTATTTCCAAAGACAGAAGTTCATTGAATGAATTGTATGATACATATATTCACCATGTCTCTCGCATCCTATGCAATAGTGACACTCCTCGATCTGATCACGAAGAAATAATCACGAAGCTTTTCACTCAGATTTGGACCTCGCCTAGACTACTTAGTAATGAAAAACACCTCTCCATAGCCATAACCAAACTTTGCCTCAAGCTTACCAATACTCATCGTTCTAGCGTCTCATAATTCAACAATTACTATTAAATAAAAACAGAGCTTCATCAAAAGGTACTCCTTTTATGTTCTATTATAAGAGAGTATCTTTCTATTTCCTGAGACAATCTAAGAAATAGTTTAAACTAGATAAGTAAATCCAATCGTTGATCAGGTGAAAGCTTGGTATAATGAATACAAAGAAGGAAATTTCTCATTTTGCTACAGATAGAGTGAGCACAACGATTTACCGTCCAAATAAACGAAACAATTATAAAGGATCGAGAGGAGCACTTATTCATGCAAAGAAACAAAGAACTTTATCAATTTTTATTAAATAAAGCAGAACAATTAACAGAAGATTGGTATGCATCACTTGATAAAAGTGGAACTGGTGTTTATTCTTCTACTGATCCAGAAGTCATTAAAGGACTTAAAGCTCAGAATTTTGAATTCCACCTACATTTGTGCAAAATCTTCATTATGAAGAAAGACGAATTCTTTGAGGAATTCGAAGACTGGGTACGAGAAATTGGACGTGATCCTGAACATTTGAACACTCCCACTCATCTGATTATGAGGGAATTTCTGCGCGTACGCGAGCAATATATGGACTTCATTGATCTGTATATAAAAGAAGCAGAAGATCTTGTCTCACAGAAAAGTATTGATATCTGGAAGTATGCTGTGATTGAAGCCATTGATGTGCTCATGACCCGCGTCGTTGAAGAAAAATCAAATCATTTGAACGCCCGTATTGAAGAACAACAACAAACGATTAATGAACTAAGCTCCCCTTTGATTGACCTGCCTAACGGAAAAGCTCTCCTGCCGCCAGTCGGTGACATTGACTCCGATCGAGCATCGGCCATTTTCGAGAACACGCTTGAAGGGTGTACAAGTAAACGAGTCGATCACCTTTTCATAGACTTATCTGGCGTGTATCTCGTCGATACACGGGTAGCTCAACAAATTTTCCAGCTGATTACTGGGCTTAAATTAATTGGTGTTACTGCTACACTATCTGGTATTCGTCCCGAAATTGCTCAAACCGCCGTTCAACTAGGCATCGACTTCGGTGAAATTCGCATCACTTCAAACCTGGCGCAGGCCATTTCAGCTGAGGCAACACCTTCTTAACACAATTAAATCATACTAAAAAGGAGAAAGCCGTCTCACGGTCTTCTCCTTTTATGATGCTTTCTCATTCTATTGTTCTCTGATTTACTAATCCACTCAAATAGGTCTCAACAATTATCCGGTAAGATTCTTCCAACGCAATGGGTCGCTGAAAACTGCCTTTACGATACAAATCAACCATGCCATGTAGAAAGCTCCGAAGCCCTCGGACGATATGGATTCTTTCCATTTCTGACAAGTGATATGGCTCAAACGCCTCCATCGTTAAGGTGACAATCGCTTCTCCAGCTTCTTGGACGTCAGACTGAAGAGGATTCGCCGCCATTAACGTAGCTTCATACAAACCTGGGTGCTGAAGTGCAAAGGTTATGTACGCCTCTGTTAAGGCTAGAATGCTTTCTCTCCCTTCCGTCTGGTGTTCAGTCTTCTCTGACAACCAATTGAAAAACTGGTTCAACGCTGAAACGGCCATACCATTTTTGATGTCATTTAAGCCATCGAAATGGTTATAAAGTGAAGGAGATTTTATCGATAGACGACGAGCAATGGTTGCCATCGTTACCTTTGAATAACTTTCTCGCTCTGCAATGTCGAGTGCTTCTTGAATCACGATATCCTTTGTGATTTTCACTTATCCCTTCACCCGCTTTTTTGCTTGAAGGATAGCGTTTTTCAACGCTTCTGGTTCATATAGAAAATCTCCATGCCCCACACCAATAACGGATGGGTTAAACGAAGCTAGCTTTTCCACTGTGGCAATCGCACGCTCCTTGTCCCACGTAGCCAGAGCAGGAAATGGAAACCGCCAGCGCAAATCACCAGCTATCGCTATGCCTCCCTTCGTTTGGAGCGCATCTGCGGCTATTAGTATTTGATTTCGTTTATCTATAAAAGCCATCATGCCAGGCGTGTGTCCCGGAGCCTCAATCGCGATCAGTGAGCCAACCATATCTCCTTCTTTAAGAAGAACATCTGGCTGCGTCTTACTGTTTCTAGGTACGCCACCCTTCACTGGAAGATCTCCTTCACCAGGCTCGAGTGATGAATCACCGTTTAACAATTTTAACTCTCTTTGAGGAAGAAGAATTTCCGCATGAGGAAGACTTGCCTTTAACCCATCAAGTGCTCCCATATGATCCGTATGTGCATGTGTAATAATGATGCGGTTGATCGGCTTCCCAATTTGAGCGGCCGCCTTTAGAATAGCGTTTTTACTAAAAGAAAGGGCTGCATCGATTAACGTTAAGCTCTCCTCTTCTTCAACGAAATAACAATTAACAGGGAACCAATTGGCCATGAAAGAAAGCTGATAGACGGTTTGTTCCTTTATTATTCTCATGTCTTATTCTCCCCCTTAAACTAATGGTGTTAGTTTAAGTATAATTAACACCATTAGTTATACAAGCTATATTTTCCGAACATATATATTAAGGATAGGTGGACAAAAGAAAAAAATAAGAGGTGTCTTCTATTTTAGGAAGGACTTCTTCTCTCCTACAGCTCGTACTTTTATTTGGATCTCTCGCAAACGTTCATTCTCTTTATGTGAGATAAACGAGTCTACAATTTGTCGAATGAAAAAAGGTCCATCTGGCTCATAACCCTGTTCAGATACGAAGTTCAATAGGGTATGATAATAAGCATTATCTTTCTCTCTCCCTTCTCTCATATAAACACTCGCATACTCCCCCTCTTCAAGTGTCATAATCTTTTGTTGATCTATTTCACTATCATCTTCAATTAAAATAAACAATCCGTCATATTCCATCGTTTCTCGTGTTTTCATATGATCCACAGATAAAATAAACCCTACTTTCCCAACCATAATTGGAGTAACATGATCAATTTCCTTTTTTAAACCGCGTAGCACGCTTTCAATATCATCTAGCGTATGGAACAGCCCCTGAATGGCTAATAGATAACGGTGAGGGAGTGTACGAATTTGCGGTTCACCAATGAAATGAATATCCCTCGATTGCTTTAAATCCAATATCTTCGTTTTCAAATGCTTCTTCATCTTTACTAATTCATTGATTTTCTCATCATTAATTCGTTCATATTCAGATAGTATTTCAATAAATTCATCAACGGTGCTATGCTCTACTTTTTTCTTTATTTCTTTTAACGGAATGCCCATCTTTTTCAAATACCAAATCATGTCCAATTTTTTAAATTGTTCTAAACAATAATAGCGATAACCTGTCTGATTATCGACTTGAAATGGCTTGAAAAGCCCAATTTCATCGTAATATCTAAGTGTTTTTACAGGAATATCATGGAGTTTTGACATCTGGCCAATTGTAAACTTATGATCCATGCTCCATTCCCTCCTAATCGTTAACGTGTTGTGATGAATTAAATGAACCAGAATTAGTTATCATTCATTCTCTTCATTATGTTCATTTCACGTGCAATCTTCAACTACAAAAGGGCTTAGCATAGTTGCTAAGCCCTTACACAATAAAAGAATAATGGTCGTTGTCATAAAACCAATTCACCTTAGTGCTGATTAGTATAACTTTCTTTCAAAACCATCTTCAGCTGCATGGTATTTGTAAGAACACCTAGAAAACCCATCACTGCAAAAATCGCAGAAAGAAGGTTTGAGAATAAGTCGATCCATCCAAACAAGGAAAAGAGTCCAGAACAAAATATTACGAAAGAACTAATCATCCCCACGATGTAATAAAAACCGTTTTTCTTCATTTAAACCTCCAACAGCAATACTAACGTAAGCATCCTTCTTGTTAATCTTTAAACTTAACATCCTGATCTGAAGGGAGCATAAGAGCAGCTCCAAAGTAAACTAGTACAAAGATTCCAGATGTTAAGAGCGTTAGTGCGATGTAAGCAATCCTTAATATATTAGCGTCTACATTCATAACCTCACTTAATCCGCCTAAAACACCCGCTAATTTTTTATTCGTCGTTGATTTGTAGATTTTCTTCATACGGCACTCTCCATTCATTTTGTTACTTACTATTCTTTACGTATTCAAAGCGAATTAGTTTCAATTACAACAAAATCATTCATTAAATGTTGAATCAGAAAGAGCGTTCAATGGTATAACCTGAGCTATGCTTCATACTTTTAACTAAAAGACTACGCCCAAAGGAGGCACCCCACTTGGTCCAGACACCACTTACTCCATGGCAGGAACATCATTTCTGGATTGAAATTCTTTCTGATCACGCGATCTTTATACGTGATTACTTATCACCGTCGGAACATAAATTTGTGAATGAAGCGAATCAGTTTGCTATGGCCTTCGAAGAGCTTCGCGAGCAACTCACACCTCTTAAGCGTGACGAACCTGCAAGCTCTGACGCTATGATTTCCTTTTCACGTAAAGCTTATCACCTGGCAAGGGCCTATTTCAATTTCGAAGGCACGATACAACGGCTTAGAATTCGGAACGAAATCAACATTAACCTAAGTCCATCTTACTTTAATGGAACGCTAGATGAGAATGAAGAATATTTGCGTCTGCTTACTTTCTACATCGAAGGAAAGGTGCCGCCCCCTCTTTCTCTTCTCGACTTAATGGACTTATGGTTAACTGATCAAGTTGGCCACGCCTCGCTATTAATTGATATTCTCGATCCGATTGAAGTCGAATTCATCACGAAAGCCCAGAATATTCAAAACCAATTTCGTGTGTATATCTCAAAAAACAGAGCCATGCGCGGTTTTCTTCGATTTACACCAACTGGCTTTCGAGCTCAGCAACGATTTGCAGATGAAGTCGCACATTCGATTCAAGATTTAAACGCTCTTGTTGAAGAAGTGATGTCTCTTTATAAAATCGATGAAGTTCTAAACAATACGACATTACGATTTCTTGAACATCATTTTCCTGAAAGCTGTTATTTCCTAGCTCATCTTAGCCACTATGCTCCATCGATTCCAGCGCCTTCTTGTTCATTAACGAAACCTTCCTATTTGCCACCAAAAGAATGAAGACGCATCAATTATGCCCTTCATTTTTCTATTTTAAAAAGAAGGATAACGGTTGTCCCTTTATTAGGGGAGCTTTCATAAATGATCTCCCCGTTCATGGCCTTCATAATGCTATGCGAGACCATCATCCCTAACCCTGTCCCTTTTTCTTTAGTAGTGAAAAAAGGCTCCCCCATTCTTACTATCTGCTCTTCCGACATACCAATGCCAGTGTCAGATATGCTAACTTTTAATTCAAAACCTTTATGTAAAGCATCAACAGTTAATTCTCCTCCATCCGGCATCGCTTCAATGGCATTTTTTAAAATATTTAGCAGACACTGCTGAAATTTACGCTTTTCTGATTGAATATAAGTGGGGGATATATCAATTTTTGAGTTAATGGTCACATCCGACATTGTAGCAAGAGGCTGAATGACGCTAAGGCTTTGCTCAAGTTCACTTTTTACATTTATTTTCTCTACCTTTTCTGGAAAAGGTTTGGCGAAGGTTAAATAATCATTAATAATTTCTGTTGCTCGATCAAGCTCATCAATAGCAAGCTCCATGTACCCCTTCGTTTTCTTATCTTCTAAGTCACTGTTGATCATTTGGAGAAAACCGCGACTAACGGTTAAGGGGTTGCGCACTTCGTGTGAGATGCTTGCGGCAAGGTGACTCGCCACCTCTAACTTCTGGCTTTCCATTACCGAATGAAGCAATTTAAATTGGTTCATAAATACTTCATAAATAAGCGTTGCTAGAACGACACCAGTTAAACTAACGAAATTGAATAATATCCAAGTTTCTATGTTTATTTGCGACTCAAAAAAAAACAAGCGACACTCCAGTTGATATACTCCCAAGACAAGCATCTAACCCAGCAGCAACCGCTAACTTCCATTTGAGGTCCAATTTAAGAAAGTGTTTTGATACTAGTGAAGTGAATATCGCAACGAGTGAAAATGAAAGCAATGTAGGATAAAAACCGCTACCTCCAAGCATAAAACGATAGCTTAATAAAACGAATAAATAGATAAGCGACACCCATTTCCCGCCATACAAAGCACCAAGAATAAAAGGGATCCTTCTAAAATCTAATATAAAATTTTCGTTAATCACAATGGGATACATCATACAGAGAATAACGGAAAGGAGGGGAAATATCGCAAGCAACCAACCTGATGATCGTTTTAAAAAGGAAGTTTGCTTCAGTAGATAAAGAATCTGAATAATACTTAACGGTGCAAAAACGAGTAATAAGTTTAGTAGGAAGCTCTTTGCAGTTAGGATCATCGTCATTGCCACCACTTTTCTAATGATTAGTAAGGTTGTCATAGTAAATATTCTTTATCTTTCCTTCTAATTCCTCTTTACAAAATGTGTAATCTTATTCTTTTCTATTGATAATGAAGCATTTTCTTTGTTATAGATGACTCACCTTTCTTCCACTTTCGGAATACAGGCATATAGATCAAGCTTTTTATCCCATTTACGAATCGTTTTCTCATAGGACATCCCAATCCGTTTTGCCACTTTGATAGAAGCTTTGTTCTCAGGATCAATTAATGAAATTAGCTTCGAAAGACCTATTTGCTCAAAACCATATTTCTTACAAGCCATCGCGGCTTCCGTTGCATAACCATTTCCCCAATTCCTTCTAGCAAAAAGATAACCGATCTCAACTTCAACACAGCCGTCCATTTTTTGAAGTACAAGCCCACATTGCCCAAGAAAACAGCCACTTCTTTTCTCTTCAACGATCCACATGCCAAAACCATAAACACTGTATTGATGCAGCGTCCATTCCACCCATTTCATCGTATCTTCTCTACTTTTACATGCAGGATAGTACCTCATTGCTTCCTTATCAGAAAAAATCTCTAAAAGGTAATCAACATCCTTCTCCCTCATTTTTCTTAAGATCAGTCGATTCGTGGAAAGAACTTGTGCTGTCATATAACTCACCTCTATGGCAGTAAAAAAGTTACAATCAAAACTTGATTGTAACTCTTTTTATCATTATCTTATACTGTGATGAAATAAAACATTCATTCCCATAATAGGAGGACGCTCATTCTCTTCCTCATCCTGATCGTTTGTTAAAGAGCTTCCTCGTGCCGATTTTTCTGATCAAGATCCCCAAACTCCATCGCCTCCAATATGGCCTCTTCTGAAAAGCCGGTTAATATGGAGATTTGTCTTATGTCACATGTCTTTTTCTGATGCTGCCTAATGAATTGAATGGCTACCATTGCTTGATACATAATCTTTGTATACTTGCTTAATAGCTGTTGACTCATCGAGCTTCGGCCACTTCCTCTCTTGGATGAGAGAAGAGAGGAGCATCTCTCCCTTATCCTTTAACCTATCACTCTTAAGCCTTTGTTCCAATAAGAAAAACTGAATTTTTACAATTTTTGATTGGAAACTTTCGTAGCCGACACAATAATTGGTTTTCTTTGGGTTTACTTCCTTTTATAGGTTCGTTCAGAAAGGAAATGAGCATTCCTACAAAAGTTTTTTTTCCATAGTTCTCAATTCAAATCTAATGGTCAGTGTTTCACAATATAGCTAAATTGTAAGACTGGTTTTATCCCTCAACCAGTTCCTGGTTCTACTTGTTCCTAATTCGCCATAATGAAAACGTCTTCTCTATGAAATCTGAGGATCGTGTGACACTTCTTACTGTTTATTGAGAATTCTTAGTTTTTCATCTATACTAACCATATTGACTGACCAGTCAGTCTAATGGTTTAAAACAATAAAGGAGGAACATTGTATGCAATCCGTTGAATCTGTCTATCAATCCAACTTTAAAAAAGGGGCATATGCTTTCTACGAAAACTTGCGCCAAAATGAGCCGATTACGTCCATTGGAAACTCCAATGGTAACAATACGTGGATCGTCACATCTTATGATGATGTTCTTGAGCTGCTAAAACGTCCTTCCTTTATTAAAGACCAATCAAAACTCTTCTCAAAAAGCGCTCGTATGGAAGACGAGCCAATGGAAACGAAGATTTTTCATCATATGATGCTAGATGTTGATCCACCAGATCACACGCGGTTACGAAAACTTGTTCAGCCTGGTTTTAACCCTAAAGCGATTAAACAACTAGCTCCCCGTATAGAAGCCATTGCTGATCAATTAATTGAAGAAATGAAGCAAAAGAATGATGTCGTGGACCTAATTGACGATTTTGCTTTTCCTCTACCAATTATCGTCATCTCGGAATTGCTTGGTGTACCAACAGAAGATCGAGATAAGTTCAGAAAATGGTCCAACTCCATCGTCTCCGCTTCCGACAATATGGAAGGCGAATTCATGCAGGATGTTCAGGAGTTTACCGAATATCTTACAACTCTCTTTAACAAAAGAAAAGCTGATCCACAAGATGACTTGATTTCAAACCTTATTAAACATGAAGAAGATGGAGAAAAGTTAAGTTCGGATGAGCTCTATTCAATGGTTTTTCTACTCATTATTGCCGGTCATGAAACGACTGTTAACTTAATTGGCAACGGTATGCTCGCTCTCTTCGAACATCGAGATCAGCTCGAGCTGTTACAAAGCGACTTTTCTTTAACAGAGAGCGCCATTGAAGAAGCGCTTCGTTATTATAGTCCCGTCGATTTCTCGACCGCTCGCTGGGCAGAAGAAGATTTTGAATTCAAAGGCGTTCAATTAACAAAAGGAGATATGATCCTCGCCTCCATCTCATCTGCTAACCGCGATGAGAAGAAATTCGACAATCCGAATAAGTTTGATATTACTCGTAAACCAAATCCTCACATCGCATTTGGCTATGGCATCCACTTCTGCCTTGGTGCTCCACTAGCAAGGTTAGAAGGAAAGATTGCTTATCAAAAATTACTTTCTGCTTTCCCTTCGATTCAATTAGCAGGAACTCCTGAGGATGCAAAATGGCGCAATATGTTCCTGCTACGCGGACTCGAAGAACTTAAAGTTCAGCTCTAATTGTAGTAACCTCTAGCTTAAATCAAAAGCCCCTCCTATTTTGTAGGAAGGGCTTTTGGTTTCATTATATCGGCACGTGCCTTTTTAATATTAAAAAATATCCATAGCACACAAGATAAGCAAGCAAGTATGAAACATATGTCCAGTAGATCGTCCACCCGTTAGAATAGTGAACAAGGTTTATCCATACACCAATCCCTTCAATGATCGTCGTGATCAAAGAAAAAAGTAGGATAATGACGAAAGGATGAAAGGATGTTCGTTTAATGGTCAGAAACAAAAAGCCTGCTAGAATCGGATAAATGCCAAAATACATCGGCATCGCTGCAATGGTTTCCATTTCATATTCAGGGTCAATGCGCCAGAAATCAAAATGTATTCCAAGCACATCAAAAATAATCGCTACAAAGGCTGCAAAAGGGGCAATCAGAAGAAAAAGCGTAAAATCTTTTCTCACAAGATAAATTCCAGCGATCCAGGGAATTACAAACGCAGCAACAATGTTAAATAGCATTTTCGATCACTCCTCATATAAGGAATGCACGAATTTGATTAGATTTATACATATTCTTATAGTTTGCTCTACCCGGTTCAAATCATCGATCGGTTTGAGCAAAAATCGAGAAATCAACATAACGTCTTCGTTTACAGATATTATAGAAAATGATTATACTCAATCTATACAATAGGTTGGAAATAGGAGGCTATTAACGAATGATTGCAGTAAGAATAGAAACAGAAGAAGCATTAAAGGAAGCCTTTAAGATACGTAAAGAAGTTTTTATCGACGAACAAGGCACGCCAGAGGATGAAGAGTATGACGAATTTGATTCACTTGATACAGCCGAACATATTCTCGTTCTTGATGAAGAAAAAGCAGTGGGCACGGCTAGATGGAGCATCGTTGACGGCGTGGGGAAATTTGAACGTATTTGTATTTTACAGTCACACCGCAAGCTTGGGATTGGTAATTTAATCGTACATAAACTTGAAGAGCTTGCCTTCAAGAAAAGCATTACGAATGTAAAGCTACATGGCCAGGTACAGGCAGAGGGCTTTTATCATAAGCTTGGTTACGAAACAAAGTCAGATGTTTTTATGGAAGATGGTATCCCTCACATTCTCATGAGGAAAATACTACCTGAAACTTTCTCAGCTCTTTAATCGTAAGTTAGATTAGAATTAAAATTGGGAACATATCTATTAGAATGAATCTACTCTTACGAAAAGGATGAAGTATACATGATGCGAAGCGGAAATCCCGTTTTAAAAAATAATACCTTTAACAAAACACGTGATCAAGGAGAGGCGATGACAATTGGAGGAACGGTAGCGAAAACGTTCTTCTTATTCCTCTTTTTACTCGGTTCATCCATCTATACCTGGTACCGCTATGCTCAGGGAGAAGATGTGTATACGATGATGGTCATTGGTGCGATCGGTGGACTGATCTTTGCACTGATTACAGCATTCTTTCATCGTGCCGCACCGATCACTGGTCCAATCTACGCCACGCTTGAAGGGTTTGCGATTGGTGGTTTATCCGCGATTCTTGAAGCCAGATATCCCGGAATCGTTATTCAGGCCGCAGCTTTAACTTTCTCAGTCATGGGCGTACTACTTTTCCTTTATGCTGCTCGCATTATAAAGGTTACAAAAAACTTCCGGTTAATGATCGTATCCGCAACGCTCGCGATCTTTGTTGTATATATAATTGACCTTGGACTGAATCTCTTCTTAAACGCCAACGTTCCTTATTTACACTCAAACGGCGTCGTTGGAATTGGCATTAGTCTATTCATTGTTGCCATCGCTGCGCTCAACCTCGTACTTGATTTTGATTTTATCGAAAACGGCGCAAACCGCGGTGCACCAAAGCACCTGGAATGGTATGGCGCATTCGGGCTAATGGTTACGCTCGTATGGTTATATATTGAGATTCTTCATTTACTACAGAAATTAAGACGATAACGACCAAAAAGCCACGTCCTGAGGACGTGGCTTTCTTATTATCATTGCATTCAGCAATTACCTATATCAATACTTAATAAGTAGAGAGATCATAATAAAGCCCCCTATAAGGGGAGATTTCCGCGAAAATCAAATTTATTCCGCGCTTTTCTCATTAATTCCGCGAATTACACCGGTTTTTCCGCGATATTTAAATTAATTCCGCGAAACCACTGTAATCGCTCGGATCAGCCGTACTTCTTCTGATGCTCCTTCTTCTTCTCTAAATAAGCTTCATCTGTACGGACAACCTTCCACTTCTCTTCAAAAATCCTCGCTGATTCGGCTTTTTCCTCATCAATATCCCGCTCGTTCACCTCACCGTCGCTGTCGTATTTCTTGCCGCCTTTATAATTCGCATAGCGACGAGCTCTTGTATAGCCCATCTGAATAAATTTGCGCGCCATATCCATCCCTACGAAATCATCATTTTCCTGGTAGTCTCGAAACATTTGATAGATTTTTTCAGAAGACTTCTTCGCAATATCAGGCGTTTTAAAGCGCCAGTGTGGAAGGATCTCACTTTTATAAGGTTCTATCATCAGAACCCCCTGCTCACCGCGTCCAACGCGGTATTTTTCAGGCTGCTCTCGAAAATTAATATTGTCAAAATCAAGATCATAGTCAAATGCCATCGGTACCACTCCTTTTTGAAGGGTATTCCCAGTATGAGGCAGAGGGTAAACAAGCCAGGGCATATTAAAGCTCTACATTCAGATTCAAAATCTCCTCAAAAGACGCATGCTCCTTACACTCGATGGAAAAAATACACTTATAGCACATTCTAACGTTCCTCCTCATGCATTTTTGGGTAAAGATTAGTCGACAATGATGACAGACGTTAGGAGGATCCCATGATATTTTTCGGCTATGCTTTCTATTTATTTCTCGCCGTTCTAAAATTTGTACTATTTAGCTTTTATACAAATACAGCTTTTCCATTGGATTTTCTCCTTATGAATCTTGCCGGCATGTTACTTTTATCTAGCTGGACACTTCTGATTCAATGGAAGAAACGGCGATGGATATGGCTGACACTGTTGTTTTTACATAGTCTTCTTCTTATATCCGATCTCTGGTACTACCGATACTTTGAAGATATGCTGTCCGTCTCACTCTTTTCACAAATGCTTCAAATGAGTGATGTCGGCGGTGGTTTTATGGCGCTGATTCGCTTTCAAGACTTTTTCCTTTTCGCTGATGTTGTGATCTTTCTATTGGTACTCTTTTTCACGAGAAAGAAACCATTTGAAGTAACGAAGAAAAAACGAAGAGTAACAGCAAGTGCCACATTTCTAATCGGAGTCGTTCTGTTTGCGTCACCGTTAATTTTTAGCGCTGTTAAAGAAGATCAGTCGCCAAATCAATCCGTCTCAGATATGCGGGACTACTATCACCTTGGTTTCTGGGGCTATCACGGTGTTGATCTTTGGAGAGGTGTAATGGCGGTGCTTAACTCTGAAGAGGATCTAACCGCAACGCAACAAAGAATGCTAGAGAAAAACGCTGCAGAAAACAAAGATGGTTCCGTTAAGAAACCTAATATCCTTTTGGTTCAATTGGAATCGTTTCAAGGATCGCTCATTGGGCAGAAAATCAACGGGAAAGAACTGACCCCCAACTTAAATCAGCTAAAAGAAGAAACGCTGTACTTCTCTTCGTTTTATCACCAAACACACGAGGGAAGGACATCTGATGCTGAATTTATAACAAATACGTCCCTCTACCCCTTGAAATCGGGATCCGTTTATACACGTTTTCCGGAAAATGAATTTGGATCATTACCGGAGCTACTGAAAGAAAATGGCTATGACACAGCAGCCATGCATGCGTATGACAAAGGATTTTGGAATCGCGACAAAGTGTATGAGAATATCGGATTTAATCAATTCTTCAGCAACAAAGATTACCCTAATCAGAAAAAAATCGGCATGGCTTTAAATGATAAAAACTTTCTGACCACCTCTATTGAACATATGGAAACGTTAAAAGAACCTTACTTTGCGTTCATGGTGGCATTAACAAGTCACACGCCATATGAAATTCCGGAAGAAGAAAGAGAGCTGGATTTATCGGGATATGATGATCCTATGTTAAAACGGTACTATCAAACTGTTTATTATGTCGATCAGGCCATTGGGTTAATGGTTGATGAGTTGAAGAAGAAAGGGATGTGGGAAGACTCCCTCGTGATCTTCTATGGTGACCATGATAGCGGACTGACGAACGAAGGCAGCGAGATGAGAAAGGAAGCCAATGTTGAAAGCGCCGTAGACGCTTTTGAACTCGATCGTCAAGTACCCCTTTTCATTAAGAAACCGAATGAAGGTAGTGGCCAGGTGATCAAAGAAAACGGCGGGCAAATCGATATCGCCCCAACAATTGTCGACATGTTAAATATGGAAATGCCGTATATGATGGGAAATTCTCTTCTTGATGATCAGCCCAACCTCACTGCATTTCGAGATGGGTCTTTCCGATATCGTGATTATTATTACGAAGCTAATTTAACCAAAGATGCTGGAAACGGAACGTGCTATAACGTTTCTACGGAAGAAAAAGTATCGCTTAGGAAATGTGATGATCAAATTGAAAACGTAACAGAGCAACTCCGCCTTTCTGATAATATTATTGAAAAGAATGGTCTTGAAAAAGATAATGAGTAGAAACGAAAGAATGGACGGTTCAGACACTTAAAGGTCTGGATCGTTTTTTTGTGGAACGTTGTTATAGTACCTTTGACACAGCTTTTCAATGAGAGAGGAAACACTTGTAAGAACTTCATAGAAACTCGTCGAATGAACAGCGATTGCCGTTCTATTGACCTATACTCCAACTAAGTAAGTTAGTGAAAACGCTCCTTGTTTAATAAACTGAATATTCTTATGGTTGAAGTGGTATAAGACTCATTTCAAATAGGAGGGTTTTATGAAGAAATGGTTGGTGTCACTATTGGTGATGATCTTCTTGCTCGCTCCCCCTTTCGCTCACGACGCACAAGCCGGCATTATAGGAAAAGGTGATGCAACTGGTACACCCGGCGAATGGTACATTGGAGATGAACCCACTACCGTCAAGCCTGGCTCTCTTCCACTCGTATTTGTCCACGGCTTAAACAGCTCTTCAAACACTTGGATTGATCAAAACGATATGGATGAACTTACATACAGCAAGAACTACCAAACAGCTTTCATTGATTTATACCCTACGAAAAACATGTGGGACAACGGGCAGCTGCTTGCTAGCAAACTAGCAGAGATCAACGCGTACTTTGGGAAGAAAGTGATTCTTGTTACCCACAGTAAAGGTGGGGTTGATGCACAGGCTGCCATCGTTCATGCAAATGCGCAGCAATATGTTGATAAAGTCATTACGCTCTCCACCCCACACAAAGGTTCACAGCTAGCTGATCTTGCCCACAGCAGCTGGGCCGGGTGGTTAGCTGCAATTATCGGAAATCGAAATGACGCCACCTATTCACTACAGACCGGCTATATGAGCTATTTCCGATCCGTTACTGATGCAAAACCGAACATTTCATCCACACCTTACTACACGTTTGGGGGCACTAGTTGGGGGAGTTTCGGTGGCGCGCTCTATTGGGGCGGTTTGTATTTACGACAATATGGCTCAAATGATGGCGCCGTTACGGTGAACAGTTCGAGACTTCCCTATGGAAATGAGATTCGCATCGGGAATTGGGATCACTCGTCCATTCGAACTGGGAGCGCTACGCTTAACTTATTTGAACCTTACTTAACACAGTCGATCCCTGCCTTTGCCCCGCGCACTTCTATCAATGAAACGGCTGCTTCTGATCAAGCTAATGTCCTCATTCGGGGCGGTGAATTTAAGGGAACGCAAGTGGAAAAGTTTGATGTAGAAGAAGATACGAAAAGCATTACGCTCGATTGGATGAGTCAAAACGAGGATTCGGTGATCACTCTTCAAGGGCCTGATCAGAAAACGTATGCGGTGACAGAAACATCTCAAGATGAGGCGATGTTTGAAGGAGCGTTTCATCACCAACTGAAGGTAGACCTCCCTAAATCTGGCACATGGAAACTAAAAGTAAAGCAATCAAAGAAAGAAAGTTACGTTATGCAAGTTGCTTATGAAAGTGAACTAAATCAAGAGCTCCAACTGAAAAGCTCTGCAAAAGTAGTGAAGCTTAATATCGACGAAAACAATGTAGTGAAAGATTCAATCGAAGGAGATATTGTGATTCAATATAGTAAAAATGGAAAAACGAAACAAAAGAAAGTGTCACAGGAAAAATTGAGTGCTCAAAAGTCCTTTCCTATTAAAAATGCTGGTGAAGGCGTTTATCACATCATGCTTGATGTGAACGGTGATACTAAAAAAAAGGCGCTTCATTTGAGCGAACCATTCTTCATACGGTTTACATTGATGCGGATGGTAAGGTGTATCAGCCTTAATCAAAAAACCCCCTTCGAACGTTCGAAGGGGGCTTTCATGTTACTCGATTCCTTTTTTAACCTCGCTAATCATTTCTGTCACTGACTCCAGTCCGCCACCAGATAAGTACCAGTAGTTTGGATCTAAATAAACAATGTGATCATTTTTATAAGCGTCTGTATTTTTCACAAGTTCATTTTCTATTACTTCTTTCGCCGATGTTTCTGCTCCATCTACAACAGCGTCACGATCAACAACGAAGAGGTAAGCTGGATTTTTTTCTGCGATATATTCAAATGAAATGCTTTGGCCATGCGTCGATGCTTCAAGATCACCATCCGCTTCAGGTAACCCTAACACATCATGAATGAGTCCAAACCTTGACCCCGCTCCGTAAGCACTTACCTTACCACCAGTCACGAGTGTTATTAATCCTTTCTCATCTAAAGAAGATGTAAGCTCCTGAACAGATGAAATTTCTTCATCGATTTTCGCTAATTCTTCTTCCGCTTCTACTTCTTTCCCAAAAATCTCACCAAGCGTTGTGACATTCTTTTTGAATGAAGGGATATAGTCTGTTGTATCGACTCCCATATAAATCGTTGGTGCAATCTTACTTAATTCTTCATAGGCATCCGACTGTCTGCCTGAAATGATAATTAACCCTGGGTTCATTTCTGCGATTTGTTCAAAATCTGGTTCCTTCAAACCGCCAGCGTTTTCGTATGTATCTGATTCATATTTTGAAAGGTAAGATGGAATATTAGCTTGTGGAACACCCGCTACCTCTACACCCAGTTTATCGAGAGTATCTAGTGTACCAAAATCAAAGACAACAACATTCTCAGGATTTTTTTGAACCGTTGTTTCTCCAAGGTCGTGCTTCACGGTTACTTCTTCTGTTTCTGATGATCCCTTCGCTTCTGCATTTGCTTCTGTTGCTTCAGAATTATTCGTACCGCATGCAGATACGATTAGTGCTAGAGCTGATAGAGCTAAAACCAAAATCCATTTCCTCATTATTCTTCTCCCCTTATCTCTTTTTTGAAGTGTTGATAGAATTGATATCAATTCTCAATCATTTACAATAAAAAAAGAATGACCAGAATCATTTAACTTAATGATAATGATTATCAGTGTCATTTGTCAATATAGATTTTGAATTTTATGAGAAATAAATTCCAATACGGTGATCACCATATTGTTCAATAGGAATATGCATATCATAAATTTCTTTCAGGACTTCTGTCGTAATCATCTCATCGGTTCGCCCTTCTCTTATTAGCGATCCATTTTTAAGCGCAACGATTTGGTCTGAGTAAACCGATGCAAAGTTAATATCATGAATCACAATTAAAACGGTTTTCCCCAATTCATCAGCCAGGCGTCTTAATACCTTCATAATTTGAACAGAATGCTTCATATCAAGATTATTTAACGGCTCATCAAGAATGATGTATTCCGTATTCTGAGCTATAACCATGGCAATAAAAGCCCGCTGCTTCTGACCACCGCTTAAATGATCAATAAATTGATCTTGGATTTCTTCCAACTCCATATAGAGAATCGCTTCATCTACATACGCCCAGTCCTCTTTCGTTAATCGTCCCTGGGAATAAGGAAAACGACCAAATGAAACCAATTCACGTACTTTTAACCGAACGTTTAGCTCATTAGATTGTTTCAATATCGAGATTTTCTTTGCAAGCTCATTGCTTTTCGTTTTTGTAACGTTACTCCCATCGATGTAAACTTCTCCTTCATCACATGAAAGCAAGCGACTCACCATCGAAATAAGCGTACTTTTTCCTGCTCCGTTTGGACCGATGAAGGAAGTGATCGTCCCTTTTTGAACAGTGAGAGAGACGTTCTGAACAACTTTTTTCTTACCATATGATTTTGAGACATTTTTGATTTCAATCATGATTTCCTCTCCTTCAGTAGAAGATAAATAAAGTACACGCCGCCAATAAAATTAATAATGATGCTGATCGATGTTGAGAACGTAAAAACGCGTTCGACGATAAGCTGTCCTCCGACTAAAGCAATCACGCTCATAAAAATTGATCCTGATATGAGATAGCTATGTTGATACGTCTTAAGAAACTCATGTGCTACATTGACTACGAGTAGTCCGAGAAACGTAATTGGGCCAACTAGTGCGGTCGAAATTGATACAAGAATCGAAATGACAATTAACAATCGTTTCACGATGTGATCATAATCGACGCCTAGATTCACGGCATGATCACGCCCTAGTGATAGCACGTCCAAGTACTTTATGTATTTCCAGGCATAAACCAATACAATGACGAAAGCAGCAATCGATACAAGTAAGACATCTGTGTTCACATTATTGAAGCTCACAAACATCCGTCCTGTACAACCTGAAATTCATTCGGATCGATCAACATTTCCATGAACGATGAGAGACTTCCAAATAGGGTACCGAAGATTAATCCAATTAAAAGCAGGAAGTAGATATTCTGTCCTTCTTTTCGAAATAGGAGCTTAAATAATAGACTTGCAAACACCATCATTAAGACAACTGACAAAAGAAAATTAATATTTTTATTTAAGATTAAAATGTTCATTGATCCAAATAAGAAGACAATGACGGTTTGAATGAGCATATAGAGAGAATCAAGCCCAATAATACTAGGTGTTAGAATTCGATTATTTGTGATTGTTTGAAAGATAACCGTAGAGAATGCAATGGCACTTCCTGTTACAATAATAGCCACAATTTTGATTGCACGCCTCGGCAAAATATAGCCTACATTTCCTCCCAGGTCGATCAATAGAAACGCGCTAATGAGCAGGAGACTGAGCACAAAAAGGAGACTGTTTTTCATACGTTTAGACATAAGCTCTTCTCCTTAACAACAAGTAAATGAATAGAATACTTCCGATTACACCAACCATCAAACCAATCGATATCTCATATGGATAAATAATCAATCGCCCAAGAATATCACAGATTAACACAAATACTGCGCCCATCATGGCAGTTGGAAACAGATTCGCTTTCAGATTATCCCCCATCATGATCGAGACGATATTAGGGATAATCAAACCGAGAAATGGAATGGCTCCTACTGTTAACATGACAACGGTTGTCACCAAAGCAACGATAACGAGTCCGATGTTAACAATCTGTTTATACTTTAAGCCAAGATTAACCGAGAAGTCTTCACCCATTCCAGCAATCGTAAATCGATTGGCGTAAATGTAGGCGATGATAAGTCCTGGAACGCTTATGTATAATAGTTCATACTGACCTTTTAATACGACTGAGAAATCTCCCTGCAGCCATGAACCGATGCTCTGCATTAAATCATACTTATACGCGAAAAACGTAGTAATTGACCCCAGGACATTCCCAAACATCAACCCTACTAGTGGAATGAAGATCGCATCCTTATATTTCACTCGATCGAGCACCTTCATAAAAAGGAACGTACCCGCTAAAGCGAACAAAAACGAAATCATCATTTTTTGCATTAAGCTAGCGGAGGAAAATAAGATAAGGGAAACGAGAATCCCAAGTCTAGCAGCATCCATCGTACCCGCCGTTGTTGGAGAGACAAACTTATTACGACTAAGCTGCTGCATAATAAGTCCACAAATACTCATACTTGCCCCGGCAATAATAATACTAACGAGACGAGGAACCCGACTAATCCAGAACACCTGACTCTGCTCATCCGTAAAATTAAACACCTCGAGAGGTGACATGCTTTTGACCCCAATAAAAAGGGATACAAAGGATAATAAAATAAATAAACTAATTAAGTATCTCTTCTTCATCTCACTCTTCCCTTTACTAGATTTGGTTAAATCGCTCTTACCATACGCATCTAATTTATAATGATAATCATTATCACTTCGTCATGCAACCTATTTGTGTCTTTTCATTAGAAATAAATAGACATAAAAAAGAGAGAATAGCAGCCAATTTTCTAGCTCGCTTTCTCTCTTTCTTTCAATAACCTATTTATTTTGATACATACCAATCGAGCGCTTTCTCTTCTATTTCTTTTACAAGTGAATCCTTTCCATCGATATAAGCTTCCATATCCTCAGGATAACGCATCGCAAGCTCAGCCTTTGTCTGTCCGTATTGCAAGCGATCACTCCGATGTTCCATTAAGTAGTCTCGAAATGCCAGGTGGTGATCAATGTCCGGATTTCCTAATTCATATAGATGAACATGATGAGAGCGCTGATCTCCACCCTTCCGAAAGAAACGGCGGCCAGTCAGTCCATTTTCACCAAGCGCTTCATATCCAAGTTCTTTCATGTACTCATTTTTTTGATCCACTAGACTAAGATCTTTTACAACTGGCATGATATCGATCACTGGCTTCGCCTTCAACCCTTCAACTGCCGTACTGCCAATATGATGAACCTCAATCATATTATCGCCATATACGCGTTCAAGCTTCTGAGCTTCTAACAAAAACAACTCACGCCAAATTTCATTGAACTCCTGAACTTCTACTTTCCTCATTGTGGTCACCTCAATTAGTTTTAATTTAATCTCGTATTCTAAATAACGCTGCCCACAGACCTTCTACGCTAAAAGTTCCACTAGAAGGATACGCTCTCTTAATCTCAATGGGCTCGAAATCCTGGAAAATAGTTCGCAACTCTCTTCCGTAAAGATAAGCCACCCCTGTAGACTTCTAGATCGGAGAGGGGGAACCTCCAAAAAATATGCGAGGGCTTGCCCACTGGAGTTTTATTGGCTAAATTCAAGATTTATTGGCCAAAATCCAAGTGTATTTGCTAACTAGAATCATTCCACCTAATCATACCATTATATGGAATGATCCCCCCTCCTCCTTAATGAAATTTTTACAATCAAGACGTTTGTAACGAGACGATGATGAGAGTATAATTTGATAATTGATTGAGGGGAAAACTACTTAACTACTACTAATGAAGATGATAAGAAATTGCGAGAGGAGTCCTATCGTGACCACTAAACCTTATAATAAAGTGTTAATTGCGACGCTTCTGCTAGCTGGAGCGTTTATTACAATTTTGAACCAAACTCTTATGATTACGGCGATTCCACCGATCATGGAGGAAATGAACATTACCGCGAATACAGCACAATGGCTGACGACAGTCTTTATGCTTGTGAATGGAATCATGATACCGATCAGTGCTTTTCTTCTTGAACGATTTACAACGAGACAGCTTTTTATTTCCGCGATGAGTATTTTCTCAGTGGGAACGGTGATTGGCGGATTCGCGCCGAACTTTGGCGTGTTGTTAATTGGGCGTGTTATTCAATCCGCCGGTGCTGGGGTTATGATGCCCCTTATGCAAACCGTCTTTCTGATGATTTTTCCAGTGAACAAACGCGGCGCTGCGATGGGTTACATCGGGCTCGTGATTTCATTTGCACCCGCCATCGGTCCCGCGTTGTCCGGTTGGATTACAGCTGCCTATTCATGGCGCTTACTCTTTTGGTCAATGCTGCCACTCGCGATAATGATTATTGCAGTTGCCTATTTCGTTATGAAAAATGTGACAGAGCTCACGTTTCCAAAAGTCGATCCGATCTCCATTATTCTTTCATCGATCGGTTTCGGCGGATTGCTTTATGCGTTCACGAGTGCAGGGAACATAGGCTGGGGCAGCATGAGAACGATCGTCGTTCTTATCGTTGGTGTCGTCACGCTGACGATTTTCATATTAAGACAGCTACGTCTTTCACAGCCGATGCTCGAGTTTCGAGTGTTTAAAGATAAGATTTTCACCATTACGACGATCATCGGGATGATGATGTTTCTTGGATTAATTGGTTCAGAAACGTTGATCCCACTATATATGCAAAACATGAGAGACTTTACCGCATTTGAGTCCGGACTTGTCCTACTTCCTGGGGCCGTTATCACAGCATTTATGTCCCCGATTACAGGACGAATTTTTGATAAAATCGGTGCGCGTCTCCTTGCAATTGTTGGTTTAACAATTGTAACTGGCGCAACGCTCGGCTTCTCATTTCTCGATACATCGACAACCATTACGTTCTTAACAGTAATGTATGCGATTCGTATGTTTGGTTTATCGATGGTCATGATGCCGGTCACAACGGCTGGATTGAATCAAATGCCGAAACACCTTATTCCACATGGGGCTGCCATGAATAATACAATGCGACAGATTGCGGCTTCAGTCGGAACGGCGATTTTAGTGACGGTCATGACAACGACCGCTCAAACGGCTCAGCAGCAGCCATCTATCTCAAGACCAGATATTTATGGCGTAAATATCGCATTTCTCGTCATTCTTGCTCTCACGATTGTGGCGCTTGTGCTTTCGTTTTTTGTGAAAAAGACCGCGCCTCAACAAGAATACGAGCAATCGAATGAGGCTCCAGTTGCAAACAACCGGAATCAGCCTAAGTCTGTTAATGCTTAAACGAACATTTTTCATTCAACCGTTCAGTCATTTGACTGAGCGGTTTTTATAATTGAAAGGTTGATCAAAGGATTGTTTCCCGCTAATCAGGTAATACTTGTTAGTAAATTCAATTACAGGGATGAGCATATGATTTACATTTATCATGACTACGGTGGGACACACACCACATCAATAGCTGCAGCCTTTCATTTACATCTTTTAAAGCCCTCTTCTCTTCCTTTAACAAGTGAAGAAGTTCTTGCCGTGCCCTTTTTTAACAAATTAACGAAAAAGGACGCCGGACGACTCCTTTTCCACGGTCGGGATTCAGATGGCCATAAAGTCTACACAATTGGTAAAAAATCGTCGAAACTGATCGTGCCCGCTTTATATGATATGACTTTAATGCTATTTGACCATTTTCAAGTAGATGATCAGATTATCCTCTCAAACACGTCACCAACCGTCCCGTTTGTTATGTCAATAGGAGGAGGTCTTTCTCGAGGGCTTGGCATCGATACTCTCGGAGTACCGCTTCTCATCAAAGGGGCTAAAAAGTGCAGTCCGCTCATTTATGATCTCGTTGAGCATACGAAAAAACAAGCTCACCAAACGACGGAAAAAGTGCTCCTACTCGAAAATCAGCATTTTAAGATTTAAATAGTTTTACTTGTAGCCCGTTGAACCATCGTTTGGATCAACGCGCATTTTTCAGTCTAGGTGTTTTCTAAGTTGTAGTTAAAGAAGGAAATCTAAAAACTAGAGCCATTATAGCTAATAGATAAATTAAATACGAACCCCCGAGAG